>DASRIY010000123.1:0-9849 GCA_035649755.1 Candidatus Methylomirabilota bacterium
CTACTTCGGTTCGGGGGCCGGCACGTCTCGACTCATGCTCTCGCGCAGGTCGACCAGCGCCTGATCGAAGGCGTCCACGCGAATCCAGCCCAGACGCGGGTACTCGATGTCGAGGATGACGAACACCGCGATCGCCATGACGAGCGCGAACCCGAGCATGTGCAAGCGGCTGCGCACCTTGCTGCCGGTCATGCCGTAACCGGCCAGGAAGGACGCCGCCAGCGCCAGCCCGAAGAGCATCGCGAAGACCGCCCGCGGCGGGTGCAGCTGCGCCGCCATGGTTCGGGTCGTCGCGATGTCGATCATCGCGTTCAGCGCGGGCAGCAGCAGCAGCGGCGCCGCCAGCGCCGCGCCGTCCGCCTGGACGGCGTCCACCGCCTGGCGCCAGATTTCTCGCTGTAGCTGGTTGCCCCGGGCCCGGGACTCGCGGACGGCCGCCAGGTCCGGAATCTTCCGGTAGGTCTCGATCCGCGAATCCAGGTAGCGCCGGAAGCTCTCGCGCAGCGGCAGCTGGAAGTCGGCGGGGAGCACGTCGAGCCGGAGGTAGGCCGTGCCGATATTGTTGGTCTCCTCGACGATGAGCTGCCGCCGCGCGTCGAATCGGGCGGTCGCTCCGGAGAAGGTGAACGCGATGAGGAGCCCCAGCACCGCGAAGACCGCGCCGTCAACCGCGCCGATGCCCTCGGCGGCGTCGCTCGAATCGTCTTGCCATCGCCGGAAGCCGAGGCGCCGGCCGATCTCCAGAAAGAGCAGCATGCCCACGAACAAGCTGGAGGTGAACAGGAAGACGGCCGCGCCGTGGCTCATGTCGTGTCCTCGCGACTGCGAGTTGGATGTCCCGAAAGCGGGCCCAGTGTACCTCGCGCCCGGGAGCGACAGGGGCACGGCGACGGGCTATCATGGGCCGCGAAGCGGACATTCGAGATCCAGGAGGCGACCGATGGCACTGCAGGTGCGGCGAGTGATCACGGGCCACGACGCGAACGGCAAGGCGATCGTGAAGATCGACGAGGTCGCGAAGAACGTCACGTCGGGCCGGCCGGGCGCGACGGCCTGCAACATCTGGACGACGGAAGGATTCCCAGCCAACAACGACGGCGCCGCCGACGAGGGGCTGCGCAAGGTCGCCACGACCCTGAAGAACGGGACGATCTTCCGCATCATCGAGTTCGCGCCGGGCCTCGCGGCCCGCAATCACCGTACCGACTCGATCGACTACATCGTGATCATCTCGGGCGAGATCGACATGGAACTCGACGGCTCGGTCGTGCATCTCAAGGCCGGCGACGTCATGGTGCAGCGGGGCACCATCCACAACTGGGTCAACAACGGCACAGCGCCGTGCGTGCTGGCCGTGATTCTCATCGACGCCAAGTCGGTCGAGGTCGGCGGGAAGGTTCTGAGCGCGGCCGGGTAGATGGCCGACACGACGCGGACCCCTTCACGGTTGTGGAAACTGATGACCCCGGAGCAGCGGCATCGCGCCGCCTCTGCGCTCTGGGGCACGGATGAAGCGACCAGCGATCAGATGCAGGCCGCGCTGCTCATCGCCAAGAAGATGAAGTTCCGGCCCAAGACGGTGATGGGGCTCGACGACCAGCACAAGGCGCGTTACCTCGCCAGCGTGCCGGATCCGCCCGAGGACCTCGCCGCTCGTCTGCTGGTCGTGTATCACCTCGCCGAGCAGCGGCCGATGATGGGCGCGTTTCTCGACGCGCTCGGCGTCGCGCACGAGAACGGTCTGATCCGGGAGGACGCGGCCACCCCGGATCCGGCGAAGATGGCTGCGGCCGCCGCCGCGATCGCCCGAGAGTACCCGGCGCCCGATGTCGCCCTCTACCTCAACACGCTCCTGTGGCAGGATCCGGCGGCATGGGGCTCGATCCGGAGTGTGCCGGAAGTCATCGGTCGAACCGTTACCGAGAAGGAATGACTGATATGAACGTGTATCCGTTGCTCATCGAGTTCGTGCCCGGTACCCGTATCACCCGCGAGCCGGAGGTGGTGTCGAAGCTGCCGATCTTGCAGAACGGTCCGCCTGGAACGTCTGTGGTCTTCCGAGACGGGGCCGAGGTCCCCTTGCCGACCGATCAGATCGTTTTCGCCGAGGACGGCCGGGGAGCCGCCCATGTCGGCTTCGGCGGAATGAGCTTCGCCGGAATCGAGGACGGCGAGCTGGTCTTCCTCCGGGTTCGCGATCTCCAGCCCGAGGCGCTGCTGTCTCCCCAGCGGGGTCGAAGGATGACGCTCGAGCCACGCATGGTCGCGTCCATTGCAGTTGACGGGCGAGTCGTCTGGCCACTGTGACGACTCGGCGCTGGCCACCCGTTTGGAGCTGACTCAGCTGATTCCTCTGTTCGGGTTGATCAGATACTTCTGCCCGGTGGCTTGCTTGCTGTAGACCGCGACCTCCTCGAGCCGCAGCGCTTCGGCGAGAGACACTTCCTTCGCATAGGTGCTCGCGAACGTAGTCTTGATCTCGGCGGCGACCCTCTCGCGTAGCTTCTGGGCGGCCTCGAATCCAATCTTCTGCAGGAAGGCGGTGAGCAGCCAGCCGCCGATACCCCAGGCCATGCCGAAGGCACGATTGAACTCGGTCGGCCCGCGGTCCAGTCCGCCGTAGATGTAGAGCGGGGCGGTAGGTAAGGGGGGCCTGTCGACCCCCCTACCGTTCAGCGAATCCGTTCAGCGAATCAGGCCGTAGAACTTCCCGGCGTTCTCGCAGGTCATCTTCCGGGTCACATCCGCCGGCAGGTGCGAGAACTGGTCCTTGATGTACTTGCCCGACTCCGGCCACACGCCGTCCGGGTGCGGATAGTCCGAGCCCCACATCAAGGTTTCGACGCCCATCTCGTCGATCAGCTTGGTGCCGACCCGGTCGTACTGGAAGGTCGCCTTGCACTGGCGGCGCCAGTACTCGCTCGGCTTCAGCTTGAGCGGGAGGTCCTTGTACTGGTCCTCGTACTCGAAGTCCATGCGGTCGAGCACGTACGGGATCCAGCCGATGCCGCTCTCGCCGAACCCGATCTTCAGATTCGGATAGCGCTCGAACACCGCCTTGCCCATCAGCGCGGTGAGGATGTTGCCGAGGGTCATCTGGAACAGGCAGAGCCCGCTGTACATGAGCGCGCGCTGCGTGAGGCCCGTGTACTGCTCGCGGAGCTTCGGCGACACCGACGGGAAGGTGTGGAAGTGCAGGGGAATGCCGACCTCGTTGATGGCCTGCCAGAGCGGCTCCCACATCGGATGCCACATGGGCTCCATGTCCCACGAGCACGAGAGCTCGAGCCCCTTGAAGCCCATCTTGGCCGCGCGATGCACCTCGGCGACGGCCGCGTCGATGTCGCCGTACGGCAGGCACGCCAGGCCGATGTGCCGATCGGGATAGTGGCTGCAGAAATCGTTCATCCACGTGTTGTAGATGCGCAGCATCTCGTTGGAGGCTTCCTTGTCGTTCAGCTTGGCCGCCGCCGCGAGGATGCCGTAGATGACCTCGGCGTCGACGCCGTCGCGGTCCATGTCCTTCACGCGCAGATGGGGATCGCCCGGACGCCGCAGGCCCTTCTTGCCGTCCTCGTACAGGCCGGCCTCGGCCATCTTGTCGACGCGCAGCTGCTTGCCCGGTATGTACTTCGTACCCGAGGCGCCGACGCCTCCCGCGATGCCGAAGACCGCCCCGTTGTTGGCGACCCAGCGCCGTCCGTCAGGGCCGTCGGCCACATAGGGCATCCGGTCCTTCATCTCGCGAGGCGCCTCCGAGACGAACAAATCTGGTGGGAGCCAGATCAGATCGAGGTGACAATCGGCCGAGATTCGGTTGTAGGCCATCGCTCCGCCTCCGGTTTGGCTTTCACTGCGCGCGCTCCGTCAGTCTTGCCCCTCACGGTACTACCGTGTACCGACCAGGGGCAATCCCTCCTGCTGCCGGACCTCGTTGAGGACCTCGAGGACCCGGGTGTGCAGGCCGGGGTACTCGATCCCGAACTCCTTGGCCAGCCGGCTCCAGTCCACCAGGTAGTTTCCGGATTCCTCGCGGCCGCCCTCGTTGGTGAAGGTGATCTTCGCGTCCGGGATGAATCCGCGGACGATGTCGGCCAGCTCGCCGAGGCTTACCGGGATGCCCCCCGAGTTGTAGAGACTGTGGCGAGGCGCCTCGGCCAGGAGCACGCGGACGAAGACCTCCGCGATGTCCTCGACATGGATCAAGGTGCGCATCATCCCCTTGTTCGGCAGGTGTACCGGCCGGCCCCGGGCGGCGTCGACCATGATCTGCACGTGGTCGACGGAGCCGCGCACCTTGTCCGGCCCGGTGACGTTGGCCGGGCGCACGCCCACGATCGACATGCCGTAGTTCTTGATGTACTTCTTCGCCTGGAACTCGTTGAAGATCTTGTGCATCGCGTACTGGCTCGTGCCGTAGACCGGATCGTCCTCGGTCGCCGGCCGGTCGCCGAAATTCTTCTGCTGGCCGCTCACCGCGATCGAGCTCGCGTACACGACGCGCTTGACGCCGGCCAGGCGCGCGGCCTCGAAGCAGTTGTCCATGCCGAGAATGTCCAGGCGCATGACCTGGTGCGGATTGCCCTCGCCGGCCCCGAGCCCGTAGGCGAGGTTGATGAGCCGGTCCGGCTTGACGTCGAGGACGGTTCGCATCACGTCCTCGAACTGCGTGACGTCGCCCCGGAGCACCGGCGCGCCGATCGGCACGCCGCCGAACGTCGCCGCGCCGGGGTTCAGGTCCATGCCCACGACCGATTCCCCGCGGGCGATCAGCTTCCGGATGAACCGCGGGCCGATGAATCCCGTCGCGCCGACGACCAGCGTGGACACGGCTAGTCCTGCTTGGTCGACTGCCAGGCCACCATGCGCCAGTCGGCGCCCGACTTCGCGTAGACGGCCAGGTAGCGCACGGTGAAGCGGTTCTCCTTGCCGTCGCGCTCGACGTGCATGTCCGACACACCGTTGACGATGCCGACGCCGCCGTGAATGCGCACGCGCCGGTCGCGCGGTGCGATGCCGCGATAATGCGGCTTGCCGCCGCGCAGGTTCGCGATGTGCTCGGCCTTCGACTCCTGACGGGCGGTGGAGTGCACGTAGACCAGGTCGTCCGCGAGCGCGGCGTCGAGCCCGGCCCAGTCGCCCTTGCGCATCGCCTCGAAGCGCCGGTCGTCGGCGCGAAGAACCTCGGCCTCGATCCCGCTGAGCTGCGTCGTCACGGTCGCCATGGAATGCCTCCTTGTCTGGGTGCGGCTACGCGCCGGCGGCGACGGGCGTGGCCCGTGAAGCCGCGCGGCACGCGGGAATGACGTGCTTGCCGAACATCTCGATGGACGAGAGCGCGCGCTCGTGGGGGATGGTCTCGGTCTGTGTGATCAGGATGACCTGATCGACGCCGGCCTCCTCGTAGAGCTGGACGCCGCGGATGCAGCTATCCGGATCGCCGGCGATGATGATGCCGCGATCGCAGAGGGTGTCGGCGTCCATCTGGCCGAACGCCGCGCGGGCCGCGCCCGGGCCGCTGTCGAGCGAGATGCCGACCTGCGCCGCCTGCTCCTTGTGCGCCTCGTCGGACTGGCGCAGCCACCGGCCGAAGTCGGCCTTGAGGTGGTCGGGCACGCCGCCCCACGACTCGAGCAATTGCTCGTAGGCGTTGACGCGGTCGCGAATGTAGGGCTTGTCCGGGCCGAAGAAGGTCTTGAGCGACAGGGCCGCCAGGTCGCGGGCCTCGCGGTTGTTGGTGCCGCAGAAGGCGTGGACGTTGTTGCCCCAGTACTCGTTGGTCACCGCGCCGACGGGGCTCGTCCGGTTGACGCGCGCCCGGTAGCGCTTGACGTGCTCGGCCAGGATGTTGGTCGCGAACGTCGCCGAGGAGAGCACGCCGATGCCCTTCTCGGCCGCCACGTCGTAGCTCTCGGTCTGCGTGCAGGCCAGGTACATCGGCGGGTGCGGCTTCTGGAAGGGCTTGGGCAGCACGTGGCGCTTGGGCACGGTCCAGAATTGCCCTTCCCAGGAGAACTCCTCCGACTGCCAGATGCGCGGGATCATCGAGATCGACTCTTCCCACATCGCGCGCGTGTTGCGTGGATCGATGCCCTGGCCGATCTGCTCGTAGGCGTTGGAGCGTCCGGTCCCGAACTCGAGCCGCCCGTCAGTCAGCTGGTCCAGCATGGCCGCGCGCTCGGCGGCGCGGACGGGATGGTGAGCGGGAAGGATGCACACGCCGAAGCCGATGCGGATCCGCCGGGTCATCTGGCTGAGCGCGCCCAGCAGGACTTCAGGGCACGGCGAGCCCGAGAAGCCGGTCAGGAAGTGGTGCTCGACGAACCACACGTTGTCGAAGCCCATCCTGTCGGCGAGCACGCACTGCTCGATGGTCTCCTTGTAGAGCTTGTTCCAGTCGATGTCCTTGCCCTTGAACGGTCGCTGCGCCTCGTAGAGCAGGCCGAATTTCATGGTCGAATCTCCCGGGTCGCTCGTAGTGAGAGTGCCGCAATGCTACCACGGACGCGGCGGGCCTTGTCTTGACGTCCCCGTCGCCGGCGGCTTAGTGTCGGACGCCATGCGGGAGCGAGTCATCGACATCGAGACGCTGTCGGGCCGGATGCCAACGTTCGTCACCCACCCGGAGCAGGACGGGCCGTTTCCGCCTGTCATCCTCTACATGGACATCTGGGGCGTGCGCGAGGAGCTCCACGAGATCGCCCGCCGCGTCGGCACGGTTGGCTACTACTGCATGGTTCCGGATTTCTACTACCGCCAGGGCCGCGTCCGTCACGAGTTCCGTGACGCGCAGAACCGGATGATCTCGCTGCACGCGCTCGACGAGGAGCGGCGCCAGCGGGTGGTCGAGCCCGGCCGCAAGCTATCGAACCAGATGGTCGTCGACGATACCGGGGCCATCCTCGACTTCGTTTCGCGCGGCGAGCCGGTGCGCCCGGGCGGCGTCGGGGCCATCGGCTACTGCATGGGCGGACGCCACGTGCTCTGCGCGGCCGGCCACTTTCCGGAACGCGTCATCGCCTCGGCGAGCCTGCACGGCACGAGCCTCGTCAGCGACGCGGCCGACTCGCCGCATCGGCTGGCGCCCAGATTCCGGGGCGAGATCTACTGCGGCTTCGCCGAGATGGATCCCTACGCACCCTTGTCGATGGTGAAGGAGCTCGAGGAGCTCCTGCGCCCGGGCCCGGTTGACTATCGCTACGCCGTGCACCCTGGCGCCCAGCACGGCTACGCGCTGCCCAACCGCGACATCTTCGACGCGCGCGGGGCCGCGCGCGACTGGGAGCAGATCTTCGCGATGTTCCATCGCCGGATTCCCGCCTACCGGACGTAGGCGTGCGAGAGGAGCGAGAGCCATGGAGTGGATCGAGGCCAATGGCGCGAGCCTGCGTTACGACCTGAGCGGCAGCGGCCGGGACACCCTGGTGATGGTCCACGAGGTCGGCGGCTGCATCGAGAGCTGGGACGACACGCTCCCCGCCTTCCAGCCTCACTTCCGGGTGCTGCGCTACGACCAGCGGGGCTTCGGGATGTCGGAGAAGACGCGTGCGCTGACGATGGACGGCATCGTCGACGATCTGGCCGCGTTGCTCGGCGCGCTCGGGATCACCGGGCCGGTGCGACTGGCCGGGTGCGCGATGGGCGCCGCCATCTCGCTCGCGTTCGCGGGCCGTCACCCCGGGCGCGTCGCGCGCGTCGTCGCCGCGAGCCCGGCCACCTGGGCCAACGCCGACCCCGCCGCCGCCCGCAAGCGCATCGAGGAGACCGAGCGCGGTGGTGTGCGCGCAGTCGAGCCGCCGAGTCTCGCCGCATCGTACCCGGAGAGCATGCGGGCGCTCGACCGCGCGCGGTTCGAGCGCTTTCGCCGGCGCTGGCTCGGCAACGACCCCGAGGCGATGGCGGCGATCCTCAGGATGTCGTCGAATCCCGCGTTCGATCTGAGCGCGGACCTGGCGCGGATCACCGCGCCGACCTTGATCATCGGCTGCACCGAGGACGGGATCCGCACGCCGGCGATGGTCGCGAAAGTGGCCGGGCAGATATCGGGCGCGAAGTACGTCGAGGCGCGGACCGGCCACTTCATGGTCGTCGAGACGCCCGACCTGTTCGCCGAGATGGCCGTGCCCTTCCTGAAGGGCGCCTAGCGAGTGCTAGAGTAGGCGAGATGTCGTCGCACGCGCCGAACGGGGCCATCGACTACAAGACGCTCGTCCAGGACGACCGCATTCACGCCTCGCTCTACACCGACCCGCAGGTCTTCGACGACGAGATGGAGCGGATCTTCCGCCGGGGCTGGGTCTTCGTCGGCCACGCGAGCGAGATCACGGGCCCCGGCGACTTCGTGACCCGCCGCGTCGGGACCGAGCCGGTCATCATGGTGCGCGGCAAGGACGGCGGTGTCGGCGTGCTCGTGAACCGATGCATGCATCGGGGCACGATGGTGTGCCCGGCCGATCGCGGCAGCGCACGGGCGTTCACGTGCCCGTATCACGGCTGGACCTACGACATCTCCGGCGAGCTGCTCGGCGTGCCGTACCCGGGCGGCTACGCGGCCTTCGACAAGAGCGCGCACGGCCTCACGCGCGCGCCCCGCGTGTCGAGCTACCGCGGCTTCGTCTTCGCGAGCCTGAGCGCCGAGGGCATCTCGCTCGCAGAGCATCTCGGCTCGGCGACTCGCCTGATCGATCGCTCCTGTGATCTCTCGCCGGCCGGCGAGATCGAGCTCACCGCCGGCTGGGTGAAGCACCGCTGCCCCGCGAACTGGAAGACGCTGCCCGAGAACGACAGCGACGGCTACCATCTGGGGTTCGTCCACCGGGCGCTCTTCAGCGCCGTGCGCTCGCAATACCAGCGCGTCGTGGGCGACGAGAAGACGATCAAGGCGGTCGTGCGCGACTGGGGCAACGGCCACATCGAGATCGACTGGTCGCCGGGTTATCAGGGCCCCTTCGAGTGGCTGGGCGGCGTCTCCGGGTCGACGGTCGCCGACTTCGTGGCGGCGCTCGAGCGTCGGGATGGAGCCGAGGTGACACGCCGGCGAATCTTCGAAGGACCGGCGCACGCCCTCATCTTCCCGAATCTCTTTCTCGGCGAGACCAACATCGCGATCGTCGAGCCGGTCAGCGTCGAGGAGTGCGTGCACTGGCACACGCCGATGTTCCTCAAGGGCGTTCCCGAGTTCCGGAGCCGGCTGCTCCGGATGGCCGAGGCGGGCATGGGGCCGGCGTCGTTCCTGATGCCAGAAGATCTGACGGTCGCGAGCCGCAACCAGCTCGGCCTTCACGCCCGCACGGCGCCGTGGCTCGAGCTGGGCCGCGGCCTGAACCGCGAGCGCGTCGACGCCGAGGGCCGCACCGTGTCCCACGTGACCGACGAGACGACCAACCGCGCGCTGTGGCGGCACTACCGGGCGGTGATGACGGAGGCGTAGCCCGTCCCCGTTCCGATGGTCTCCGAGGCCGAATACCGGGCTGTCGTCGAGTTCCTCTACCGCGAGGCGCGTCTGGCCGACGAGGCGCGCTATGCGGAATGGCTGGCGTTGTGGACCGACGACGCCGTGTACTGGGTTCCGGCGACCACCGACCTGGCCGCCGACCCGGACAAGCACCTCTCGCACATCTACGACAATCGCGGCCGGCTCGAGACGCGGATCAAGCTGCTCCAGACGGGCCATCGATACAGCCAGGAGCCCGCGTCGCCAATGCGCCGGCTCATCTCCAACATCGAGGTGGCGCCGGCCGACAACGGCGAGCTCGTCGCCGAATCGAACTTCGCTCTCGCCGAGCTGGCGATCCAGGCCAAGCGCGAGCTGCACTGGTGGGTTGGCCGCGCGACGCATCGCCTGCGCCG
>DASRIY010000124.1:0-4468 GCA_035649755.1 Candidatus Methylomirabilota bacterium
CGGCATCGGTCTGGCCCTCGGGCTCGGCTGGGGCATCGACGCCACCGTGGCGCGGGCCCAGCAGCTGTTCCACTTCTCGCCCCGCCTCCTGGGCGGGGCACTCGGCTTCTCGATCCTGCTCGGCGCCGCCGCGGCGGTGTACGCGACCGCACGCGTCATCTCGGTGTCGCCGGCCGAAGCGATTCGCCGGGGCGCCTGATGCTGCGCGCGACCGGTCTCGTCAAATCCTACCGCTCGCGGTCGGGAACGCCGATCCGCGTGCTGGCGGGTGTCGACCTCACGGTGAAGGCGGGCGACCTGATCGTCGTCACCGGGCCCTCGGGCTGCGGCAAGAGCACGCTGCTGAACGTGCTCGGGCTCCTGGAGGACGGCGACGGCGGTGAGATCTGGTTCGAGGCCACGCGCGTGAGCTCGCTCGGGCGCGCGGCCAAGAGCCACGCCCGCGGCCGTTACGTCGGCTTCCTGTTCCAGTCGTTCCTGCTCCTGCCGTCGCTCACCGCGCTCGAGAACGTGTTGCTGGCCGCGCGCTACGTGGGCCGCGCGGGCGCGCCGGCGCGGCGCCGCGCGCTCGAGCTCCTGGAGGAGGTCGGCGTCGCCGACCGCGTCGACCACTTCCCCGCGCAGCTCTCGGGCGGCGAGCAGCAGCGCGTGGCCTTCTGCCGGGCGGTGCTGAACGATCCGCCGCTCCTGCTCGCCGACGAGCCGACCGGGAACCTCGACGACGCCAACGGCGCCGTGATCCTCGGTGCCTTGCGCGGGCGCGCACGCGCCGGCGCCGCGGTGGTGGTGGTGAGCCACCGGCCCGAGGCGGCGACCGGCGCCAGCGCCGTCTATCGCCTGCGCGGCGGCGTTCTCGAGTCGGCGTAGACCAACCACCGGGAGGCACGCGAATTGGGGAAGACCCTGATCCTGGTCGTCATCGCCGTCGTGATCGGCGGGACCGGTCACGTCATGCTCTCGAAGGGAATGCGGACGGTCGGCGACCTGACCGAGGCGCCGGCGACGCGCGTCGGCGGCATGGTGGCCTCCGCGCTCTCGAATCCGTGGCTGGTGCTCGGCGTCGCGCTCCAGGCGACGTTCTTCGCCATGTACCTGACGCTGCTCTCGCGCGCCGATGTGAGCCAGGTGCTGCCCATGACCGCGCTCGACTACGTGGTCGTGGCGCTCCTGGCCCGGCTCCTGATCGACGAGGTGATCACGCCAGCCCGCTGGGGCGGGATCGTGCTGATCATCGTCGGCGTGCTGCTCGTGTCGCGCACGTGAGGATATCGGGCTGACTCCGGCACGCCTGGGCGCCCTGGCGGTGCTGGTGGCGGCGCCGCTGCTCCTCGCCGGCCTGGGCCGGATCCCGTTCGACGACCCGGGTGAGGGGATGCACGCCGAGATCGCGCGTGAGCTGGCGCTGTCGCGCGATCCGTTCGCCCTCACGCTCAACGGCGTGCGCTACGTGGACAAGCCGCCGCTCCTCTACGTGCTGATCGCGCTCGCGTCGGCCGTGGCGGGGCCGAGCGAGGCGACTGCGCGTGCCGTCTCGGCGCTCGCCGCGGCCGCTGCCGTCGGGGCCACCGCGTGGCTCGGCGCGCACCTGCTCGGCTGGCGCGGCGGGCTCGTGGCGGGCCTGGCGCTGCTGACCGGCTCCGGGTTCTACGCGTACGGCCGCTACGTGCGCCCCGAGGCCCTGTTCGTCGCCGCGCTCGCCGGCGGCTTCGCGCTCTGTCTCGTCGGGATCCGCGAGCGCCGGCGCTGGCTTTGCGCCGCCGGCCTCGCGGTGTTCGGGCTCGCGTCGCTCGCGAAGGACCCGCTGGGCGCGCTGCTTCCGCCGCTCGCGATCGGCCTGGCCCTGGCGTTGGCCGGGCGCCTACGTCCGCTCGGTGCGTGGCTTCCGTGGCCTGGGGTGGTCCTGTGCCTCGTGATCGGGTTCGGCTGGTGGATCGCCGCCGAGGTCGCCACACCGGGCTTCGGCTGGTACACCGCCATCGACAACCACGTGCTGAATGTCGCGCGGGCGCGGCACTTCGCGGACGAGGACGTGCCGCTGACGGCGCTGCAGTTCCTCGCCGTCGCGGTCGGCTGGACCGGCCCGTGGGTGCTCGCCGCCGGCGTCGCTATCTGGTCTCTCGCGCACCGGCGGGCGTGGCGCGACCCCGACGAGGTGGCGTGGACGGCGCTGGCACTGTGGGCCCTGAGCGTGCTGGTGGTGACGGCGCTGTCGCCGTTTCGCCTGTCGCACTACGGGCTGCCCGCCTCGTTCGCCCTGGCGCTCCTCGCCGCGCGCGCGTGGGAGGTCGACCGCGGCCGGCGCCTGGCATTTGCGCACACGGCCCTCTTCGGCGTGATCGGCCTTGGCATGGCCCTGGGCTGGACCGGCGCCGGCCCCCGCCTCTATGCGGCCATCATCGACACGGTCGACGCCGCCGCGAAGAAGAGCATCGCCGCCGGGCTGCCGGCGCCGATCCCTCCGTTCGCCGACTTCCAGCCGCTCTTTCGCGTCAATGCGCTCGTGTTCGGGGCGGCGGCGCTCGCGCTCGTACTCGCGCTCCGCGCCGCGGCATCGGCCGAGCGCCGGCGGACCCTGGTCGTCACGATCGTCACCGTGACCATGATCGCGTCGCTCCCGTCGGTGGCGGTCGGCCTCGGGCTCGTCGCCAGCCATCGCGCCGTGCGCGAGCTGGCCCGGAACGTGGCGCGCCTGGCTGGCCCGGACGACGTGGTGGCGCACGAGGGCCCGATCGAGAATTCCGGTGCGTTCGAGTGGTACGCCGGCCGCCGGCCGGTGATCATCGACGGCCGGCGGAGCGTCCTGGGCTTCGGCGCCGAGCGTCCGGAGGCGCGCGACCTCTTCTGGGACGAGGCGCGGCTTCGCGACGCCTGGGCGAGCGGCCGCCGCGTGTGGGTGGTCAGCGTCCGAAGTCCGGCGCGGAGCGTCGTCGCCGGACTCCCAGCCGCCCGCCTTCTCGGCGTGAGCGGCGGCCGATCCCTGTGGATGAATGAGATAAGATAGCGGACGCATGGCCGACTACCTGCGCACGCTGTTCCTGCATCCTCCTTCGTTCCAGGGCTTCGACGGCGGCGCCGGCGCTCGCTACCAGGCGCGCCGCGAGATCCGGTCGTTCTGGTATCCGACGTGGCTCGCGCAGCCGGCGGCGCTCGTGCCGGGCAGCCGGCTCGTCGACGCGCCGCCGGCCGGGCTGACGCTCGAGGACGTGGTGCCGCTGGGGCGCGACTACGACCTGGCCGTGCTGCACACGAGCGCGGCGTCGTTCGCGCACGACGTGCGCGTCGCGGAGGCGCTCAAGCGCGAGAACCCGCGCCTCCGGATCGGTTTCGTCGGGGCGCACGTCGCCGTGCAGCGCGAGCGCGCGCTCGCCGCCTCGCCGGCCATCGAGTTCGTGGCCGGCAGCGAGTTCGACTTCACCATCCAGGAGATCGCGCAGGGGTGGCCGCTGCCAAAGGTGGCCGGGCTCAGCTATCGCACGAATGGGCACTTCGAGCGCTCGCCGGAGCGGCCGACGCTCGAGAACATGGACGCCTTGCCGTTCGTCGTGGACGTCTACCACCGCGACCTGGTGATCGAGCAGTACTTCATCGGCTACCTCCTGCACCCGTACGTGTCGCTCTACACCGGACGGGGCTGCCGGTCGCGCTGCACCTTCTGCCTCTGGCCCCAAACGGTGGGCGGCCATCGCTACCGCACGCGGTCGGTCGAGCACGTCGTCGCCGAGATCGCGCGAGCACGCGGACACTTTCCGAAGGTGAAGGAGTACTTCTTCGACGACGACACGTTCACGGACGACCTGCCGCGCGCCGAGGCGATCGCCCGCGGGCTCGGCCGCCTCGGCGTTACCTGGTCGTGCAACGCCAAGGCGAACGTGCCGCGCTCGACGCTCGAGGTGCTGCGCGACAACGGCCTCCGGCTCCTCTTGGTCGGCTACGAGTCGGGCAGCCAGGCGATCCTCAACCAGGTGAAGAAGGGCGTCCGGATCGACATCGCGCGTGAGTTCACGAAGAACGCGAAGGCCCTCGGGATCAAGATTCACGGCACCTTCATCATGGGCCTGCCGGGCGAGACGCACGAGACGATCGAGGAGACGATCCGCTTCGCGCGAGAGATCGACCCGGACTCCCTGCAGGTGTCGCTGGCCGCGCCGTATCCGGGGACCGCGCTCTACCAGGAAGCGCTCGAGCGCGGCTGGCTCCAGCAGAGCGAGCTCGTGGACGACGCGGGCGTTCAGGCGAGCGTGCTCGGCTATCCGCACCTGTCGCGCACCGAGATCTTCGCCTCGGTCGAGAGCTTCTATCGCCGCTTCTACTTCCGGCCTCGCAAGATCTTCGGCTTCTTGAAGGAAATGGCCCGGGACGCTTCGGTCTGCCGCCGGCGTCTCGCCGAGGGCCGGGAGTTCTTCCGCTTCCTCGCCAGCCGGCGATCGTCGTAGCTCGCTCGCGCCGGGCCGGTTCAGATTCCGGAGCC
>DASRIY010000125.1:0-10102 GCA_035649755.1 Candidatus Methylomirabilota bacterium
AGCGCCCCCCCTCCCCCCAAGACCGCTAGCTTCGGATTCGCCGGGTTCGAAGTCGGACCGGTTGCGCGGTCGCGCGTAGAGCCGCAAACAAGAGTCCGGAGTCAGACGACGCAGATGCCCCCAAAGTCGAGCGAGTGCCGAATCCCGACTAGCGGGATCGTCGCCTAACTGGGTTGTCGCCAGGCGAGCGCGGGCCGGATTCGGGTGGGAGGGGTCGAAGGGACCCGTTCCCGACAAGCGACGACGGGAAGTAACGAACCCGGATGGAGCCCAGCCGCAAAGGGGAAGCGCACGCGTGCCGCGTGGTCGTCTCGACCCCTCCCACCCGAATCCGGCTCGCGCTCGCCTAGGCGCCGAAACCCGGGCTAGAGCTAAGCGACGAAAGGAGGAATAGGAGGAATCTCGACCTGCTGCGTCTTGACCTCGCGTACCCCAGGTACCTTCTGCGCCACCTCCACGGCCCGCTCGAGCGCCGCGGTTCCTTCGAGCGTCACCACACCTCCATGCGCCTCGACGGTGATCCGATAGCGCCGGGTCTCGGGATGGGTCGCCAGCGCGACCTGCACCCGCGACGCGAGCGCGCGCGAAGCGACCATCTGACGGCCGGCATCGGTCGTGACCATCTCGGGACGGCGCACGAGGCCCTCGCAGAGCGAGACCACTGCGTCGTACTTCATCTTCTCGGTGTTGACGGTCAGCTCGTAGAGCGTGGGATCGGCGATGTCCACTTCGTAGAGGTACCGCATCCGGCCGGACTTCTCGGCGTCGTCGCGCCGCACCAGCTCCGCCGCGGCGCGCTGATTCGGCGTCTCGCCCGTCATCTCCGCGGTGCGCTTGACCCACTGCTTCACCCGGTGCTCGAATGGCGCGATGATCCGGACGCGCAGCACGTGGGGCACGCCGCGCAGCAGCCACTGACCGCCGCCGCGCATCAGCACGGCGTTGTCGTCCTCGGCGAACTCGAGGCACGTGGTCTGTAAGACGGTGATGTGGTGGCGTGTCTCGGTGTCGAAGCGCTCGAACAGCGTCGGCTTCGACTCGTCGAGATGCGAGAGCTTGTCCTCAGCGAGCCCGTAGCGGCGCGCCGCGTCCAGCAGCAGCTCCTGGTTGACGTAGCGGTACCCGAGCCGCTGCGCCAGCGCCATGCCGATCTCTGGGCCGCCCGCTCCCATCTGGTGCGACATCACGATGATGGCCATGGCTCACCCCCGCCGGTACTTGTCCTTGAGCGCGGTCGGGGCAATCGCGATGCGCTTGCCGCCGACGTCCTCCAGAATGTAGACCTCGTCTGTTAGCGATCCGCTGGCAAAGACCTCGAACACCTCGAGCGCCGCCTCGAGCGTCGTGTCGGAGCGTCCGTCCATCAGGCTCTCGACGGCGGAACGCTGGAGTCTCTGCATCGGGTCCTCCTTGATCCAGAGGCGCGCCTCGGCCGGCGGGACCCAGCCCCGCGACGGCCTGCGGCGTGCGCACATCCACCCGAGTCGCGAGCGGCGCCAAGCCTATCCCACATTGCCGCGGCGGACAAGGCGATGGTCAGCCGGCGAGCCGTTTCGGAAGGGAGCCCTGGCTCGCCAGGCTCGCGAGCGGAAAGCGGTCGAATACCGGAACGAACGAGTACGGGGGCCACGGCCCGGTCGGTACGACGGCGATACCCGCAGCGCGCGACGCGACGGGAGCGATCCGGGTCAGAAAGGCATCGATCTCCGCGCGCGGAACCAGGAAGGCGACCGACCCGGCGACGTTGCTGCCACCGGCCGGTGACCGGTAACGCCATCGCTCCACCCCTGCCTGCGCCACGAGCAGCTCGGCCAGCTCCCTGAGCTGAACGACCCCGGGAGCGCCGTCGGCGCACTCGCGGCAGGTCCGGTCGATCGAGTGCCCGCAATGCAGGCGCAGGAGCTTGACGCTCATCTCGACGCAGCCCCGAAGCTGACCGAGCGTCGCGCGAACGAGCGGCGCGTGGGCGTCGAGCCAGGCGTCGAAATCCGCCCCCGCCACGACCGTGCCGAACCGGAACGGCAGCGTGGCCGCCGCCTCCAGGGTGGTCGCGACGACGTCGTGATGGATGGCGAGGGTCCTGGCGTTGGCCACCGGCGCCAGGTCGAGGTCGCAGGCGACCACGGCCAGGTTACCCAGCCGCCGGAGCACAACAGGACCCCCCACACTGATCTCGGGCGGACGCCACGCTGCGGGGAGGCGGTTGGCGATCGCGTAGAGGTACTGATACATACAGCCCCCTGCACCCCACGCGGGGCGCCGTCGGTTCGGCGCGGATAGTCCCCTTGTGCCGAGAGGTTATACTGGGTTGGACGTGTTGTCCAGGCACCGCACACGGATGGCTTGGGTTCTGGCCGGCACCGCGGCGGTGCTTCTCGCCTCAGCGGCGCGCGGCGCCACGCCCTCCCGAAGCCTTCCCACGCAGATCCCGCCGGCCGCGCGTGCCCGCCTTCAAGAGCTGGCAGAGACCGCCTCGGTGAGCGCCTCGGCGTCGGCCGAGCCGTTCCTGGCGCGTCACGACGTCCTGGAGTTCCTGCTGGACCACCCGGAGTTCGCAACGCACCTCACGCGAACGCTCCGGCTGGGCCGCTACCGCGTCTGGCGCGGGCCGGACGGCGGGCTCTGGTTCGACGACGGCTGGGGTGTCGTGGGCCAGTTCACGATCGAGTACGCCGCGCCCGGCACGCGCGTCTTCTATGGGCGCGGCCACTACAAGGCGGGACTTCTTCCGACTATCAACGGCCAGGCCGTGCTGGTCGCCGAGTACCGCGTCAGTCCGGCCCCGGCGGGCCACAGCCTCATCTCGCCGGCCCTCACCGGCTTCGTGAAGCTCGACAGCGCTGTCCTGGCTCTTGCCGGGCGTCTCGCCGGAGCGGTGGCGACTGCCAAGGCTGAGAAAGAGGCTCGCCGCCTCGTCAAGATCTGCGTCAGTATCAACCGCGCGATCGAGGAGAACCCGGCGCAGGTTCTCGAGCAGCTTCGCCAGCGGCCCGACGTTCCCGCGGGCGACCTCGAAGAGTTCCGGCGGCTACTGCGCCTTCCGTAGCGCCGCCGCGAGACCGTCGCGGAATCGCGGGATCTCCGGATGGCGTTCGACGGCGGTCCGATAGGCGGTGACCGACTCGGCGTAGCGTGCCTGGGCGTAGAGCGCGAGGCCGAGGCGCGCGTGAGCGTCGGCGTGGTCGGACTTGCGCTCGATGACGGCGCGCGCGGCCGCCTCGAGGTCTCGGAATCTTCCCAGCGCCTCGAGCGCGTCCCACAGGTCGAGATGAGCGTGCATCTCGTCGAAGTTGAGCCGGATCGCCTCGCGGCAGGCGTCCACCGCTTCGGCATACCGTCGCTGCGCCAGCAGCACGCTCCCGAGCGCGGTGCGGGCCTTGCGTGACGCCGGATTGATCCGGATCGCGGCGCGATAGGCGGTCTCGGATTCGTCGTAGCGATGCTGCTCGGCGAGAATCTCGCCCAGATCGCCGTGCGCCCGCGCGTAGTCAGGACGCAGGCCGATCGCCTCGCGGAACGACGCCTCGGCTTCGCCGTAGCGCCCTTGCCAGTAGAGCGCGACGCCGAGCCCGCGATGGAGCACCGGATTCTTGGGCCGGACCGCGAGCGCCTGGCGGTATGACGCCTCGGCCTCGACGTGCTTGCCCTGGCGACCCAGGCACAGCGCGAGGTTGGCGCGCGCTTTCACCAGATCCGACCGCAGCTCCACGGCTGTCCGCAGCGCCATCTCCGCCTCGGCGTGGCGGCCTCGCCGGCCAAGTGCGACGCCGAGCTCGTAGTGGAGGTCGGCGTCCGTCGGCCTCAGCACGAGCGCCCGCCTGAAGGCCACCGTGGCCCCCGCGTAGTCGCCGAGGGCGCCGAGGGCCAGGCCCTGGCCCGCGTAGAGATCGGGGTTCTCGGGAGCGAGACGCTGGGCGCCCGCGTACACCTCCGCTTCTTCCGCCCAGCGACCCAGCCGGCGTAGCGTGGCCGCCAGGCCGACGTACGCGTGCAGATGGGTCGGGCGCAACCGGAGGGCCTCGCGGAACGCCACCACCGCATCGTCGTAGCGTCCCAGTCGCTCGAGCGTCACGGCCAGGTGCTGGTATGCGCGCGCGTCGTCGGGACTGAGCCGGAGCATGTCTCGAAAGGCGGAGGCCGCCTCGCCGTCGCGGTGACGCCGGCGCAGCACGACGCCCAGTCGCTCGCGCAGCGCGGGGTCGTCCGGGCGAAGCCGGATCGCGTCACGATACGCTCCGGCGGCCTCGGTCAGCCGGCCGCTGCGCTCGAGGGCCAGGCCGAGCCCCCGCCGCGTCTTGGCGTCGTTCGGCGCGAGCTCGAGCGCCTCGCGGTACGCTGCCGCCGCCTCGGGATAGCGGCCCTGCTCGAAGAGCGTGTCGCCGAGATCGCGGCGGACCGCCGCGGGCTCGACCTCGCGCTCGAGCGCCTCACGCTGGACCACCTCGGCGTCGGCCACCTTGCGCTGGCGGCGGAGCACGGTCGTGAGATTGGCGATCGCCGTCGCGTCCTTCGGGTTCAGGCTGAGCGCTTGCCGGAACGCGGATTCCGCGTCGCCGTAGGCGCCCGTGCGGGCGAGCGACAGCCCCAGGCTCACATGCGCCTGGGCGAAGTCAGGCCGTAGCCGGATCGCCTCGCGGTATGCCGATGCCGCCTCGGGATAGCGCGCCTGCTCGAAGAGTGCCCCGCCCAGCTCCATGTGCGCCGAGACGCCGTCGGGCTTGAGGAGGATGGCGTGCTTGAAGACCGCTTCCGCCTCCGCCGACCGCCGCTGGCGGCGGAGCACCAGGCCGAGCCCGAGGTACGCCTTCAGGCGGTCGGGCTCGGTCTGGATGGCCTCGCGGTAAGCCGCCTCCGCTTCCGGGTAGCGGCCCTGCCTGGCCCACAGCTGGGCCTGATTGCACAGGGATTCTGAATCAGCCACAACTCAATCCGGCAGGACGGCGACCGCCTCGATCTCGACCAGGAGATCGTCCCGGACCAGACGCGAGATCTCGACCAGCGTGCTCGCCGGACGGTGCGGTCCGAAGTACTCCGTGCAGGCGATGTTGACCTTCTCGCGGTCGGCGATGTTCTTGAGAAAGACGGTCACCTTGCACACGTCCGCGAACGTCGCGCCGGCGGCCGCCAGACAGCGCTTCAGGTTCTCGTGAACCTGGCGCGCCTGGGCCGTCGCGTCGTTGCCGCCGACGGTGCGCCCGGCCTCGTCCGACGCGACGCAGCCCGACACGAACACGAGCCGTCCGGCGCGGACGACGTTCGTGAAGTGGCTGATGGGCTCGGGCATCCCAGGAACTCGAATCTCCTCACGCCGACCGATCCCTTGCATGGGGTCACCTTTCACCGGGGTTCCGACTCGACCGTCCACTTCGAATCGTTGAGCGCCGGAAGCTGTTCCGGCGGGACGACGACACTTCGCACACTGCAGCCGGCCAGACCGAGCGCGACGAGCAGCCCCAGCGCGAGGCGGATCACCGGCTTCGCTAGCCCAGCTCTGGATACTGCTTCATCAGCTCGAGAACCGCCTCGACCATCTTGGCCAGGAGATCCTGGGTCCCTCTCGCGAGCGACTCGTTGAAGCACTTGTCGGTCCAGACGATTGATTCTCGCCCACCCTTGACGAAGAACGTGCGCTCGGTGCGGAGCCCGCTCCGCGACGTCGCCACTAGCCGCACGCTGAGGTCCGTCTCGATGGTGGTGAGCCAGGGGCCGAGCACCGGCTCGGCGAAGAGCTTCAGCAGCGCGCCTTCAATCGTCACGGCCGTGTCGCGCGCGCTCTCCTGCGCAGAGAGGACCGTGAAGCCCGAGGCCCTGAGCTCGGCGGCGAGCGCGTCGGTGATCCAGCGCGCGGGATCGTCCTCGCAGTAGACCGTCGCGGTCTCGTCGCCGTAGCCGCTCTTCTGCACGCCGCAGAGGGTCGGGACCTGCCGCCCGTCGGCGAACGGCTTCGTCAGGACGATCTGCCGCTGGTTGCCTCCCGGGATCGGCGTCGGTAGACCCGTCGAAGGTAGCTTGAGCTTCACGTCGGTGGTCGCGCATCCCGAGAGCATCAGAGCCAGGAGCACGCACGGAAGCCACGGTCGGTCCATCGCTATCGGATGCCTCCCGCCCACCAGGCTCGGGCGGCCAGATTCTACGCTCGGCGCCTCGTTCGTGCCAAGCACGGCGAGAATCGGCCACACGGCGGCGCGCGAGTACACTGGGCTCGAGGATGCACGGAGAGCTCGCCCACCGGGCCGTCGAGCTGGCGGAGGCGTTACTGCGCGAGGCGCGCGCGCAGCAGACGCCCGACGAGCACGCGCAGGCTCGAAAGCTCGCGCGCATGATGGCCGACCCCCATGGCAAAGAGCTGACGATCGCGCTCGCCGATCAGGCCTTCCGGAGCCACCGGCCCGAGCGGATCGCCGACCAGCTCGCTCACCTGCTCGAGCGCTACGGCGTGCCCCAGTACATGGACTGGTGGGAGCGCGTCGCGCTCCTCCTGGGCGGCGCGATGGCGCACTATCTTCCGAGCCTGGTCGTTCCGCCCATCGTGAACCGGCTGCGTCAGGAGACGCAGAACGTCATCCTGCCCGGCGAGGAGGAAGACCTGCGCCGCTATCTCGAGGCGCGGCGGAACGCGGGCCTGCGCCTGAACCTCAACCAGCTCGGCGAGGCCATCCTGGGCGAGGCCGAAGCTGCCCGCCGCCTGGATGCCTACCTCGCGCTGCTCGCCCGCGACGACGTCGAGTACATCTCGGTGAAGGTCTCCTCGGTCTTCAGCCAGATCGACCTGGTCGCGTTTCGCGCGACGGTCGCGCGCGTGGCCGAGCGGCTCCGCACGCTCTACCGGGCGGCCGCCCGCCATCACTACCGGCACCCCGACGGGCGAGTCACGCCAAAGTTCATCAACCTCGACATGGAGGAATACCGCGACCTCGAGCTGACGACGACCGCGTTCTGCGAGGTCCTGGACGAGCCGGAGTTCCGGCCGCTGAGCGCGGGGGTCGTGCTCCAGGCCTACCTGCCCGACTCACATCGCGCGCAGCGCGCGCTCACCGAGTGGGCGCGCGCGCGGCGGGCGCGGGGCGGCGCGCCGATCAAGCTGCGCATCGTGAAGGGCGCGAATCTCGCCATGGAGCGCATCGAGGCGGCGGTGCACGGCTGGAGGCAGGCGCCGTACGAGACCAAGCCGGAGGTCGACGCGAACTACAAGCGCATGCTCGAGTACGGCTGCCGGCCCGAACACGCCGAGGCCGTGCATCTCGGGATCGCCAGCCACAACCTCTTCGACATCGCCTACGGTCTGGCGCTGCGCGAGGCGCGCCGGGTCGAGCCCTCGGTCGAGTTCGAGATGCTCGAGGGTATGGCGAATCATCAGGCGCGGGCGGTACAGGCGCGCGCCGGCGGCTTGCTGCTCTACGCGCCTGTGGTGCGCGCGGAAGACTTCCACAGCGCCATCGCGTACCTCGTGCGCCGGCTGGACGAGAACACCGCGCCCGAGAACTTCCTGCGCCACGTCTTCGACCTCGAGCCGGGCTCACCGGAGTGGACCGCCGAGCGGGATCGCTTCCTGGCCGCGTTTCCGCGCATCGAGGGATTGTCGGACGCACCCCAGCGGACTCAGGACCGGAACGTCGAGGCGGACGGGGCGCGTTCTCCGTCGCTCGTGCGCGCCGCCGACGCGCCGTTCGTCAACGAGCCCGACACCGACTGGACCTCGGCGGCCAACCGGGCGTGGATCGAGGGCATTGCGCTCGACTGGCAGACGCGAGCGCTGGAGGACGTGCCGCTGCAGATCGACGGGCATGTCACGCCGGGAGCACGACAGGCGGAACGCATCGATCCCTCGCGTCCCGGAAAGACCGCGTACCGTCATGCGCTGGGAGACCGGGGGGACGTCGATCGGGCGCTCGCGGCGGCCCTTCGCGCGCAGCCGGCGTGGGCGGCGCTCGACGCCGACAAGCGCGGCGCGCGGCTCGAGGCGTGCGCGGTCGAGCTCGGGCGCCGTCGCGGCGAGCTGATCGGCGCCATGATGATCGACGGTGCCAAGACCGTGACCGAGGCGGACGCCGAGGTCTCGGAGGCGATCGACTTCGCGCGCTACTACGGCCGCGCGTTGCGCGACATCGCCGACGAGACCCGCGACTGCGACATCGACCCGCTCGGTGTCGTGGTGGTCACCCCGCCGTGGAACTTCCCGCTCTCGATCCCGGCGGGCGGCGTGCTCGCTGCGCTGGCGGCGGGCAACGCCGTCGTGCTCAAGCCGGCGCCCGAGGCGGTGCTGGTGGGCTGGCGGCTCGCGAGCTGTCTCTGGGACGGCGGCATCCCGCGCGAGGCGCTCCAGTTCCTACCCTGCCCCGACGACGAGATCGGCCGTGGGCTCGTGACGGACCCGCGCGTGGGCGCCGTGGTCCTCACCGGATCCGTCGAGACGGCGCGCCTCTTTCTGAGCTGGCGACCCGATCTGACGCTGTTCGCGGAGACGAGCGGCAAGAACACGATCGTCGTCACGGCCCTTGCCGATCGCGATCAGGCCATCCGCGATCTGGTCCGCTCGGCCTTCGGTCACAACGGCCAGAAGTGCTCGGCGGCCAGCCTCGCCGTCTGCGAGGCCGAGGTCTACGACGACGCCGACTTCCGGCGCCAGCTCCACGACGCCGCGGCAAGCCTGGCGGTGGGAAGCGTCTGGGAGCGGACGAGCCGCGTGACACCCCTCACCCAGATGCCTGGCGCGGCGCTCCGGCGCGCCCTCACGGTGCTCGACGAGGGCGAGGAATGGCTGCTCGAGCCGCGGCCGACCGCCGACAACCCGCGTCTCTGGTCGCCGGGTATCAAGCTCGGCGTGCGCCCCGGCTCGTTCTTTCACCGCACCGAGTGCTTCGGCCCGGTGCTCGGCTTGATGCGCGCCGACAATCTCGACCACGCGATCGAGCTGGCCAATGCGCAGCCGTTCGGTCTCACGAGCGGGATCCAGACGCTGGACGATCGCGAGATCACGCGCTGGGTCGAGGGCATCGAGGCCGGCAACCTCTACGTGAACCGTCCGATCACCGGCGCGATCGTGCGCCGCCAGCCCTTCGGCGGCTGGAAGGCGTCGTCCGTCGGGCCCGGCGCCAAGGCGGGCGGGCCCAATTACGTGCTCCAGCTGGCGCGCTGGCGCCAGGCGTCGATGCCAGCGGCCGACGGTGAGCCGCTGCCGGAGCCGCTCGCGACGCTCCTCGCCCGCTGCGTGACCGAGCTCTCGGACTCGGATGCGAGGCTCCTGACGGCGAGCGCGGCCAGCTACGCGCGCGCCTGGCGCGAGCACTTCGGCCGGGAGCACGACCCCAGCGCGATCCGCGGCGAGCGCAACGCGTTTCGCTATCGGCCCTGCCGCCGTGTCATCGCGCGCGGAACGACGGGCGTTGCGCTGTGCCAGGTCGCGCTCGCGGCATGCGTCACGGGAGCACGCCTGACGGTGAGTCTCGCGCCTGATTCGCGACCCTGGCTGTGGCTCGCGGAGCACGGCGGCCTGGAGCTCGTCGTGGAGGCCGAAGCCGGCTTCGTCGATCGGCTGGCCCATCCGGCGGATGCCGAGCGCGTCCGCGCCTGGAACCGGATCTCGACGGCCGCCCGCGCCGCCGCCAACAGCACGGGCGTCGCGGTCGTCGACGCGCCCGTGCTCGCCAACGGGCGCCTGGAGCTCCGCTGGTATCTCCGGGAGCAGTCGATCTCACACGTGCTCCACCGCTACGGCAACGTGAGCGAGCGCGCGGCCGCCGAGTGAGATCGCGCCGACGCCGCGGCGGTGGTCGTCGCGAGAATTCTCACAATTGCTATCGCTCTCAGATCTGATACGTCATCGTCAGAACGTTTGTGCCCTGTTGCATGTGCATCGTGGCACGCGCACGCGCCAGCGCCGACGTATCAATTTTTCTCGATCGCGTAATTCCAGGTACTTAGCGAGCCGCTCTCTCCTCAACTAGTGCGTGGCACCTCCGGTGCATTTCCGGGCGGAGACCTCCTTCTCTCTCGCGAGGACCTGTCCCGCGGCAGAGCCCGACGAGCATGGTGGTCTCTCGCGAGGAGACTGCCATGCCGGGGAAGATCGAACGGTCTGTCGTCAGGTATGTCGCGCTGACTC
>DASRIY010000126.1:0-2983 GCA_035649755.1 Candidatus Methylomirabilota bacterium
GCGGTGGGGCCGCGGCGCTCGCGGCTCAGGCGATAGTACTCGGGGATACGGTGCACGTCGTCGGGGCCTTCGAGGCGCGCGTGCGGCACGCCGAAGGTGTCGAGCAGCGGCTCGGCGAAGCGGACCATCGAGTGCCGCGAATCCTTGAGGTCGCGATCCTTCTCGCGCGAGAGCAGGCCGATGATGTAGAAGATCGGCACCCGCCCGTCCATCGCCACGCCGCGGATCGTGTTCACCGACGCGTAGAGACCGGCGTGCTGAATCATCAGTGCGCACGGCTCGCCGCCGATCCAGAGGCCCGCGGCCACGGCGTTGGCCTCGTCCTCGGTGGCGCAGGTGACGACGCGAAGCGCGCGCTCCTTGTCGAGCGCGGCCAGCACGGTCTTCTGATGCGTGTCGGGGACACTCAGGATCCAGCCGAGCGGCTCACGCGTGCTGCTCCCGCGCGCCTCACGGAACGTGTCCTTGAGCGTGTCGATGATGAGCGGCGCAGGAATCGATTCCGGCATCGCGGCCTCCCGTGAGAAGATCGACCTATCCTACGCTAATCCGCGCGAAGAGAGGATCCCCATGCGCAAATTCCTTCCGGTCTCGGCCGCCCTCGTCCTGATCACCGTGGCCGCCGCCGGCGCCGCCGGGCCCGAGCTGAAGACAGACGACCAGAAGACGCTCTACGCTCTCGGGCTCGTGATCAGCCAGAATCTGGCGAGCTTCAACCTGAACGCGACCGAGCTCGACGCGGTCATGGCTGGCATCAGCGACGGCGTGCTGAAGAAGGAATACAAGGTCGACGTGCAGACGTACGGACCGAAGATCACGGCGCTGCAGACGGCCCGGGCGAGTGCGTTGGCTTCGGTGGAGAAGAAGACGGCGCAGGCGTACCTGGACAAGGCGGCCGCCGAGAAGGGCGCCACCAAGACCGCCTCGGGGCTGGTCATCACGACGATCAAGCCCGGCACGGGCGCCTCGCCCAAGGCGACGGATCGGGTGAAGGTGCACTACCACGGCACGCTCACCGACGGCACGGTCTTCGACAGCTCCGTGCAGCGCGGCGAGCCGATCGTGCTGCCGCTCAACGGCGTGATCAAGTGCTGGACCGAGGGCGTGTCCATGATGAAGGTGGGCGGCAAGAGCAAGCTCGTGTGCCCGTCGGACATCGCGTACGGCGACCAGGGCCGGCCGCCCGTGATCAAGGGCGGCGCCACGCTTGTCTTCGAGGTCGAGCTGCTCGAGATCGTGAAGTAGCGGCTCGGCCCGCGCTCAGGCCTGGGCGATGCCGCCGCGGAGCGCGCCGGGCTCGATGCTGCCCCACAGCACCTCGAAGCCCGGCGGAAGCGCGCGGCTGTTCGGCATCGAAAGCCAGAGCCGGAACAGGAGGCGGTCCTGGCCGGCCGCCGCGTCGTCCTCGAAGGCCGTGCGGGCGTGGTAGGTGACGTGGTTGTTCAGAAGCTGGATGTCGCCGGGTCGTAGCTCCATCTCGAAGCACAGCTCCTCGGCAACCGCCGCGAGCATGTCCAGCGCCTCGTCCTGAGCCGTCGTGAGCTTCGGAATCCCGTCGATCCGCTGGGCCGCCTCCACGAAGGTGCGCGAGTACTGGCTCGTGAAGCGTCCGTCGCGCACGCCGAAGACCGGCAGCGCATACCAGCGGCGGTTGCCGCCGAGCTCCTCGCCCTCACGCGTGCGGTAGTAGTCCTGGCGCAGGAGTGTCAGGAGATCGGGCCGCCGGTCCAGGATCGCGTTGTGGATCGCGACCGAGCTGACGATCTTGCTGACGCCGCCGCGTCGCGCCTGCCGCACGCAGAGCAGCCCCACGACGTCTGCGCGGTCGGTGTGGAAGCGCAGCGGCCCGCTCGACCGCGCCTTGTATCGCGACGTCACCGGCTCGCCGGCCTTCTGCTCGACGCCGGGCTGGTTCACCTGGCCATAGGCGCGTAGCTCGTCGCGCACGTAGCCGATCAGCTCGCCGTGCGCGTTCTGGAAGCGGGCGGCGCCGAGGTGAGCACCGATACCCCAGTAGATCTGACGCAGCTCGCCGTCCGTGTAGCGCTCGACCGGAAGCCCGCGCAGCAGCACCACGCCGCGGCCGTACTCGAGCTCGTGGCTGACCGCGGCGAGATCGCGGCCGAACCCGGGGAGCGAGAAGTCTTCCCGGCGTATGTCGCGCCAGGCCAGACCGCGAGCCTTGACGGCGTGGAGGGCCCGGTCGATCTCGTCGATCGCGGCCGCCGGGATCGGACGGATCCAGTCGGTCGTCCGGGCCAAGTCGCTTCCGTGCCAGGCTTCGGGGCCACTGATCGCTCGCGCGGTGACGATGCTCATGGAGCCTGGTTATAAGCCACGCGGCACGCGCCCCGCAACCGCCCGCACCTTGCGCGGAGCCGCCAGCCACATCGCGCCCGCCGACACGGCGCTGACGGCGATCGCGATCCAGAACGCGAGCACGTAGCTGCCCGTGCGGTCGTGCAGCGCGCCGGCCACCCACGGCCCGATGGCGCCGCCGACGATCGAGGCCAGGCTGAGCGTGCCGAAGATCGTCCCGTACTGCTTACCTTGGAACAATTCGGCGGGGATGGCGCCGAAGACCGAGGCGAGCCCGTAGCCGAGCACACCCTGCGCCGCTACCATCAGGTAAAGGAGCGCGGCAGTCGGTTGCTGGCGCATGGCCAGCAGCAGCGCGTAGGTGGCCATGAAGCCGGCGCACGACAGGGTCCACACCCACTCGCGTCCGATCCGGTCGGAGAGATGACCGAGCGCGATCTGGCCGACGATGCCGGTGAAGGCGACGAGACCCAAGGCCCCGGCCGCTGTCGCGGGCGCGAAGCCGATCTCCATCAGGTATTTAGTCTGGTGCACCTGCACGGCGTACCAGGCAAAGAGGCCGGCTGCGAAGCCGACGGCCACCCACCAGAAGCGCGCGGTTCGCATCGCGCGCGCGAGGGTCCAGTCGATCGCCACCCAGGCGTGATCGACGACGTTCGAGGGG
>DASRIY010000127.1:0-3125 GCA_035649755.1 Candidatus Methylomirabilota bacterium
GTGACCGGGGCCGGCGAGGAACATCGCGTCGAGATCGTACTTGTTGATCAAGCGATTGAGGTGGACGTACATGAAGCTGAGGCCGGGGCTCGCACCCCAATGACCGAGGAGGCGCTTCTTGATGTGCTCCGGCTTCAACGGTTCCCGCAGCAGCGGATTGTCGCGCAAGTAGATCATGCCGGCCGCCAGGTAGGTGCACGCCCGCCAGTAGGCGTGGATCTTCCGAAGCTCTTCGCTCGACAGTCGTGGGGATGCCACGACGTCGGCGGTGTCCACCGAAGGCCCGGGCTGAGTCATCACACGTGCCATAGCTTCCTTCTCCTTTGCGTGAGCGATCGAGTCGATCGCGCTCACCACGCGGCCATGCGTTCGCGGTGCACCACAGCGAACCGTGCTAGCAGGTGGTCAGAATCGAGGTCGCGGCTGACCCCGAGGATGTCGTACAGACCGCCGTACCTCACGTCTCCACCGGCGAGCGCCTGAAGCCGCAGCTGCCCGTCGTGGAACCTGATGAGGTAGCCATCGAAATGCGTCCAGAACGGTTTTCGTCCCCAGCCTTCTGCGTCGCCGAGCCGGAAGTGGACGTCCGACGGAATGCAGACGAGGCGGAATACTCGCGGATCGAGGCCAAGCTCCTCCTCGAGCACACGCGCCCCGTGTACGAGCAGCGCCTGCTCGATCGCGGCGCGGGAAAGTCCGCGGCGGCGGGGCAGTTCCAACGCCGTGAGGAGCGGCGACGCCGGCGGCTGCTCGTCCTCTCCGGGATCGGGGAAGTCCTCGACCAGCACGTCCTCAGCGACAAGGGATGGCAGGTGCCGCGCCCCGCCGGAGTTCGCGAGTGGGTGGATCATCAGCACTTCCAGCCGGTCCCGCAGTCCAGCAGCAGACCCAGGCGGCAAGGACACCTCCTTGATCGTCAGGTGGTGCGTCTCGTCCGAGAGCGGATTCCACGCAAACTGGCGGAGCGACGCGAGGTCGCCCCGCGGCTCGAGGTGACGGGGCGCCAGCCCGACCCGGCGAGCCCGCGTCAAGGTATCGCCGGACCAGGAGACGACGAGATCATGAGGGGCCGGCTCGGACGTCGAAATCGCCGCGGCGGCGGCTCCGTGTGCCGCTTCACTGGCCCGAGGTGATCCCGCTGCCAAGAGCTCGGCCAGCTGCCCCAATCGCCGCATGTCGCCGGCCTTGAGTGCCTGCGCGGCGGCCAGCTGAGTGGCCTCGACCGAGTCGCCGCGAGTCGGCCCCTCCGACCTCTGACCCGAGCCGATCGGCGCACGAGTTTCAAAGGCCGCCCGTCGCCTCGCGTAGAAGTCCTTCCACTGGACGTCCGCCAGCTCGAGCGTGGTCAGCTGCTCGACTACCCGGGTCCGAAGTACCGGCAGATCCTTCGCCGAGACACGGCTGAATCGCTGCAAGCTCTGACAGAACGGATCGAGCTTGACATCCGTAGCGGCGTAGACTCCGCGAGCGGTCTCGAAGACGGCGCCTTCGCGTGAGATCTCCTGCTTGACCGCGTCCGCCCGCAGGCTCAGCTCCCTGACCTGGGGCCAGTCCGACTTCTCCAGCGCGCGCGCCACCGCGAGCGGCAGCGACGCGAGCGCCGAACGCCGCTGCTCCATGCCATGGAAGGCCTCGAGCGAGACCACCCGACTCAGGAGCGCCCGCGCGCGTCCGAGATACACGTCGCGATACATCGTGTCGACGCTCCCGGCGTCGACGAGCGCGGAAGCGATCGAGATCGCGTCACTGCCCATGAATCCTCACCTGCCTTCCAGCACGCGCCGTGTGTGTCGCGCGATCATGAGCTCCTCGTCGGTCGGAACCACCCACACGCTGACCCGGCTGCCCGACGCGCTGATGCGCGGACCGCCCCGCGCATTGGCCGACGCGTCGGGCTCGACCCCGAGCCACGCCGCGTCGCGGCAGACGCGCTCGCGAACCGCCGGCGCGTGCTCACCGATCCCGCCGGTGAAGACGATCGCGTCGACGCCGCCAAGCGCGGCGGCCAGCGAGCCGAGCTCCCGCCGGATCCGGTACACGAAGACGTCGATCGCGAGCCGCGCCGAGGGCTGGCGGCTCGACAGCAAGGTCCGCATGTCGCTGGAGATACCCGATACGCCGAGCAGTCCGGAGTCGTGGTACAGGAGCTTCTCGATGGCGCGCGGATCCAGCTTGCGCTCGTCCATCAGGTACAGGATCACGCCCGGGTCCAGCGCACCGCAGCGCGTGCCCATCGCTAGCCCGTCGGCCGGGGTGAAGCCCATCGTCGTTGCCACGCTGCGTCCCGTCTCGATCGCGCACATGCTCGCCCCGTTGCCAAGATGCAGCACGATCGTCCGGGCCGCGGCGGCTTTCGCGTCCAGCCGTGGAAGCTCGGAGGCAATGTATTCGTAGGACAGGCCGTGAAAGCCGTAGCGCTGTACGCCGGCATCGTGGAGCTCCGCCGGCAGCGCGAATCGCTGGGCGACATCTGGATTCGTTCGGTGGAACGACGTGTCGAAGCACGCGACCTGGGGAAGCTCCGGCGAGCGTTCGAGCAAGCGGGCCATCGGCGCCAGGTTGTGGGGCTGGTGGAGGGGCGCCAGCGGGACGAAGCGCTCGAGAGCCTTGATCGTCTCGGGCTCGACGAGCACCGGCGCCGTGAACTCCAGGCCCCCGTGGACGACCCGGTGCCCTACCCCCCTGAGCCGCCGACCTGCCAGGTAGTGCTTCAGGAAGTCGCCGAGATATTCGACCGCCCCATCGTGGCCGAGCGTCGTTCCCGGCCACGACTTTTCCGCTACGACGCGTCCGGCGAGGTCGCGCGCCGCGAAACGAGGCGCCACGTAGAGGCCCTCGATCTGACCTCGGAGCTCAACGGTGAGATCGCCCGCATCCGCGGCGAAGACGGAGAGCTTGATGCTCGACGAGCCGGCGTTGAGAACGAGGATCGCGTCATTCGAGCTGGGCATCGCTGTCGACCACCCACTCTCATCGCAAGTGCCATACCGAGCGCGGCGACCGACGCGCCGGCCGTCCTAAATGGCCGCGGGGCAAGATCTATATCCCGAAGCGCGGACGTCGATCGGATACGAGCGCCAAGCTCCGCCTGCCAGTGGCCTGGCAAGCGTTAGCCGATTAGCAGC
>DASRIY010000128.1:0-5714 GCA_035649755.1 Candidatus Methylomirabilota bacterium
TGACAGCACGCCGCTCGAGCACAAGGCCACCGCGCCGCGCGCCGTCGGCTGCTGGGTGCTCACGGTCTCCGACACCAAGACGCCCGAGACGGACACGAGCGGCATGCTGATCCGCAAGCTGCTCACCGAGGCCGGCCATCCCGTCGTCGGCTCCAGCATCGTCCGTGACGAGCCGAAGGACGTGCAGCGGGTGATCCGCGAGGCTTGCGCCAGCGACGCGGTGAAGGTGGTGATCGCGACGGGCGGAACCGGCATCACCTCGCGCGACTCGACCTACGAGGCGATCGACGCCATGCTCGACAAGCGCCTGCCCGGCTTCGGCGAGCTGTTCCGGATGCTGTCCTACCAGGAGATCGGCGCCGCCGCGATGCTCTCGCGCGCTCAGCTCGGCATTCACGCGCGGCGCATCGTCGTCTCTCTACCCGGCTCACCCAACGCATGCCGTCTGGCTCTGGAAAAGCTCCTCATACCCGAGCTCCCTCACCTCGTCCGCGAAGTCAGCCGCTAGCGGCAGGCTGCTGAAAAGGGCCCACCTGCTTCGTTGGCGACTTCGGCCCCTCCCTGCGGCGTATGCGGCATACGCCTCGGTCGGGTCCTCGTCGCCGCCTCGCATCTGGACCCTTTTGAGCAGCCTGCTAGCTCGTCACCCGTCGTTCTAGCCCATCGCCAACCCATGCGTTGCGCCGCGGGCGGTATACTTCTGCGTAGCATTCTTCGGAGGGTTGGGATGAGCGGTTCGCGTCAGCGTGCGCTGGCGGCTCTGATGGTGGTGGTGGGTCTGGCGGGGTGTACCGGCGCGTCCGGCGGCACGATGTGGCGCGAGAACCCGGGCGCGAGCGCGGCGCCCGATCTGGCGCGGTTCAATACCTCGCTCGCCGATCTCGCCGAGCGGCTCCAGACCGGGCTGGTCCACGTCAGCGTGCAGCGGGCCCTGAAAGAGGATGCACCCCGTGAGGACAGCCCGGAGCCCCGGCGCAGCACCGGCTCGGGCTTCATCATCGATCCGAGCGGGCTCATCATCACCAACGCTCACGTGGTGGACGGCGCCGGGTCCATCCAGGTTCGCCTGAACGGCGGCAAGCGGTTTCCGGGCAAGGTGGTCGGGCGGGACAATCGGGTCGACCTGGCGCTCCTGAAGATCGAGGGCGCGACCGGCCTCACCGCGTTGCCGCTCGGTGACTCGAACCGGCTCCGCGTGGGCGAGTTCGTGCTGGCGCTCGGCAGCCCATTCGGGCTCGAGCATAGCGTGTCGTTCGGGATCGTCAGCCGTAAGGGCGCCCCCTTGATGGTCGCGACCCCAGGCTTCGACTTCATCCAGACCGACGCCGCGGTCAATCCCGGTAATTCCGGGGGGCCGCTGGTGAACATGGCGGGTGAGGTGGTCGGCGTCAACAGCATGGCCGTCCGCAACGGCTCGATCGGTTTCGCGATTCCGTCGAGCCTCGTGAAGATCCTGCTGCCGCAGCTGGCCGAGAAGGGGCGGGTCGACTGGGGCTGGCTCGGCGTCTCGATCTCGGACGTGACCGACGAGGATCTGGCGCGTCTCAAGCTCCGCGAGGCCCGGGGCGTCTGGGTGCGCCGCGTGATGCCAGGCGACCCGGCCGACAAGGGCGGCGTGCGCGCCGACGACGTCATCGTCGGCATCGACGGCGCCCGGCTCGAGACCACGCGCGATCTGCAGCGGGTCGTCTCGTCGACGCCGGTGGGCAAGAAGGTGCGCGTGGTGCTCCTGCGCGGGGGGCAGCAGACCGAGGTCGAGGTGACGATCGGGCTCTACCGGGACCCCGACACGCCCCAGTAGTCAGGCGCGCGCGCGGGGCTCCGCGAGCGCGGCCAGCGTGGCGCGCGCCCAGGGCTCGTCGAGCGTCGGCGCGGGCGCGTACCGGAGGGCGCTCGTGATTCGCATTCCGCCTTCCCAGTCGGCCGGCGCGTCCTCCAGCACTTCCTCGACCGCGAGCAGGAAATAGCCCAAGCCATACTCGTCGCTGCCCGAGACCGATAGCGGTCCATCGACCGTCCGGAGCTTCACGTACACGGTCGTGTCGGGCTCGACGGCCAGCAACGTGGCCGTCCCACGCTCCACCAGATTGCTGGCGCTCCGCGTCCGCGCGCCGATCACCAGGCCGACGGTGCCGGTGTCGTAGGCGCGAAGCTCCAGATAGGAAAGCAGCATCGGATGGGGCCGTCCGTCCGGGTCCACGGTGACGAATGGCAGCGCGGTGCCCAGGTGTCGGGCGAGGTCGCGCTGAGAGAAGCGCTCGACGAGGGCGGGCGTGAGGGCGCCGCCGAGAGAGCGGGTCATGCCCTGCGGTCGGTGAAGCGCCGGCTAGCCGCCGGCCTTGGGAGCCACTGCGGCCGCCACGGCCTCGCCGTGGCCGTCCGCCGACACGTCGCACGCCCCGCCCGCGCCGTTTCGATGGATCGCGAGATCCTTGATGGTCGGCGCGGTCCCGCACAGCGGGCACTTGGGGTCGCGGCGCAGTCTGACCTCGCGGAAGCGCATGCCGAGCGCGTCGTAGGTGAGGAGCCGGCCGATCAGCGGCTCACCGATGCCCAGCATCAGCTTGACGGCCTCCGTCGCCTGAATCGTTCCAACCACTCCTGGGAGCACGCCCAGGACGCCAGCCTCGCTTCAGGAGGGGACGAGCCCCGGAGGCGGCGGTGTCGGGTAGAGACAGCGGTAGCAGGGCCCCTTGTCGGGGGCGAACACCGTCGCCATGCCCTCGAACTGGAAGATCGAGCCGTGAACGTTGGTCTTGCCGGCGAGGAAGCAGGCGTCGTTCACCAGATAGCGCGTCTCGAAGTTGTCCGAGCCGTCGACGATCAGGTCGTAGTCCTTGATGATGTCCATGATGTTGTCGACGGTGATTCGGGTCGGCAGGGCGATCACGTTGACGTCGGGATTCAGCGCCTTGAGCGTGCGCGTGCCCGACTCCACCTTCGGCTTGCCGACATCGGCGGTGGTGTGAAGGATCTGCCTCTGTAGATTCGTGATGTCGACGGTGTCACCGTCCATCAGGCCGATCGTTCCCACGCCGGCGGCGGCCAGGTAGTACGCGGTTGGCGAGCCGAGCCCGCCGGCGCCGATGAGCAGCACCTTCGATCGCAGGAGCTTGCGCTGGCCCTTGTCGCCCACCTGCGGAAGCAGGAAGTGGCGGCTGTAGCGCTGGATCTGGTCGGCCGTCATCGGGACGTCGCGGACGGTCGGCAGCCCGGACTGCACCCACTTCTGGTAGCCGCCCTGTAAATTCACGACGTTCGGGTAGCCGAGATCTTTGAGGGCCTTCGCTGCCAGCATCGAGCGAAGCCCGGTCTGGCAATACAGCACGATCGGCGTGGACGGCTCGGTCACGGTGGTGCCGACGCGAAACTCGAGGAAGCCCCGGCTGATGTTGGCCGCCGCCTCCAGGTGACCGTCCCGGAACTCGTCGGGATCTCGGACGTCGATAACCGCGATTTTCTCCCCGGCGGCCAGGCGCTTGGCGACGTCGGCAGGCCCCTCCTCGGGAACCACCTGCCTGGCCTCGGCCAGCATATCCTTCAACGTCTTCATGATTTTGATATTACCCCTATTCCCGGTCGGCTCAAGGGTGATGCGGCCATCCAGGAGCTTCTGGGCGGCTCGATGCCGCTGCTATACTTACAGAATTCCATGACTAATTCCATCAAGGGCATCATCCTCGCGGGAGGATCAGGAACGCGACTTTACCCCCTGACCCACGCGATCAGCAAGCAGCTCGTCCCGATTTACAACAAGCCGATGATCTACTACCCCCTGTCGACCTTGATGCTCGCAGGCATCCGACGGGTTCTGGTGATCACCACGCCCCAGGACCAGGAAGCGTTCCGGCGCCTGCTCGGCGACGGCGGCCACCTCGGGATCAGCATGGAGTACGCGGTCCAGCCCCGGCCGGAGGGTCTCGCGCAGGCCTTCATCATCGGGCGGCGCTTCGTCGGCGACGACCGCGTCGCCCTGGCGCTCGGGGACAACGTGTTCTACGGCCACGGTCTCCCGGAGTTCCTCCTGCGCGCCGCCGGCAGGCCGTCGGGCGCGACCGTGTTCGCCTACTGGGTCCGCGATCCCGAGCGCTACGGCGTCGTCGAGTTCGGCGCTGACGGCCGCGCGGTCGGGCTCGAGGAGAAGCCGGTCAAGCCGCGCTCGCCGTATGCGGTGACCGGCCTCTACTTCTACGACAACCAGGTCGTCGACATCGCCGCCGGGCTCAAGCCCTCGGCGCGCGGCGAGCTCGAGATCACGGACGTGAACGCGGCCTATCTGCGCCGCGGCGCGCTCCAGGTCGAGAAGCTCGGTCGCGGTATCGCGTGGCTCGACACCGGGACTCACGAGGCGCTCCTGCAAGCATCGACCTTCATCCAGACCATCGAAGAGCGGCAGGGCCTCATGGTCGCCTGCCTCGAGGAGATCGCCTTCCGGATGGGCTACATCGCGGCCGACGACGTGCTGCGCATCGCGCGGCCGATGCGAGACAACTCGTACGGACGGTATCTGTTGCGCCTGATCGAGCCCGAGCCTTAAGATCGGACGCCGAATGGACCTTTCCCCCGCCGCGAAGCGCGCGTTTCAGATCCAGTCCTACGGCCCGTCGCCGCGTATCGACGGCGTCGAGATCGTCGAGCTCAAGCGGTTCGCCGACGACGGCGGGAGCATGACCGAGCTGGCGCGCCTGACGGAGGGCCATCCCGAGGCGCTCGCCGGCTTCACCGTGCGCCAGATCAACTACAGCGAGGTCGAGCCCGGCGCGGTCAAGGCGTATCACCTCCACCAGCGCCAGACCGACGTCTGGTACGTGCCGCCGTCCGATCGCATGCTGCTGGTGCTCCTCGACGTGCGGCAGGGCAGCAAGACCGAGGGCGCGCGTATGCGCTTCACGCTCGGCGCCGGCAACTCGCGCCTGGTCCGGATCCCGCCCGGCGTCGCCCACGGTGTGCGGAACCTCGCGGCCGCGCCGGGACGGATCATCTACTTCACGGACGTCCATTTCTCGCCCGAGCCGGCGACGTGCGACGAGGGCCGGCTGCCGTGGGACTACGCGGGCGCCGACATCTGGGAAGTCGTGCGCGGGTAGCGGCGTGAAGCTCCTGGTCACCGGAGGCTCCGGGTTCATCGGCTCCAACTTCATCCGGCACGTCCTGGCGGCGCATCCCGACGACCGTGTCGTCAATCTCGACAAGCTGACCTACGCCGGCAATCCGGCGAATCTCGCCGATCTCGCCGGCGATTCACGCTACGCGTTCGTGCAGGGCGACGTGTGCGACGCCAAGGTCGTGCGCGACGTGATCCGAGGCGTCGACGCGGTCGTCAACTTCGCGGCCGAATCGCACGTCGACCGCTCGCTGATGGAGCCCGATGCGTTTCTGCGCACCGACGTCTTCGGCGTGTTCACGCTGCTGGAGGCGGTGAAGGAGCTGAAGATCGCGCGCTTCCTGCACATCAGCACCGACGAGGTCTACGGCTCGGTCGAGCGCGGATCGTCGCGCGAGAGCGATCCGGTGCGGCCGTCGAACCCGTACTCGGCCTCGAAGGCCGGCGGCGATCTCCTGGCGCTGGCCTACTGGCACACCCATCGGGTGCCGGTCCTGATCACCCGCTCGTCGAACAACTTCGGGCCCTATCAGTACCCCGAGAAGGTCATCCCGCTCTTCGTGACCAACGCCTTCGACGACAAGCCGCTGCCGCTCTACGGCGACGGCCG
>DASRIY010000129.1:0-2687 GCA_035649755.1 Candidatus Methylomirabilota bacterium
GCTCGATCTCGAGGCCGAGGTCTCGCGTCTCGAGCAGCCGACGCTGGTCATCACCGGCGATGAGGCCGACCGCGTCGTTCCGGCCCGGCTCACGCGCCAATACCTGCAGCTGCTGCCTCACGCCAGGAGTGCGACGATTCCACGCACCGGACACTTGGGCCTGGTGACGCGGCCGGAGGTATTCGCGGATCTCGTGGCCGGGTTTACGGGTCAAACGGTACGGGTGGAGGAAGGCCTCAGGCCCCAGGCCTCAGGCCTCAGGCCTCAGATTAGGAACGTTGGCCAAGGCCTCCCCTGAACCCGGGGGCTTGGATCCTGGGGCCTGAGCCCTGGGCCCTGGGGCCTATCGAAGGAGACCGTGTTGGCTGAGGCCGTCCGAGAGATTCCGGGGCCCCTTGGTCCGCTGGAGGCGATGCTCGACCTGCCGACGGGGACACCGCGGGCGGCGGTCGTATTCGCTCATCCGTTGCCGACCCAGGGCGGAACGATGCACACGAAAGTGGTGTTTCAGGGGGCCAAAGCCCTGACCCGGGTCGGCTGCGCCGTGCTGCGCTTCAATTTTCGTAGCGTCGGCCGCAGTGCCGGCGCCTGGGACGAGGGACGCGGCGAAATGGATGACTTCAGCGCTGCAGTCGATTTCACGGCGGCACGATATCCTGATCTGGAGCTGTGGGCGGCGGGGTTTTCCTTCGGCTCGTACATCGCGATGACGAACGGCGCCCGGGACGACCGGATTTGCGCGCTCATCGCCGTGGCTCCGCCGGTCGACCGTTACGATTACGCGCCCGTCTTGGCCTCGACGAAGCCGAAGTTCATCGTCCACGGCGAGCGCGACGAGCTCATCCCGCTCAAAGCGGTCCGCGAGTTCTACGCGCGGCTGCAGGAGCCCAAAGAGCTGGTAGAGATCGACCGCGCCTCTCACCTCTTCGACGGACAGGCCGGCGAAGTGGGTGATGCGCTCGAGGATTTGCTGTCGGATTTCTCATGCAAGACGCAGTAGTCGTTGCCGCCACTCGCACCGCCGTCGGCAAGGCGCCGAACGGTTCACTGAAGACGGTCAGGCCCGACGATATGGCCGCGGCCGTCATCGAGGAGGCGCTTCGCCGCGCGCCCGCGGTGAAACCGGCGGAGATCGACGACGTGATCGTCGGGTGCGCAATGCCGGAGGCGGAGCAGGGCCTGAACGTCGCGCGCATCGCCAGCCTGCGGGCCGGCGTGCCGGTGGACGCGTCGGCGGTTACGATGAATCGCTTCTGCGCGTCCGGACTGCAAGCCATCGCCTCGGCGGCCGAGCACATCATGTGCGGCTTCGCGAAGATCGTCGTCGCCGGCGGTACCGAGTCGATGAGCCTGGTGCCGATGGGCGGGAACAAGGTCTGCCCGAATCCCACGCTGGTTGACGAGTACCCGGATGTGTACTTGAGCACGGGGCTCGTCGCCGAGAATCACGCGCGCGATTACGGCATCACTCGCGAAGAGCAGGATGCGTTCGCGTTGCGGAGTCATCAACGCGCGCTCGCCGCGATCGAGGCGGGCCGGTTCACCGACGAGATCACGCCGCTCACGTTCTCGGTGGCCGTACCCCAGAACGGCGGACATCAAATCCGCCAGGTGACGTTCGACCGCGACGAAGGACCGCGCCGCGATACGTCCACGGAAGCGCTGGGCAAGCTTCGTCCCGCGTTCCATGCCAACGGGACGGTGACGGCCGGCAACTCGTCGCAAACGAGTGATGGCGCCTCGGCGCTGATCCTGACGTCCGACGCGTTCGCGCGCGAACACGGGCTCGAGCCGCTGGCTCGGTTCGTCGCGTTCGCGACCGCGGGCGTTGCGCCCGAGCGTTTCGGCATCGGTCCCGTGCCGGCGATCAAGAAGGTCCTCGCGCGCGCCGGCCTGACGCTCGATCAGATCGACCTCATCGAGCTGAACGAAGCGTTCGCCGCCCAGGTGCTGGCCTGCCTGCGCGAGCTGCCGATCGATCCCGAGCGCCTGAACGTCAACGGCGGCGCGATTGCGCTCGGCCATCCGCTCGGCTGCACCGGCGCGAAACTCTCAACAACACTGCTCCACGAGATGCGCCGACGGAAGGCGCGCTACGGCCTGGTCACGATGTGCGTCGGCGGAGGCATGGGAGCCGCCGGCATTTTCGAGCGCCTATGACTACTTCTTCTGCCACGTCGATACGCAAAGGCGGGTCCTGGCTTCTTGACGAGACGGCGTCGGCCGACGTCTTCACGCCTGAACAGATGACCGAAGAACATCGGTTGATGGCGAAGACGACGAGCGACTTCGTCGAGAACGAGGTGCTACCCAACCTCGGTCAGCTCGAGAAAAAGGATTGGGATCTCGCCCGGCGCCTGATTCGGCGGTGCGGCGAGCTCGGGCTGCTCGGCATCCCCGCACCCGAGGAATACGGCGGCCTCGATCTCGACAAGACGTCCTCGCTCGTCGTCGTCGAGCAGATCGGTCCGTCGGCGTCGTTTGCGACGACCTTCGGCGGTCAGGCGAACCTGTGCGTGCTGCCGCTCGTGCTGTTCGGCACGCCGGAGCAGAAGGAGAAGTACCTGCCTCGCCTCGTCTCGGGTGAGCTCGTGGGCGCCTACGCCCTCAGCGAATCGGGATCGGGCAGCGACGCGCTCGCCGCGAAAACCCGGGCGACGAAGCAGCCGGACGGCAGCTGGGTGCTC
>DASRIY010000130.1:0-12333 GCA_035649755.1 Candidatus Methylomirabilota bacterium
CTACCGCGTGAAATTGCCGCCCAACATCCCGGCCGCGAACTTCTGGTCCTTGACACTCTACGAGGCCGAGAATGCTTCGGGGCTGGCCAACGGACAGCCATTTCCCTCGCTCGGCTCGCGGGACAAGCCGGCGCAAGATGCCGACGGCAGCGTCGAGATCTACCTCGGTCCTCAGGCACCTGCCGGCAAGCCGGCGAACTGGCTGGCAACGGTATCCGGCAAAGGATATTTCGCCGTCCTCAGGCTGTACGGTCCTACCGAGGCGGCGATCAAGAGCTGGAAGCCGGGCGACATCGAACGAGAGAAGTGAGTCCTCTCAGCCGGCCGTGAGCTGAGCGACGAGCCGACTGCATCGCTCGGCGACGTCCCGGTCCCCGAGCAGGAGGAAGGCTTCGCAGACCCGTCCGATCCCCTCCGCGGAGCGCTGGGCGCGGGCGCGGTACAGCGCGGTCAGGTAGCTCTGGCGCGCGGCGCCGGCGGCGCTCGGCTGGAGCGCGGGAGCGTCGCCGATCCGCAGGGCCGCATCGCCGACGTCGGCGAGCTGCGACCACCCGCCGCTCCTGATCGCCATGCCGTAGGCCTCGCGCCACCGGGCGGCAGCCCCCGCGGTATCGCCGAGCCGGAGCGCTTCGTCGATCGCCTCTATGGCCACCTGCCACTGACGCTCGAAGGCATCGTCGCGGGTGACGCCGGAGAGCACGCCCAGGCAGGTGCAGGCGACAACAGTCAAGAGCGCGATGATGCCGTGCCGATGCTGCGACATCAGGACACCTCACAGGTCACAGGGTGCGCAGGAATGCAATGAGATCCGCCTTCTGCCGCTCGCTGAGCTCCAGAGTGAATCGGCGATCGTAGAACTCGACGACGTCGGCCAGGGTGGCAGCGGCGCCGTTGTGAAAGTACGGGGCGCGGCCGGCGAGCCCCCGGAGAACAGGGCCCTTGATGCGCCCGACGTCTTTCCAGCGTCCCGTGATGAGCGCCCGTCCCGGGTCGGTCACGACCTTGAGCTCACCGCTCGTCTTGTTCCGGAGCGTGTAGACGGGCATGTCGCCCACGGGCAGGCCGAACTGGTTGTGCACGCCATCACCGCCGTCGGCGACGGACACCGGCGGCGCCACGATGCCGATGTCGAGCGGCGCCGGCACGGAGTGATTGCCGGCATGTGGCGTGTCGTGGCACGTCGTGCAGGTGCCGAGAATGGGGGTGTTGAAGTTGTCAGGCCCGCCGAAGTCGTCGTTGATGCCGGACACGCCACTGATCGGGATCGCCAGCGTGTTGAAGAGGTCCTGGCCGCGAGCCACTGCCGCACGGGCGGCGTTGCGATCCTTCGGGTGCGGTTGGGCCCACGCTGCGTATTCAGTGAACACGATGGGATCGAAGTTCGGACTGCTCCCGGTGCAGGTCGTGCCGGTCGGATCGCAGCCGAGCGGATCGTTGGCGCCGGGGACGACGACGTGGTCGGAGAGCGCGGCCGGGCCGCCGGTGGCGCCGGCGGCGTGCAGATCACCGGCCGCGCGATCGAAGACCTGGGCGGTGTAGAGCCCGAGCTCGTAGGCCACGATCAGCTCGCGCGTGCCATCGTCGAGCGGGGTGGGGCGCTGGGCGTGGCCCTGCGTGGCGGCGTTGGACTGGTCCGCGAGGTCGAAGTGGATCGCGGCCGCCGAGCCCTTCTGCAGCGTCTCGCGGCCGTCCCACATCACGGTGCTGAGGAAGGCGAGGTTCGTCGCGGGCAGCGGCCGTCGGAAGAGCGAGAGCTCGGCGGCGCTGGCGTACCCGTAAGGATCCCGCACATCCACGAGATCGAACTCGGCGGTGGAGGGGATCGGCAGCCCGACTCGGATGAGCCCCTTGGTCAACAGCATGCTGTAGGCGGCCCGCCGCGCCTCCACGGTGGAGACGTCGGCCTGCGGCGAGTTCGATCCGTCGTTGGTCCGGAAGATCGGGTCGGTCCCCGCCGTGGCCACGAAGCGCGCCCGGATGCCCGCCGGCGTGACCGTCATGTTCTGGTTCGGCTGATGACACGTCACGCACCGGCGGCCGTTGATCCCCAGGTCGAGGAAGAACGGATTGTCCTCCGCGACCACCGGGAAGCCAGCCACGTTGATCGTCTGCGCCCTGCCAGATTTGTTGTCCGCTGTGAACGCGGAGTCGTGAGGGCTTCCCGCGCGCGGCGCCGTGATCCCGCCTGTCACCGCCACCACCAGAAGAACACCCGCCCCCTTGCGGACGGAGCGCCACACGGCCGACCTCGGCAGCAGCCCATTCATCGGTACGTCCTCCCTCTGGGTCACGCGACGTGATTACCGGCGACCAAGAGAGTGGCAATCGGCATGCCTTGGTTGACACCAGCCGAAACGAGGGCTTATAGATGCTGGTGACTGGTGAGTGCTCGTCGGTGGGGGAAATCCCCCAGCAATGACTCGGTAGTTCAGAATGACTCGGTAGTTCAGGAAGATGAGAACCGATGGATTCGCCTGACGAGTTGCTGGGCGAGAGCCCCGAGCTCGTCGCGATCCGGCAGTCAGTCCACCAGCTGGTCAACCACGTCCACCGGGCTGGCCGGCTTCCGCCGATCCTCATCCAGGGTGAGACAGGGACGGGCAAGGGCCTCCTCGCTCATCTGATTCACCGGACGAGCGCACGGCGAGCGGGCCCGTTCGTCGATGTCAACTGCGCGGCCATCCCCGAGTCGCTGCTCGAGGCGGAGCTGTTTGGATTCGAGCGGGGCGCCTTCACCGATGCCCGCCAGGCGAAGCCCGGCCTCTTCCAGGTCGCCCATACCGGCACGTTGTTCCTGGACGAGATCGGGCTCCTCCCCGAAGGGCTCCAGGGCAAGCTGCTCAAGGCCATCGAGGATCGCGTGGTGCGGCGTCTCGGCTCCACCCGCGGCGAGCGGGTGGACGTCTGCGTGGTGACGGCGAGCAGCGAGGATCTGGCGGCGGCGACAAAGACACGCCGGTTCCGCGCGGACCTGTACCATCGACTGTCGGTCGTCACCCTGCGACTTCCGCCGCTGCGCGAGCGCCAGGCCGACATCCTCCTCCTCGCCGAGCACTTCCTCGCCCGCGCCTGCACGGACTATGGGCTGCCCGCGAAGACGCTCGAGGCCGACGCGCTGCGGGCCCTGCTCGAGTACCCGTGGCCCGGCAATGTCCGCGAGCTCTGCAACGTGATGGAGCGGGTGGCACTGCTCACCGAGGCGCCCGCCGTCACCGCGGAGACGCTGATGCTCACGGAGGCCGCCACCCGCGGTCGGCAAGAGGCAGGCAAGGAGGAGCGATCGCTGGGCCACCTGGTGGAGGACATCGAGCAGGCGCGCATCCTCGAGGCGCTCCGCCAGACCGACTGGAACGTCTCCCGCGCCGCAGCGCGCTTGCGCATCTCGCGCGACAAGCTCCGCTACCGGATCGAGAAGTACGACCTGCGACCACCGGACTCGCCGTCGCCGCAGCACAGGGCGGTATCGCCCCCGGCGATGGGCCCGACCTCGAAGGCGGTCTCCGCGCCGCGAACGCCGACAGCCATCCAGTGGGCCCACCAGTTTCTCGCCGTGCTGCGGGTGGTCCTCGTTGCTCCCGAGCCGTCGGCCGGGTGGGCCGACCTCACTCGCCCCCTCGAGTCGGTCATCGAGAAGCTTCGCGGCTTCGGGGGCCGCGTTGAGGAAGTGAGCCCGCAGGGCATCGTGATGGTGTTCGGACTCGAGCGCGGCGGGGAGGCGGTGACGCAGGCGGCGCTGGCGGCCCTTGCCATCCGACAGGCGGCAGCGCGGGCGGCGCGGATCGATCCGCAGACGATCAAGGGCATGGCGGCGATCCACGCCGGCCGGTTCCTGGTCGGGCAGGTCGGTGGCTCACCGGAAATCGCAGCAGAATCCAAGCGCGAAGCGTTGACGATCCTCGACGCGCTCGTGGCTCGCGCGGATCTCGGTACGGTCGTCGTCAGCGGTGCGACGATCGACTTCCTGGATCGACGCTTCGCCCTCGTCCCTCTCGATGCGACCGACGGGTCGGCCTTCCGGCTCGTCGGGCGCCACGGCGCCGGTGTCCCGGGTCGGCTCACGGCGTTCGTCGGACGCCGTCACGAGCTCGGCCTGTTGCAGAGTCGGCTGGCCTCGGTGGTTCGAGGCCAGGGCCAGGCGGTGGGGATCGTGGGCGAGCCGGGAATCGGAAAGTCGCGGCTCCTCTTCGAGCTCCGCGAAAGTCTTGGCGCGGAGCCGGTGCGCTACCTACAGGGGCACTGCCTCTCCTTCGCGAGCAACACGCCGTATCTGCCGATCGTCGAGACGGTCCGGACGTTGTGCGAGCTGGGCGACACCGACGGCGCTGCGGCCGCCGGCGAGAAAGTTCGCGCGACCCTCGCCGCCATCGGAGTTGCCGACGACGGCGTGGTTTATCTGCTCGACCTCCTCGGGCTCGGCGAGCCCGTCGACCCGCTGGAGGTGCGGAGCCCCGACACGATCCGGACGCGGACGTTCGATCTGCTCCGACGGCTTTACGTGAGCCTCAGCCAGGAGCGGCCCCTTATCCTGGCCGTCGAGGACCTTCACTGGATCGACAAGACGTCGGAAGAATTCCTCGCGTCCCTCGTCGAGCACCTCCCGACCACCCGCATCCTCTTCGTAGCAACGTACCGGGCCGGCTACCGGCCGAGCTGGGTCGAGAAGTCCTACACCACGCAGATCGCCCTGCCCTCGCTGTCGCCGGAGGAGAGTCAGGGGCTGCTCGATTCGGTGCTGCCGCCCGACCGGTTACCGCAGTCCCTGGCGCCGATCATCCTTGCCAAGGCCGAAGGCAACCCGTTCTTCCTCGAGGAGCTCGCGCGCGCGATGAGCCGCGACGCCGACGCGCGGACGATCACCGTGCCGGATACCATCGAGGACGTCCTCATGACCCGGATCCACCAGCTACCCGCCGAGGCGAGGCGGCTCCTCCAGCTCGCCTCGGTGTGCGGGCGCGAGATGTCGCGGCCGTTGCTGGAGGAGATCTGGGACGAGCCCCACGACCTCGAGCCCCACCTCCGCGAGCTGGTCCAGCGGGAATTCGTCCGCCTCCGGACTGGGCCGGAGACGACCGTCTGCGCCTTTGCGCACGCGCTGACCCATGAAGTGGCCTATCGATCGCTGTTCGATGAGACACGGCGGCGGGTCCACGAGCGCGTCGCCCGCGCGCTGGCGTCGCGATTCCCGCAAGTCACGGAGACCCAGCCCGAGCTTCTCGCGCATCACTACACGAACGCCGGCCTCGCCGGTCCGGCCGTGAAGCACTGGCTCCGTGCCGGCCAGCAAGCGCGCGCGCGGTCCGCCTACACGGAGGCGATCAGCCATCTCACACAGGGCCTCGAGGGGTTGACCGCGCTGCCCGAGAGCCGGGAGCGGACCGATCTCGAGATCGAGCTCCAGCTGGCCCTCGGCTCATCGCTCGGCGCCATCAAGAGCTTCGGCTCACCCGGTGTCGGCCAGGCGTACAGGCGTGCCCAGGACCTCGCGCGAGAGATCGGACAGAGCTCTCGCCTCTTCGACGCACTCGCCGGGCTGCAGACGCGCGACTTCGTGCGGGGCGAGCTCGGGAGGGCGCAGGAGCTGGCGAGCCAGTGCCTGACGCTGGCGGACTACAGTGGAGAGCCGTCGGTGCTGTATCGATCCAGCAATGCTATGGGGGGCGTGCTGGTGCACGTCGGCGAGCCGGCGTCGGCCCAGGAGCACCTCGAGCGGGCCATCGCCCTCGTCGAGGCCGACAAGAGCCGCCCGTTTCCACACCGGCCTTCGGTCTTCCATCCGCTCGTCTTCGCGCTGTCGTACAACTCCTGGGCGTTGTGGCTCCTCGGCTATCCCGACCAGGCGCTCCATGTGAGCGAGTCGGCCCTGACGACCGCCGAACGCCTCGATCAGCCGCTGAGCCGTGCGCTGGCGTGGCACTACGCGAATGTGCTCCGTCAACTGCGCCGCGAAGAGGGATTTATCCTCGTCCAGGCGGACGCGCTCGCGGCGCTGGCGAGCGAGCACGGGTTCCAGCATTTCAGCGCCCTCGCCCTCGTCATGGGCGGCTGGGCTGTGGCCGAGCGGGGCGACCTGGCGCAGGGAGCGGCCCAGATACGGCAGGGTCTGGACGCGTACCGTGACACGGGCACCGGGCTCGGCCGGCCGTATTTCCTCGGGCTCCTAGCCGCCGTCTACGCCCGGACCGGTCGACGCCGCGAAGCCGTCGAGGTCCTGGCCGAGGCCATCGCCCTGGGGCAGGAGAGGAACGAACGTGCCTGGGAGGCGGAGCTTCAGAGGCAGACGGGCGAGGTGCTTCTGGCTGAGCCCGCCGCCGACGTCGACCAGGCGAAGCGGCACTTCCAGCAGGCGATCGCGATCGCCCGCGCCCAGGGGGCGCGGGCCTGGGAGCTGCGGGCCGCGCTGAGCCTGACTCGTCTCGGCGGATCCCCCGACGAGCGCAAAATGCTCCATGACGTGTACGACCGGTTCACCGAAGGTCGAGACACGCGCGATCTGGCGGAGGCCCGGGAGTTCTTCGCGTTCGAGGCGGCGTGACCTCCGACGGGGCCGAAGGGTCCCGCTCCTCAGCTCGCCCGGCGGAGCAACTTCTCGATCGGAGTTGGAAATCGCGTCTGAAAGTCCAACAGCTTGGCCCAGAGCGGCGTGATTTTGATACGAGCCATCTGCTTGTACATCGTGCGCACCTGCGCCTCAAACGCATCCCACTGGTCGGCTCCGACACCCTTTCTGGATGCCGCGAGGTATTCGGGGGGTACGCCATTCACGATGTCGATGGCGGCAGTACCTCGCACGAGCAAGACATGCGGCGGGAAAGCGTTCGTATCAACGGTGAGCGCCACCTTCGGATTGGTTTTCAGTGCCGACACCTTGGGCGCGTCGGGAACCGTGCACAGCACGAACTGAACGCCGTCCCAGTGGAAACCGATCGGGATCGCGCGCGGAAATCCATCGGGTCCAACGTATGCCAGCCGGGCCGGAATACTGGACTGCATGAGCTCTTGTGCCAGCGGATCGTTGAGCACTCGAGTGACATCCTGTGGTTGCATCCTGGCCTCCCTCTCGTCTCACTTGTATTGAATGTACCGGAGAAGACCAGCCGTCAGCGTGATCGGCTCTGCACCGGAACGATCACGTGGGTGCGCGAGCGGACGTGCGGCGCGAAGTGGTACCAGCCGCGCATCGCGCGGAACTCTGGAGTGGCAACAGCGTCCGGGCTGTCGAGCTCGTAGATCGTCGTGTAGATTCGCCTCGCGGTGCGTTCCGTTTTGCCGGCCAGGCTCTCCGAGATCTCACCAGAGGACACATAGCGCCGGCCGCGTCTGACTCCCGGACATTTGAGCGCGTCGGGCAAGTGAACGGTGTCGTACCACAGATTCCATTCGGCCTCGATGGCGGCATCGACCTCGACGGTCACGATCAGCAGGCACTCCGGGAATTCGGGCATGACGTCCTCCTGGCGAAATCGGGCGATCTCCGATTATCTCCGTTTCGCGAGGCCGAAGGTTTTACACGGTAGGAATAGGCGTCCGCGCGGCGGTCAACCCGTTGTGCAGGCGCCTGGCCGGCATCTTTCCGCACTGCCATGTCAGGGTATTAATTTTGCAACGCCCTCTGCGAGAGAGAAAGCTTCGGGGAGGGAGTGCACCGATGATCCAGAAGATTCGAGACGGCCAGTATCGTCTCTATTCGCGCAAGAAAGATCCGCGAACCGGCAAGCGCCGCAACCTCGGCACCTTTCGCACGCGCGCGGCGGCCGAACGTCACGAGCGCGCCGTACAGTTTTTCAAGCGGGCCCATGCATGAGGGCAGCACGGGCGCGCGCGACTCGACAGCCTGCGCGGACACCGAAGACGTGGGTTCGTCGCGTGCAGGAAACGTCCAATGCGATGGATCTTCCGCTCGGCATCTTCAAGCGGTCGCCGGACGCGATCGCGCGCGGCCTGAAGCGATCCGTCGAGCTTAGCCGCCGCACGAAAGGTCGCACTAAATTTCAGTCGGCGATGTCGATGCTGAACCTCTACGTCAATCGCGCGGGACGGTCGTTGTCGGCCGCGGACAAGCGCCGCCTCGAGCGCGCCAAGCGCAAGCTTCGCAGGGTGTTCGGCCGTCCGCCGGAGCCCCGGCGGGCGCGTGAGCGCCGCCTGATAGCAAGTACTTGACGAATCGAGTCGACGGCAGGACGATGCGAGCTTCATCGTCATGTTGCGTTTTGATTACGACGCTACGGGGGATCGGCGCCCGGCGACGGCGGCGCTAAGATCACTGGAGGACGTGACGCTCCGGGGGGCCGACAAGCCCACCCGGTGGTGGTGGTCGTTCCTCTTCCTCGTATCGGCCGGCAACCTGGTCCTGTGGGTCGTCATTGCCCGCGAAGTGCACGGCCTGTCCGACAGCTACGTCGCCCAGCAGCTCTTGCTCTCCGGCATCTTCGCGGCCGCCTGCGCGTTCCGATCCATACTTCCGCGAGTCGATCTCGAGCGGCAATGCCTTTGGAATTCCCCTCTGTCGTCGATCTTCGTGGGCCGCAGCGTCGCGACGGTCGCGGAGCTCTGTTTTGCCGGGCAGTGCGCGTTGTTGATCTCGAAACTGTCGTCACTGACCGGGAACGCGTCGTTGCAAACGGTCGCGTGGTTTATCGTGCCGCTCATTCTCATCGCCCAGGTGTGCTGCTGGTATGCCGTGATCAGTCTGAATCACCTCGGACACGCCATCGAGGAGATCCTCTGGTCGGCGCTGGCATTCCTGATGGCACTCAGCCTGGGACTGACCTTGGGACAGATGCCGGCGGGCAGCAGGATCTTGAGCTCGCTCGGCATGGTGGCGTGCGCGGGCGCTGCCTTTCTGATGCTGGCCGTGGACGTTCCCATGTATTTCGCGCGCTGGCGGCAGGGGAGGAATTGCGGTGTCCGCTATCTCTCGATATCGGAGGGTCTGAGGGACGCGCTCCAGCGCCGGCGGGTCGCGCACCGCTGGTGCGACTGGCGGCCCGAGGTCCCATGGATGAGCCTCTACTTCACCGTGGGCGTGTGGCTCAGCCTGTGTTTCGTTTTCGCGTGACCGAGCGGCCCCCGACGAAAACCGCAGCCAGCGCGCCGAGCTCGAAGCCAGCGGCGATGGCAAGCACGGGCGGATAGCTGCCGAAAAGATCGCGTGCGATGCCGTAGAGCGCGGGCCCGAATGCTGAGCTCAGCTGGATGACCGTTCCGGCGACGCCATAGACCGTACCGAACGACGCCGCGCCGAACTCGCGGCGCACGATGATGGGTGAGAGCGTCGTGATCTGCCCGAGGCAGAAGCCGTAGACGAAGGTCATCCCGACGAGGACCGGCGCGCCGGGCGTGATCGCGATCAACACGAGGGCCAGCGCCTGCGTGGCAAAGATGGCTGCCGCGTAGCCTCGGAGCGCGATCCGGTCGGCGACCCACGCCAGGAGCAGGCGGCCCAGGAGGCCGGCGAGGCCGGTCACGCCCACCAGCCATCCCGCCCCGGTCGCGCCCAGTACCGGCTCGGCAAGCTTGACCTGGTGAGTGAAGAAGCCGACCTGCGCGGTCAGCCCGAGCGCGAAGGCGACGGCGACGCTCCAGAGGGCGAGCGAGCGAAGCGCCTGCGCGCGAGTCCAGGCCGGCGGCGCCGCGGCGAGTGGGCCGGGTCCGGCCTCCGCTAACGTCGTCCCGTCCCGTCCGAGACCGAGATCGGCGGGGCCGCGGTAACGCAGCACCACGAGGGCGAGCGGCACGAGGGTGATGGCGGCGATGGCGGCGGCGCCGGTGGTCGTGGCGGTGAAACCGCGACGGGCGATCGACAACGCGACCAGGGGCACCACGACCATCGCGCCAACGCTCGCGCCCGTGAGCGCCATCGCGACCGCCCGGCCCTGGTACTTCTCGAACCACGGCGCGATCGTCGCGCTGAGGCCGATCACCGACATCGTGGCATAGCCGAGCCCCATGCAGACAAACGCGGCATGGAGGTGCCATGGGGCGGCGACGTGCCCAATCGCTGCCACGCCGAGCGCCAGCAGCACGGCACCACCCGCGATCACTGGACGCGAGCCGCGACGATCGATGGCCACGCCCACTGCAGGGAGGACCAGCGCGGCGGTCAGGTAGAAGACGGTGATGCCCGCGGAAACGAGCGAGATCGACCAGCCGCGCGCCTTGGTGACCTCGTGGAGATAGACACTCGCGCCGAATACGCCGAGGCCCCACGTGAATACGGCGGCGAGGAAGCAGAATGCGACGACGCGCCAGCCGTGGGTCAGATCACGCCTTCGCGCTTCATCTCCGCGACGGCGTGGGCAGTCAGACCCAGCCAGTCGCTCAGAACCTGGTTCGTGTGCTCGCCGAGCATCGGGGACGATGTGACGCGCGTGGCCTTCCCATCGACGCGCACCGGCCAGCTCGGCATCTTGAACGGCCGGTGCACGGGATGAACCATGGTCTGCATGATGCCGCGCTGCTCGAACGTGATGTCCTTGTTCAGCTCATCCGTGTCCAGCACTGCCCCGGCCGGAATGCCTGCCTCGCCCACCAGCTTCATCGCCTCGAGCTTGGTGTGCTTGCGGGTCCACACGGAGATGACCTCATCCACCTCGGCCTCCCGCTCGACGCGGTCGGCAGGAGTCAGATAGCGCTTGTCGCCGATCAGATCTTGTCGATCGATCAGCTTCAGCAGGCGGTCCCAATGGTCTGGATTCGCTCGGCTGGTCATGATGTAGACGTAGTCGTTCGGCCCGCCAGGCGCGCACGGATATAGCCCCATCGGCGCGTTGCTCACGCCGGGCACCTTGCTGCCGCCGCGTTCGGCCGCCTTGCCGGTCAGGCCCTGAGTCGCGAAGTTGATGCGCATGTAGTGCAGCATCGCGTCCTGCATGGCGACCTGCAGGCGATGGCCCTCGCCGGTCTCGCGGCGCTTGTACAAGGCACCCACGATCGTGATCGCCATCAGCATGCCGGTGCCGGTATCGCCGATCGAGATACCGGGCCGGATCGGCGGACCGTTCTTGTCCCCGGTGACGCTGAAGGTGCCGCCGCACGCCTGGGCGATCATGTCGAAGGCGAGGTTGTGCTCGAACGGGCTGCCTTCGCCGAAGCCTTTGACCTGGGCGTAGATGATGCTCGGATTGATCGCTTTCACGACGTCATAGGACAGGCCCAGCCGCTCGATGGCGCCTGGGGCAAAGTTCTCGATCATCACGTCCGCCTTGCGAATCATGTCCTTGACGAGCGCGAGCCCCCTCGGGGACTTGAGATTGAGCGTGATCGACTTCTTGTTCGCGTTGAAGGCGTGAAAGTAATAGGGATCGTTGTCGGGCTGCCCGGGACGAAGACGGCGGCCGGGGTCGCCCATCTTGGGATTCTCGATCTTCACGACTTCGGCGCCCAGCCAGCCGAGTGCCTCGGTGCAAGACGGACCGGCCTCGAACTGGGTGAAATCGACGATCTTCACGCCCTTCAGAAAGGTGAAATCAGAGACGCTGGCGGACATGGAATCTCCTTTTCATTGGATCTGGACGAACGCCGGCAGGGTCACACCCTCCTTCGTCCGCTCGAAGGTGACCTGCACGGGCAAGCCGATTCGCATCTCGCCGGGCGTCACCCCGCGCATCTGCGCGTTCATGCGGACGCCCTCCTCGAGATCGACGATGGCGACGATGTAGGGCAGCTCTTCCTTGAACGCGGGGTGAAACGGGTGGTGCGCCACCGTCCAGGTATGCACGCGGCCCCGCCCGGAGGCCTCGATCCAGGCGACCTCCATCGAGTAGCACGCGTCGCACACAGGGCGCGGATAGTGGCGGACCTTCCGGCACGCCGCACACTGCTGGAGCAACAGGCGCCCCTCGTTCAGACCGTCCCAGTACGGCTTCGAATCACGCGTCGGCTCGGGCAGGGGCTTCGCGGTCGCGTCGGTCGCCATCGCGTCAGCCTCGCCGCATGATGGCCAGGGATCCGTCGCCCATGTCGCCGTACCCGGTGACGAGGCCGATCTCCGCGTTCGCGACCTGCGTCGCGCCGCCTTCGCCGCGTAGCTGCCGCACGAGCTCGACGACGTGGTTCAGGCCCGCCATGTGCGCTTGGGACAGGAGCCCGCCGTGCGTATTGATCGGGAGACGGCCGCCCAGCGTGATCGCTCCACCCTCGACGAACGGGCCGCCCTCGCCCTTGCCGCAGAAGCCGAGGTCCTCGATCTGGCAGAGGACGTTGAAGGTGAAGCAGTCGTAGATCTCGGCGACGTCGATGTCGGCCGGCCCGACCCCGGCCATCGCGAACGCGCGCGGCGCCGCCTTGGCGAGGCCGAAGGTCGTGAGGTCGGGACGCTGCGAGATGACGCTCGGC
>DASRIY010000131.1:0-3537 GCA_035649755.1 Candidatus Methylomirabilota bacterium
GCAGGGATTCAACATCGCGCGGAACGCCGCGCTGATCGCGGGATTCCCGGTCGATGTGTGCGGCACGACCCTCGACCGGATGTGCGGCTCCGGCCAGCAGGCCGCGAACTTCGCGGCCATGGGCGTCATGTCCGGCCAGTATGACGTGGTCATCGCCGGCGGCATCGAGCACATGACGCGGGTGCCCATGGGCTCGAACGCCATGGGGCCGGGCGACGGTCCGCTCTCGCCGAAGCTTCAGGAGCGCTTCAATATCGTCCCGCAGGGCATCTCGGCCGAGATGATCGCCGAGAAGTGGGGCCTGACGCGGGAAGCTCTGGACGCGTTCTCCGCGCAGAGCCACGAAAAGGCCGGCCGCGCCATCGCCGAAGGGCGATTCAAGCGGGAAATCGCTCCGGTGACGCTCCCTGACGGCTCCGTGTTCGATACCGACGAGGGAGTCCGGGTGCCGGTGAACCGCGAGAAGATGGCCGCGCTGGCGCCGTCCTTCAAGCCGGACGGCGTCGTGACCGCCGCCAACTCGTCGCAGATCTCGGACGGCGCCGCCGCGCTCATGTTCATGTCGCCCGATCGCGCCAAGGCGCTCGGCCTCAAGCCGCGTGCCCGTGTCGTGGCGACGGCCCTGGCCGGCGTGGACCCGACGATCATGCTGACCGGGCCGATCCCGGCCACCCAGCGCGTGCTGAAGAAGGCCGGGATGAAGCTCGAGCAGCTCGACCTCATCGAGATCAACGAGGCCTTCGCGTCGGTCGTGCTCGCGTGGGAGCGCGAGCTGCATCCTGACATGAGCCGCGTCAACGTCAACGGCGGCGCCATCGCGCTCGGTCACCCGCTGGGCTGCTCGGGCGGCAAGCTCATGACGACCCTGCTGCATGAGCTCGAGCGGACCGGCAAGCGGTACGGGTTGCAGACGATGTGCATCGGGTTCGGCCAGGGGATCGCCACGATCATCGAGCGGCTGTAGCGGAGCCGAGCGGGAAGGGAGACAGATGCCCGGATTTCGCTGCGCGAAGTGCGGGAAGGTAGCGATGGCCCAGCGGATCTGCTGCGGCCGTCCGATGAAGCGCGCCTGAGGCGGGGCCGCCGCTCAGACGGCGGCGAGCGCGTCCTGGATCGCGGCGTCGAGCTCGGCGGGGCGCACGGGCTTGAAGAGGCACTTGCGGATCCGGAGCAGCTTGAGCCGCCCGTGCTCCTCGTCGCGTAAGCCCCAGCCCGTGATGAACAGGATCGTGATGTTCGCGTCGACCCGCCGCAGGCGCTCCGCCAGCTCCCAGCCGTTCATACCCGCCATGCCGAGGTTGGTCAGGACCACCTCGAAGCGCCCCGGCTCGTAGGTGGCGAAGGCCGCCGCCCCGCTCGCCGCGGCGGTCACCGTGTGGCCGACGCTCCGGAGGATCTCGGTGAGGGTCCCGAGCACCTTGGGGTCGTCGTCTACCAGCAGCACCCGTGCCGGCCGGCGCGCCCGCGGCAGCGCCGACTCCGGTTCGGCGCCGACGGGCTCGCTGGCGACCGGGAAGGTGAGCGTGAAGGTGGCCCCGCGCGCGGGCTCGCTCTCCACGCGGATGTCGCCGCCGTGGCGCCGCACGATGGAATAGACCATCGATAGGCCGAGCCCCGATCCGCCCTCGCCCTTCGTGGAGAAGAATGGCTCGAAGATCCGCCGGCGCACCGACTCCGACATGCCGACCCCGGTATCGGTCACCATGAGCGTGATGTTCCGTCCCGGGTCACTGCGGGTGGAGACCGTCAGGGTGCCGCCGTCGGGCATCGCGTCGAGCGCGTTGAGAATGAGGTTCGTCATCAGCTCGGTCAGCGCGGCCGGCCGGCCGTTGATGGTCTCGATAGTGCCGAGATCGAGCCGGAGGTCGAGCGGCCGATTGTCGCGCGCGATCTTCTCTTCCCAGCGCGGGCGCACGATGGCGACGGCGTCGTGGACAATCTGGTTCACGTCGACCCCCACGAACTGCTCGTCGGGCCGCAGGCGCGCGAACTGCTGGATGCGCCGCACCGTCTCGGAGCCGTCTACCGCCGCCGCTTCCACGACGTTGAGCGACCGGCTCACGAACTCGGTGTCGCGCGGATTCTGCTTCATGAGCTGGGCATAGCCGAGGATCGCCTGGAGCAGGTTGTTGAAGTCGTGGGCGATGCCGCCGGCCAGCTGTCCGAGGGCGGTCAGCTTCTCGGACTGGCGTAATTGCTTCTCGACCTCGCGCTGCGCGGTGATGTCGCGCACGATCGCGATGAGCCCCTCGAGCCCGCCGTGGCGTCCGTGCAGCGCCGAGAGCGTCACCGCCAGCTCCATCGGCCGCGGCTGGCCGGCGGTGGCCGTTGTCTCGAAGCCGTGCATCGGCGTGCCCTCGGCCAGCCGGCGCCGGGCGTCGGTGTAGTCGCCCCGCGGGAGCAGGTCGGTGATCGGACGGCCGATCGCCTGCGCCGCTGCCAGGCCGAAGATGCGCTCGGCGGCGGGGTTCCAGCCCTCGATGCGGTCCTCGGGCGAGACGGAGATGATGGCGTCACCGGCGGAGGCGATGAGCTGCTCGAGCGATCGCTTGGTGTCGGCGATCTCGCCGTACAGCCGCGAGTTGCGGAGCGCGATGGCCAGGTACTCGGAGAGCATCTCGAGCAGCTCGCGCTCCCGCGGATCGATCGGGCGCCGCGACGGCCGATTGTCGATGACGAGGTGGCCGAGCGGTCCCTGGCCGTCCTGGATGGCGCACGCCACCACCATGCTGTCGGCCTTGTCGAAGTCGGCCGGCGGCTCGGCGACGACCGCGACCCCGTCGTAGCCGAGCGCGGCCCGGATCTGCTCGGTGACCGCGGCCGTTACCCGCTGCGGATCGAGCTGTCCGACGATCGTGCGCGAGATCTCCCGCAGGATCGAGAGCTGCATGACGCGCAGCGACTGCTCGGCCGTCTCGCGCCGCGCCGCTTCTTCGAGCTCGCGCGTCTTCGCCGACAGGTGCCGCATCTCCTCGACGAGGCGCGCGACCTGCCCGCGAGCGCCGAGGTCGGCCTGTCGGCGCATGAGCGCGCGGTGCACGACGTCCTCGAGGTCTTGCCGCGAGAATGGCTTGATGAGGTACTCGAAGGCGCCGTGCGTGAGCGCGTGGCGCACGGTCTCGAGCGAAGCGTAGGCCGTGATCATCACGACCTCGATCGATGGGTCGGCGCGCTTGACGTGCCGGAGGAGCTCGAGGCCGTCCATCTCCGGCATCTTGATGTCCATGATCACGACGTCGGGCTGGAACCGGCGCAAGAGGTCGAGGGCCGTGCGCCCGTTCTCCGCCGTCTGGATCTGGTAGGCGGGCTTCAGCAGCATGCGAAGGGATTCCCGCGGACCCAGCTCGTCGTCGACGACGAGCACTCGCGCGAGCGCGGTGGTCGTCGTGCTCATGGAGCCGCGAGGGGCAGCGTCACCAGGAAGTGCAGCTCGTGCCGGCCCTGCCGGACCGTGAGCTGACCGCCCACGGCCTCGACCAGGCGCTGGCTCACCGCCGGCCCGACGTCAATGAGGCTCTCCTGAACCATCTGGACGGG
>DASRIY010000132.1:0-6044 GCA_035649755.1 Candidatus Methylomirabilota bacterium
GGTCTCATGCTGGCGGGGGCCATCGTGACATTCTCCGGCCTCTGCATCGTGCTGGTCCGGGTGTTCGACGTGCCCGACTGGGGCGTCCTGCTGGCGACCGGCGTCGGCCTCATCGTGCTCGGCCTCGTCCGCCGGTTCACCAGCGACTCCGCCCGCCGGTAGCCGGGCGGAGGGTTACCGCGCCTCGACGATCTTGTGGCGCTGGGTGCCGAGGCTCGTGATGCCCATCTCGACCACGTCCCCGGGCACCAGATACTTCGGCGGCTTGGCGCCGTGCCCCACGCCGGCGGGCGTGCCCGTGGAGATCACGTCGCCGGCGCGCAGCGACATGAACCGGCTCACGTACGCGATCAGCGCCGCGACCGGGAAGATCATCTTCGCAGTGTTGCCATCCTGCCGCCGCTCGCCGTTGACCGTCGTCCACAGCGCCAGCTTCTGCGGATCGCCGACCTCATCGGCTGTGACCATCCACGGGCCCGTGGGGCCGAACGTGTCAGCGCTCTTGCCTTTCGTGGTCGTGCCGGCATGCTCCATCTGGAAGGCGCGCTCCGAGACGTCGTTGACGAGGCAGTAGCCGGCGACGTAGCCGAGCGCGTCGGCCTCGCTCACGTAGCGCGCGTCGCGCCCGAGCACGACGCCGAGCTCCACCTCGTAGTCGAGCTTCACCGCGCCCCGCGGGCGCACGATCGGATCGTCCGGGCCGCAGACGGCGCTCGGCGCCTTGATGAACAAGGTCGGCTCCTTGGGCAGCGCCATGCCCACCTCGGCCGCGTGGTCGGTGTAGTTGAGCCCGATGCAGACCATCTTGCCGATGGAGGCGAGCGGGCAGCCGAGGCGCGGCCGGCCGCGCACCAGGGGCAGGCGCGCGAGCTTGGCAGCGCGCAGGCGGCGCAGGGCCGCCGGCGCGAGCGCCGCCGGGGTCACGTCCTCGATGACGCGCGAGAGATCACGGAGCTTACCGTCCCCGTCGATGACGCCGGGGCGCTCGGCCCCGGCCCGTCCGAATCGCACGAGCTTCATCCCGTTCCTCTCAGGCGTAGCGGATGCCGATGATCTCGCCGACCAGGGCGGGCTTGGCTTGCCCCTCGATCTCGACGGTCATCTCGGAGGTGACGCGCACGCCGTTACCCGACACTTCCTCGGCCCCGGTGATGCGCTGGTGCACGCGGATTCTCGCGCCGGCCTGCACCGGGGTGATGAAGCGGACCTTGTTCGAGCCGTAGTTGATGCCGCGACTGCGCTTCTGGACCTCGAGCAGCGTGGAGGCCATGCGCGGAACCAGCGACAGCGTGAGAAAGCCGTGGGCGATCGTCTTGCCGCCGGGCATCTCCTTCTTCGCCCGCTCGACGTCGACGTGGATCCACTGATGGTCGCCGGTGGCGTCGGCGAACTTGTCGATCATCGCCTGGTCGACGGTCATCCACTCCGAGGGTCCCAGCTCGCGTCCGACGAGCTTCAACAGGTCCTTGGGGGTTTCCACGGTGAGCTTGGCCATCTCGATCCTCCCTTGCGCCAGAGTTACGCGCCCGCGCGGGGCGGGACGGCCCAGGCCATCTCGCGCGCGCGGCGCGCCTCGAATTCGGCGATCTGCGCCTCGTAGCCGAGCGTGAGCCCGATCTCGTCCCGGCCGTTCAGCAGCATTTCCTTGCGGAACGCGTCTACGTCGAAGCGATGCCGAGCGCCCTCGGGCGCCGTCACCGTCTGGGCCTCGAGGTCGACCGTAATCGTGAGGCCCGGCTTTGCGTGGAGCTGACGCCGCAGGTCGGCGGCGACGTCGGCGGGCAGGATCACCGGCAGCAGGCCGTTCTTGAAGCAGTTCTGGTGAAAGATGTCGCCGAGGCTCGGCGCGATCACCGAGCGAACGCCGTAGGCAGCGAGCGCCCACACCGCCGCCTCGCGCGAGGAGCCGCAGCCGAAGTTCTCGGCGGCGACGACGATCCCAGCCCCGCGAAACCCCTGACGGTTCAGGACGAACTCCGGCTTCTCGGAGCCGTCGGCGTTGAAGCGCACGTCGTGGAACAGAAAGCTCGCGTACTCGGGAACGTTCTTGTCCTTGCGCAGGAAGCGCGCAGGGATCACGCGATCGGTGTCGACGTTCGGCAGGTCGATCGGCACGGCGACGGCGGTGACGCGCGTGAAGGCCTGCACGCTACGCCCCGAGCGCGCGGACGTCGGTGAGCCGGCCCGTCACTGCCGCCGCGGCCGCCATGGCCGGCGACATCAGATGCGTGCGCGCGCCCTTGCCCTGGCGCCCCTCGAAGTTGCGGTTCGACGTGGACGCCACCCGCTCGCCCGCGCCGGCCAGGTCACCGTTCATCCCCACGCACATCGAGCAGCCGGCGTCGCGCCACTCGAACCCCGCGTCGACGAAGACGCGGTCGAGCCCCTCGGCCTCGGCGGCGCGCTTGATGAGCCCCGAGCCGGGTACGACCCACGCCGGCACCACCGCGCGGCGGCCCTTCACCACGCGCGCCGCGGCGCGCAGGTCGTCGAGCCGGCTGTTCGTGCACGAGCCGATGAACACGCGGTTCACCGCGATCTCGCCCAGGGGCGTGCCGGGGCGAAGCCCCATGTAGGCGAGCGCGCGGGTCATGCTCTCGCGGCGCCCGGCGTCCGGCACATTCTCGGGATCCGGCACGCGCGCGGTGATGGGGAGCGCGTCCTGCGGGCTGGTGCCCCAGGTAACGGTCGGTGCGATGTCGGCGGCGGCCAGCGTGACCTCGCGATCGAAGACCGCGCCCGCGTCGGTGGGCAAGGTCTTCCAGTACGCGAGCGCCTGCGCCCAGGCGTCGCCGCGCGGGGCGAATGGCCGGCCCTCGATGAAGGCGAACGTCGTGGCGTCCGGCGCGATCATGCCGGCGCGCGCGCCCGCCTCGATCGACATGTTGCAGACGGTCATGCGCTCGTCCATCGACATCGCGCGGATCGCCGAGCCCGCGTACTCGATGGCGTGCCCCACGCCGCCGCCGGCGCCGATCGTCGCGATGATCGCCAGGATCACGTCCTTGGCCGAGACGCCGGTGGCCAGGCGGCCCTCCACCGAGATCCGCATGGTCAGGGGCTTCTTTTGCCAGAGCGTCTGGGTCGCCAGGACGTGCTCGACCTCGCTGGAGCCGATCCCGAACGCGAGCGCACCGAACGCGCCGTGGGTGGCCGTGTGCGAGTCACCGCACACCAGCGTGACCCCGGGAACCGTCAGCCCCTGCTCGGGCCCGATGACGTGCACGATCCCCCGGCGGGCGTCGCCAACGCCGAAGTGGACGATATGCTGGTCGGCGGTGTAGCGTGCGAGCGACTCGATCATGCCGCGCCCCTCGGCATCGGGGCCCGGCGACGCCGGCGAGGTCTGGACGTAATGATCCGCCGTCGCGAAGGCGAGATCGGGGCGGCGCACCCGCCGCCCGCTCTTGGCCAGCCGTCCGAAGGCGGCGGTCGTCCCTTCGTGGAGCAGATGCCGGTCGATATAAAGGAGGACGTGTCCGCCCGGGCCCTCGGCCACGACGTGCGGGGCCCAGACCTTCTCGAACATGGTGCGCGCGCTCGACACGATCGGCCTTCTCCCGGGCGGAAGATTACTCGGTGCTTCCGGTCACCTCAACTCCAAATCATGAGCCTCGCGGCGAGCCGTGGAGCCGCCGCGCGGTGCTCCGCCTGATGGCCGCCGCCGCGGCCTCCCGGCCGGCGCGCGCGAGCAGCGCCCCCGCGCCGATGGAGCGCCCTATCCCGTCGAGCGGCCAGAAGATTCCCGTCGTCGGGCTCGGGACGTGGCGCACCTTCGACGTCGGCGCCTCGGCGGCCGAGCGCGATCCGCTCGAGCAGGTTCTCAAGAGCTTCGTCGACCTGGGCGGGCGCGTCCTCGACTCCTCGCCCATGTACGGCGCGGCCGAGTCGGTCGCGGGCGATCTCGCCGCCAAGCTCGCGGTCGGCGACCGGCTGTTCCTCGCCACCAAGGTGTGGATCAGCGGGCGCGACGCGGGTATCCGCCAGATGGAGCAGTCACTCCGGCGTCTGCGCGCCCAGAAGCTCGACCTGATGCAGATCCACAACTTGCTCGACTGGCGGACGCACCTGGCGACGCTGCGCGAATGGAAGGCGGCCGGCCGCGTGCGGTACATCGGCGTGACCCATTACACGGCGAGCGCCTATGACGAGCTCGAGCGCGTGCTCCGGAGCGAGACCCTCGACTTCGTCCAGGTCAACTATTCGGTCGGCGAGCGCGAGGCCGAGCGCCGGATCCTGCCGCTCGCCCGCGAGCGCGGCATCGCCGTGCTCGCGAATCGCCCGTTCGCCGAGGGCGGCCTTTTCCAGCGCGTGCGCGGTCAGCCGCTGCCTGCCTGGGCCGCGGAGCTCGACTGTGAGAGCTGGGCCCAGCTCTTCTTGAAGTGGATCCTCGCGCATCCCGCGGTCACGTGCGTGATTCCCGCCACGAGCCGGCCGCAGCACCTCGCCGACAACATGAAGGCCGGAACGGGCCCGCTGCCCGACGCCGCGACGCGCGACCGCATGGCCGCCCTCGTCGGCGTGCGGTGATCCGGCGACAAGGCAGTGCGCGCTGCAGGCGGTCGCGGGGCTGGGGCCCCGCCCGCCGAGGCGCGCCAACGGAGTAACTAAAGGAGCACGACCATGGCAAGCAAGAAGCTCGTCGAGTACGCCGAGGCGACCGCCGAGGTCCGCGCCGTTTACGACGACATCATGGCCACGCGGAAGACCGACTTCGTCACCAACTTCTGGAAGGCGATCGCCGTCCACCCGCCCACCCTGCGCCGCACCTGGGAGACGCTCAAGTCGGTGATGACGCCCGGCGCCCTCGACGCCCTCACCAAGGAAATGATGTACCTCGCGGTGAGCGCCACGAACGGCTGTGACTACTGCATCGCCTCGCACACCGTCTCGGCGCGGCGGCACGGCATGACGGACGAGATGCTGGGCGAGCTGATGGCGGTGGTGGGCATGGCGAACGAGACGAACCGCCTGGCCGACGGCTATCAGGTCGAGGTCGACGCGATCTTCAAGTAGGCGGCCTCAGGGGGTGTCAGGCAAAAGACCCGCCTTCGGGTAGTCTGCCTCGCGGCGTGGGCAGCGGCCGGCCCACGTCCTGGGCGAGCTCGGCGCGAAACTCCGCGAAAATCGAGCCGACCCCACCTCTCGACCCCTCGCCTCCGCCGTGGCACGGAAGTTGACTGTGTCCGCGGCCATGAGGAACACCACAGCGCTCTTCAAGACGGAGGCGACACGTCGGATCGATCGGGCGATCGACTATCTCGGCGAAGGGAGGGCCTCCGCGGTGCGCCGCGAGGCGTGGCTGACCGGCCGCTACGCGAAGCCGTCGCTGCCGGCGGTGGTCCTGGAGCACCCGCTGGCGATGGAGTCACGCCGCTTGCCCGGGGCTTGACGCGCGGCTCTTCGTCGGACGATGATTCCTCCGCCGGAGGTCGCGCCCATGTTCAGGCCCAAGCTGATCCATCACGTCAACATCCAGATCAGCGACCGCGAGCGTACCCGGGACTGGTACACGAAGGTCCTCGGGGCGGAGTTCCTGGACCGGGGACCGGCGCTCAACCGCCGCCAGCTCCAGCTGCGCCTCGGCGCCAGCGAGATCCACTTCACCGAGCGTCCGCAGCCGACCATCATCGCGTCGAGCCACTTCGCCCTCGAGATCGACGACTGGAAGGGCATGCTCGCCCGCCTCGACGAGCTCGGTATCGAGCACGTGCGGACATCGGCCGCCAGCACCATGCAGAACATCGGCGGCACCGACCCGCACCAGGGCCGCCGCGAGGACACCGGCGAGCACTACACCTACATCCACGATCCTGACGGGAACCTGATCGAGCTGGTCTACCACCCGCTCGGCCTGGAAGATTCCCAGGGCCAGCCGGTGGAAGGGACTCACGACGTCCCGGGCCTCCGCTGGACCCAGATCTCCGGCTTCGTCGCGTCCGAATACGAACACGGTCGCGGCTGACCGGGCGATCGGCCGCTCCCTCGCGCCCGCGCGCCGCAATTCTGGCGGTAAATCGGGTCCCGCTCGCTAAGCTTGCCGG
>DASRIY010000133.1:0-7262 GCA_035649755.1 Candidatus Methylomirabilota bacterium
GGCCCACCGCGCCGGGTTCGTGTCGCTCATCGGGCGTCCCAACGCCGGGAAGTCGACGCTCCTGAACCGGCTCGTCGGCGAGAAGCTCTCGATCGTCTCGCCGCGGCCGCAGACGACCCGGAACCGCATCACCGGCATCAAGAACATCCGCGACGCCCAGGTCATCTTCGTCGACACGCCCGGGCTCTTCCCGGCCGAGGGCAAGCTGGGCAACTTCATGCTCAATACCGCGCGCCGCGCCGTCGAGGACGTCGACGTCGTCTGCCTCGTGGTCGACGCCGCGGCTGGCGAAGGTCCCGACGCGCTCGTCCTCGGGCCGCTTCGGGCGTACGCGGGGCCGGCGTTCTGCATCCTCAACAAGAGCGACCGCGTCCGACCGAAGAGCCGGATGCTCCCGATCATCGAGACCTGGCGCCGGAGTCATCCGTTCGCGGAGATCGTACCGATCTCGGCGATGGACGGGACGTACTGCGACCGGCTGCTGGACCTGCTCGTCCGTCGACTGCCGGAGCATCCGCCGTTCTTTCCGGCCGACGCGACGAGCGACCAGCCGGAGACGTTCTTCGTGGCCGAGATGATCCGCGAGAAGGTCTTCCACCTGACGCACCAGGAGGTGCCGTACGCCGTCGCGGTGCGGGTCGAGGGGCTCACGGAGCGTGAGAATCCCCCGTGCCTGTACATCCGGGCGACCGTGTTCGTCGAGCAGGAGTCGCAGAAGGGTATCCTCATCGGCAAGGGCGGGGCCATGCTCAAGCGGATCGGTACGGCGGCCCGGCGCGATCTCGAAGCGTTCTTCGGGATCAAGGTGTTTCTCGAGTCGACCGTGGAAGTCCGCCGCCACTGGCGCCGGGATGAGCGGGCGCTCCACGAGTTTGGATTCCGGTTGACGTCCTGATGGGGCTGGGAAAGTCGGCGGCCGTGGTGATCGGGTCGTTTCCGCTCGGCGAGAGCGATCGGCTCGTCACGTTCTACTCGCGCGACTTCGGAAAGATCCGGGGCGTGGCGAAGGCGGCCCGGCGCATGCGCTCGCGGTTCGGAAGCGCCCTGGAGCTCTGCACGCTCGGCGAGCTGGTCTTCTTCGATACCGGCCGGAGCGAGCTGGTCCGCATCGACCACTTCGACATCACGCGCCCGTTCAACCGGGTTCGCGAGAATCTAGAGACGCTGGCGCAGGCGGCCTGGGTCATCGAGTGCGTGGCGCGACTGACCGCCGAGCGCGATCGTCATGTCGCCCTCTTCAGCCTCCTGGTGCGCGCGCTCCGGGCCCTCGAGGGCTCGCGGGCGGCGGCGCGGGTGGCGATCTGCTTCGGCGTGCGATGCATCGAAGCGCTCGGTCACCGGCCGAGGCTCGACGTGTGCGTCGAGTGCGGCCGGGCCTATCCGTTCCCGCGCCCGTCGTTCGGCGAGGGCGGGCTGGTCTGCGAGGCCTGCGCGCTCGCCAGCGCCGGCACCATGCCGGTTTCGCCGGCGACGATCACCGCGGCCGAGCGTCTGCGGTCGCTGTCGTGGGACGAGGCTCTGGCGCTGCCGCTCGCCAGGACCGAAGCCGAGCTCACCGCCGTGCTGGAGGCGCAGGTCGCGCGCCTGATCGGTCATCCACCGCGCGCGACCCGGTTCCAGCGCGAGGTCCAGCGACTGCTACCCGTCGACCGTGAGGCGAGCCTATGAGCGTGGAATACGCCCTGAGGAGCCGTGAGACTATAGCGTCATGAACATGGACGTCCTCGTCTCCCTCTCCAAGCGCCGCGGCTTCGTCTTCCAGTCGAGCGAGATCTACGGCGGCACGGGCTCGTGCTGGGACTACGGCCCGCTGGGCGTGGAGCTGAAGAACAACATCAAGCGTGTATGGTGGCGCGACTTCGTACAGGCACGCGCCGACATGGTGGGGATCGACGCGTCGATCCTGATGCACCCCACGGTCTGGAAGGCCAGCGGCCACCTGGACCACTTCACCGATCCCATGGTCGACTGTCGCGAGTGCCGGCGGCGGTTCCGCGCCGACCACGTGGACGCCCTCGAGTGGACTCACTATTGCGCGGCCACCAAGGGCAACAAGTTCACGATCCCGGCCGGCGAGCCGTGCGGCCACTGCGGCCAGCGCCGGACACTGTGCCCGGAATGCGGCAAGGGAGAGCTGACCGCGCCCCGGCAGTTCAATCTCATGTTCAAGACGTTCATGGGACCGGTCGAAGAGGACGCCGCGGTGACCTATCTGCGTCCCGAGACCGCCCAGGCCATGTTCGTGAACTTCGACAACGTCCTGCAGTCGATGCGACTGAAGCTGCCGTTCGGAATCGCGCAGGCCGGCCGATCGTTCCGCAACGAGATCACGCCGGGTAACTTCATCTTCCGGACGCGCGAGTTCGAGCAGATGGAGATCGAGTTCTTCGTGAACCCGAACGATCGGGTCGAGGGCCGGCCGGCCGACGAGTACTGGCACGACCGGTGGATCGAGGACTGCATGGCGTGGTTCAAGCGCTACGGCCTGCGCGAGGAGAATCTGAGACTGCGCGAGCACGCGCGGGACGAGCTGGCGCACTACGCCAAGCGCACGGTCGACATCGAGTACAACTTCCCCATCGGCTGGAGCGAGCTGATGGGCATCGCCAACCGGACGGACTTCGATCTCAAGCAGCATGCGAAGTGGAGCGGCAAGTCGCTCACGTACTTCGACGAGGAGCGCAAGGAGCACGTCGTCCCGTTCGTCGTCGAGCCGGCCGCCGGGGTGGACCGCGCGCTGCTGGCCTTCATGGCCGACGCCTACCGTGAGGAGGAAGTGCGCGGCGAGAAGCGGGTCGTGCTTCGGCTCCACCCGGAGCTGGCGCCCCTGAAGGTCGCCGTGCTTCCGCTCCTCAAGAAGCGCGACGACATCGTCCGCGCCGCCCACGAGATTCGCGCCACGCTCGCCCGGCAGTGGCGCGTGGTCTACGACGACACCGCGGCCATCGGCCGCCTCTATCGCCGGCAGGATGAGGTGGGGACACCGTACTGCGTGACGGTGGACGTCCAGACGATCGGGGACGCCGAACGCGGCGAGCGCGGCGACGGCCGTGCCACGATCCGCGAGCGGGACTCGATGGAGCAGATCCGCGTGCCGATTCCGGAGATGCCGGCGGTCTTCCGCGAGCTCCTCGACGGCGGTGCGTGGCAGCAGGTGGCGGGGCGTTACCCGCCGGCGCGCGGCTAGGGCGTCTGGCTCTGAGGGACCGGGTTGGGCGGCGCGGCCACCGTCGGTGTTGGCGTCGCGGGTTGGGTCTGCGATCCTCCCGGCGTTGAAGCGGGGGGCGCGGCGGGCGCGACGACCACGGTCTTCGGCTGGCCCACACCGTTGCACGCGACACCTGTCTCCGTCCCCTTGACGAAGGCCATCTGGACCGGGCGCAGACACTCGCCCGAGGGATCCTCATCGATCAGCAGCGAGACAACGCGGTCCGGAATCTGGAAGTCTTCCTTGGGGCTGTCGCCGAGCACCCGGCCCATGTAGCTGACCCAGATGGGGACGGCCACGCGCGATCCGGTCTCGTCCTTGCCAAGGCTTCGCGGCCGGTCGTAGCCGACCCAGACGCCCGTCGCCAGCCGCGGCGTGAAGCCGATGAACCACGCGTTCGAGTAGTCATTGGTTGTTCCGGTCTTCGCGGCGATCGGGCGGCCCAGCGCCTTCGCAGCCTGCCCGGTGCCGCGCTCGACCACGCCGCGAAGCATGTGCGTGATGACGTAGGCGGTCTCGGGCGCGATGGCGTCTCGCCCTTCCGGCACGTGCTCCTCGAGAAGCTTGCCCTGCGCGTCGGTGACGTACCGGATGGTGACCGGCGGCATCCACGTGCCCTGATTCGCGAGCGCGCCGTAGGCGGACGTCAGCTCCAGGAGCGAGAGATCCGAGGTGCCGAGCGCCAGGCTCAGGTTGACGTCCAGCGGGCTCGTGACCCCCAGGCGGCGTGCGACCTGGATCGTCTTGGCGAGACCGATCCGCTCCTGCAGCTTCACGGTCACCACGTTCACGGATTCCTCGATCGCCTGCTGGAGGGTCGTGGAGCCGCGGAACTTGCGGTCGTAGTTCTCGGGCTTCCAGACCGGCTGGTTGCCCCCGACCGTGTAGGACACCGGCGAGTCCTCGATCTGCGAGGCGGGCGTGAAGCCGGCCTCCAGCGCGGCGATGTAGATGAAGGGCTTGAACGCGGAGCCGGGCTGCCGCTTGGCCTGCACGGCGCGATTGAACTCACTGCGGAAGAAGTCGGAGCCGCCGACCATGGCCTTCACGTAGCCGGTCTGGGGCTCGACCGTGATCACGGCGCCCTCCGGCGACTCACCGGGGCGAGCCTGCGCCGAGCGGCCCTGCAGCGCCTTGAGACCGTCGCGTAGCGATTGCTCGGCGGCGAGCTGCATGGTCGGATTCAGCGTCGTGTAGACGTTGAGCCCGCCCTTGAGGACCAGGTCGGGACCGTACTTCGCCTCGAGCAGCTGCTGGACGTAGTCGACGAAATACTGGCCGGTCGTGCGCCGCCGCTCCGGCGGGATCAGGCCGAGGTCGGTCTTGGCCAGACGCTTGGCCTCCTCGTCCTTGAGAACCTTGAAATCCACCATGCGGCGAAGGACCACCTCGCGCCGGCGCTTGGCCATCTCGGGGCGATCGAACGGGGAGTAGTTCGAGGGCGCGCGGGGCAGCCCGGCGATCAGCGCCGCCTCTTTCACGGAGAGCTCCGAGACGGGCTTCCCGAAGAACGTCCGTGCTGCCGCCTCGACGCCGTACGAGCCGTGGCCGAAATAGACCTGGTTCAGGTACATCTCGAGGATGCGGTCCTTCGAGTAGCGGCGCTCGAGCTCGAGGGCCAGGACCGCTTCCTTCAGCTTCCGCTCGAGGCTCTTGTCAGGCGTGAGAAAGAGCACCTTGGTGAGCTGCTGGGTGATGGTGCTCCCGCCCTCGACGATGCGGCCGCGCCGGTAGTTCTGGATGACCGCCCGCGCCACGCCGATCGGATCGATGCCCCAGTGCGAGTAGAAGCGCCGGTCTTCGGTGGCCAGGATGGCGTCGCGGAGCGCCTGGGGGATCTGGGCCAGCGGCACCAGGATGCGCCGCTCGACGTGGAGCTCGGTCATCGACTCGTCGTTGTCGTCGTAGATCTTGGTGCCCTGGATCGGCTGGAGCGTCTCGAGCGCGGTGACCGAGGGCAGCGAGCGCGGGAGGATCGTGAACGCCCAGAGCGCGGCCACACCCACGACGATGACGAAGAGGAGTGTGAGGGCGCCGACCCCGATCAGCGTTCGCCGGAACCAGCGACGGCGCCACAGCGGGAGCTTGGGAGGGCTCGACGCGTTGTCCTTCCGAAGAGCCATCACCCGGTTATTATACCGGGCACCCCCCGCAGACCGTGCGTGCCTTGCGCCCTCGAAATCCCTGTGTTAAAACGCCGGTGCCGTGAGCCGTCTGGAGTTCCCACCGGTCGACGAGCAGCTCCGGATCATCAGACGCGGCGCCGCCGACATCATCGTGGAGGCCGAGCTCGCGCAGAAGCTCGAGCGCTCGCGCCGGGCCCGCGCGCCACTGAAGGTCAAGCTGGGGCTCGATCCCACTGCGCCCGATCTTCATCTGGGCCACACGGTCGTTCTGCGCAAGCTGCGCGACTTCCAGGACCTCGGTCATCAGGTGATCGTCATCATCGGCGACTTCACGGGCATGATCGGCGATCCGACCGGTCGCTCGGAGACGCGCAAGCCGCTGACTCCGGCGGAGATTCGCGCCAACGCCGACACCTATCGAGCCCAGCTCGGCAAGGTCGTCGACATGTCGCGCGCGCGGGTCGAGCTCAACTCGACGTGGCTGGCGGCCCTGACCTTCGAGGGCATCATTCGCGAGACGGCGCATCTCACGGTGGCGCGCATGCTGCAGCGCGAAGATTTCGCGGCGCGCTACGCCGCCGAGCGGCCGATCAGCCTGCACGAGTTCCTCTATCCGATCGCCCAGGCCTACGATTCGGTGGCGCTCGCCGCCGACGTCGAGCTGGGCGGCACCGACCAGACGTTCAATCTCCTGGTCGGACGCGATCTGCAGCGCGCCCACGGCCAGGAGCCCCAGATCGCGGTAACTGTTCCTCTCCTGGAAGGGCTCGACGGCGTGCAGAAGATGTCCAAGAGCTACGGCAATTACGTCGGCATCAACGAGCGCGCGGACGACGTCTACGGAAAGCTCATGTCGGTGTCGGACGCGATGATGTGGCGCTACTTCGAGCTCCTCACGCGCGTGTCGGAAGCCGAGATCGCCGCGCTCCGGGCCGGCCATCCGATGGAAGCCAAGAAGCGCCTGGCCGGCGTAATCACCGCGCAATACCACGGCGATCGCACCGCCGCGGAGGCCGCGGAGCACTTCGCGCGGGTTCATCAGCAGCGTGAAGATCCCGAAGAGATCGAGACGGCGCGCGTGACGGGCGGCGTGTCGCCGGTGTGGCGTGTCCTGAAGGAGGCGGGTCTGGTGGCGTCGACCTCCGAGGCGCGACGCATGATCCAGCAGGGCGCCGTCGAGGTCGATCATGAGCGGGTGACGAGCACCGACCAGACGCTGACGCCGGGGAAGGAATATCTCATTCAGGTGGGCAAGCGACGGTTCAAGCGCGTGCTCCTCGAGGGACCGCGCGTCTGACCCGGGCCCCCCTTAAGAAAAAGTGGTTAATAACTTGACAAGGGTAGGGTCGATCCGTATAGTCAGTCGTTGCCTCGCGGAGACGTGAGGTTTTCAGCCCGGTCACCTTTCAAGCTGACCGCAGTGCTCTTTGAAAGCTGGATATGCTACTGGCTCACCAAAAAGGTGTGAGCACCATCCGTTCTAACGAGTACCTTGCGCTCGGCCGAGTGACTGCAGACAGATCGCAGTAACACGTTCGAGCTTGAGGACCAGGTTCATCGCTTTACATGGCGAGTTTGATCCTGGCTCAGAGCGAACGCTGGCGGCGTACTTAACACATGCAAGTCGAACGAGGATCATCGGGTTAGCAATAATTCGGTGGTCCTAGTGGCGTACGGGTGAGTAACACGTGGGTAACCTGCCCTCGAGTCCGGGATACCCTCTCGAAAGGGAGGCTAATACTGGATACGTTCCCTGGGGCGCAAGACCTGGGGAGGAAAGGTAGCGAAAGCTGCCGCTCTTGGAGGGGCTCGCGGCCTATCAGCTAGTTGGTGAGGTAACGGCTCACCAAGGCTATGACGGGTAGCTGGTCTGAGAGGACGACCAGCCACACGGGAACTGAGACACGGTCCCGACTCCTACGGGAGGC
>DASRIY010000134.1:0-4329 GCA_035649755.1 Candidatus Methylomirabilota bacterium
CCCGAGAACGGCTGGTCCATCTCCGAGGCCGGCATGGCCCAGCTCGACGACATCGTGGGCGCGGTGATGCAGAAGGTGAAGGCGCTGGGCATCGAGGGCGACACCATCATCGGCTTCACCACCGATAACGGAACCGAGAACTTCACCTGGCCGGATGGGGGGCAGACCCCGTTCGCCGGGGCCAAGGGCACGGTGCTGGAGGGCAGCTTCCGCGTGCCCATGATCCTGCGCTGGCCGGGCAAGGTGCCGGCCGGCAAGGTCGAGAACGGCGTCGTCTCCGGGCTCGACTGGTTCCCGACCTTCGTCGCGGCGGCGGGCAACCCCAACATCGCGGCGGAGCTGAAGCAGGGCAAGCAGCTCGGTGACCGCAGGTACAAGGTGTATCTCGACGGCTACAACCAGATGGACCTGATCACCGGCAAGGGGCCGTCAAAGCGGAACGAGATCTTCTACTTCGCCGAGACGACACTCGGTGCGGTGCGCATCGGCGACTTCAAGTACCGGTTCATCGACCAGCCGAACGGCTGGTTCGGCGGCACGGTCAAAGTCGACTGGCCCATCCTCCTTAACCTCCGGCTGGATCCCTTCGAGCGCACGGGCCTTCAGGGATCACTCTTTGCCGCGAACTGGTGGGCCTACGAGTTCTGGCGCTTCGTGTTCGTCAAGCAGGAGGTTGCGAAGTACGCGCAGACCTTCCTTGACTTCCCGCCCATGCAAAAGGGCGCCAGCTTCAACCTCGAGCAGCTGAAACAGGAGCTCGAGAAGAAAATGCAGTCTCGACCGTCCAACTAGCGGGAATAGACCCCGGTGTGCGGGCGGCCTCACGTGGGCCGCCCGCGCCCAGCTCGAGTGCGAGCCCGTTCTAGCGCGAGCGGCCCGAGGACTTCCCCTCCAGGAAGGAGCGGAGCATCCACGCCATCTTCTCGTGGCTCTCCATGAGGCCGACGAGGAAGTCGTTCGTGCCGGCGTCGTGAAGCTTGTCCGAGGCGATCGCGGCGTCGACGCGGAGCTGGCGGATGATCGTCTCGTGGTCGGCCAGCAGGTTCTCGAGCATCTCCTCGGCGGACGGATACTGGCCGGGGTGCTCCTTCAGCCGGGCCTCTTCCACGAACTCGCTGAGGGTGGCCACCGAGTGGCCGCCGAGCTGGCGCGCGCGCTCGGCCACGTCGTCGACGAAGTCGTCGAGCTGCTCGTACTGCTCGCCGAAGAACTTGTGCAGATCGTTGAACTGCGGACCGACGATGTTCCAGTGGTAGTTGCGGGTCTTCGTATACAGCACGTACTCGTCGGCGAGGAGCGTGTTCAGGATTTTCACGACTCCAGTGCGGTCTTTGTCGGTGATGCCGAGATTGGGGTTCATTCGGACCTCCTTTTGCTTTGATGCCGGTCAGCGCTCGATGGGTTCGCCTGCCTCCATGCTACAGTTCTGATCACCCCGGAGGTCTTGGAGGATGCCATGAAGCTGCCGGCCCGTGTCACGATTTGTGAAGTGGGAACCCGCGATGGATTCCAGATCGAGCCCGACTTCATCCCCACCGAGCAGAAGATCGAGGTGGTCGACCTCCTGTCGGACGCCGGCATCCCCGAGATCGAGGTGACGTCGTTCGTGCACCCGAAAGTGGTCCCGCAGCTGCGCGACGCCGAGGAGGTCATGGCGCGCATCCGGCGCCGCCCGGGCACGCGCTACGCCGCCCTCGTGCCCAACGACAAGGGCGCGGTCCGCGCGGTGGACGCCGGGGTCGACGTGATCCACACCGTGCTCTCGGCCAGCGAGAGCCACAACCTCGCCAACGTGAACATGACGATCGCCGAGTCGATCGAGCGGATGCGCGCCGTCCTGCAAGTGGCCGAGCGCGCGAAGACGCCGGTCGCCTGCGGCGTGTCGACGTCGTTCGGCTGCCCGTTCGAGGGCGACGTGCCGCTGACTCAGCTCGAGAGCGTCGTGCGGCGGCTGGTCGACATGGGCGCGCGAGCGATCGGTTTGGCCGACACGACCGGGATGGCGAACCCGCGTCAGGTCGGGCGCGTCTTCGAGCGCCTGATGCCGAAGTTCCCGGGGATCGAGTGGACCTTGCACACGCATGACACGCGGGCCATGGCGATCCCCAACATCCTGGCCGGCATGGAGTGCGGCGTCACGCACATCGACGCCTCGATCGGCGGGCTGGGCGGCTGCCCGTTCGCGCCGGGCGCCTCCGGTAACGTCTGCAGCGAGGATCTCGTGCACTGTCTCGCCGCGATGGGCGTCGAGACCGGCATCGACCTCGATCGGCTGATCGCGGTGTCGCGACGGGTTCAGGAGATCGTGGGTCGCGCCCTTCCCGGCCAGATCGTGAAGGCGGGCAAGTCGACGCGGCGCTATCCCGTGCCCGACACCGTCGCCGCCCGGATCACGGCCGCGCGCGCGTGACCAAGCAGGCGCGCCGGATGCTGGCGCTGATGGACCGCGCCACGACGGTATGGACCATCCCCATCGTCGGCCGGGCCAAGGGCCGCGTCATCCGCCGGCTCCTGGACCGCCATCGGCCCACGCGAGGCATCGAGCTCGGCTCGCTGCTCGGCTACTCGGCGATCCTGATCGCCGGCTCGATGCCGCCGCGCGGGCGGCTCACCTGCGTCGAGGCGAATCCATTCCTGGCGTGGATGGTGCGCGCCAACGTCGCCGAGGCCGGGCTGGCCCGGCGGGTGAAGGTGGTCGCGGGCGACGCGCTGCGCGTCATCCCTCTCCTCCCTGGCCGCTTCGACTTCGCCTTCGTCGACGCCGAGAAGGAAGACTACCTCGACTACCTCCGCCAGCTCGAGCCGAAGCTCGTCCCCGGCGCCGTCGTCGTTGCCGACAATACCGGCATCGCTCGCCGCGAAGTCGCGCCGTACCTCGACTACGTGCGCAACGGCGGCCGCTACGACAGCCGCGCCTACGACTTCAAGGACGACGCCATCGAGGTCTCGGTCTTCCGCCGCTGAGGAGCGAACGGCCGCGGCGCCAAGCCGATGTAGTCGGCGCGCGGACGGATGAGCCGGTTGTCGGCGTACTGCTCCAGCGCGTGGGCCAACCAGCCCGCGACGCGCCCCACCGCGAAGATTGACGTGCAGAAGTCCGGCGGAATGCCCAGCGCGTCGTAGACCACGGCCGAGAAGAAATCGACGTTCACCGGCAGGGATGTGCGCGCTCGCATCGCGTCGTAGACACGCTCGGCGACCTCGAAGAGCTTCTGCCGGCCGGTCGCCTCGGCCATCGACTTCGCCATTCCCCGGAGCACGCGCGCCCGCGCGTCGTCGACCCGGTAAACGCGGTGGCCGAACCCGGGCATGCGTACCTTCGGATCGCCGCGCTCTTGCTTGGAGAGCCCCGCGCGCGCGCCCATGCGCGCCTCGACGTAGCTCTCGGCGCGCGCGGGCTCACCGATCTCGAGCAGCATCGCCAGCACGTCCTCGTTGGCGCCACCGTGACGCGGCCCCTTCAGGGTCGAGACCGCCGCGACGATGGCCGCGTGCAGATCGGTGAGCGTAGCCACTCCGACGCGCGTCGCGAACGTCGACGCGTTCAGCTCGTGGTCGGCGTGCAGCGTGAGCACCAGGTCCATGACCCGCGCGACCTCGGGCGAGGGCGCCCTGCCCTCCAGGAGCTCCAGAAAGTACGCCGCGTGCGACGTCGCGGCCGGCGCGGCCACCGGCGTCCGGCCGGTGCGGATCCGCTGCCAGGCCGCGACCGTCTCGGGCACCAGATTCATGAGACGAAACGCCTTGCGCAGATTCGACTCGGGCTCGTTCGAGCGCGTATCGGGATCACGGGTCGCGGCCAGCGACACCGCCGTCCGCAGCGCGTCGAGCGGGTGGGCGTCGCGGGGAAGGGTCTGGAGCAGGTCGCCCACCGCCGGCGGAAGCCCGCGCGCCGCCTCGAGCCGCGCCTTGAAGGCGGCCGACGCCCCGGCGTCGGGAAGCTCGCCGTGCCAGAGGAGCGCCGTCACGTCCTCGAACGAGACGGCACCGGCGAGGTCGCCGATCTCGTAGCCCCGGTAGTAGAGCCTGCCGTTCACGCCGTCGACCTGGCAGATCGCCGACCGCGCCGCGATCACGTCCTCGAGCCCCGCCTTCCACCCCGTCTCCATCGACGCCTCCTAGATTTACAGGCGCGGCTCGACCGGCGGGGCCCAGCCCCGCGACGGCCTGCAACGCGCACAGCGGTTGAGAGCAGCCGGCCTATGATGATTGATTTATATTGATTATACTATATTCATATTGATTCGCCAGCCTCGAGTCTGGACGAGATCGACCGGGCCTGCTAGCTTCGGAAGGCGAGACGCCATGCTCAGCGTGAACGGCGAGGAG
>DASRIY010000135.1:0-5005 GCA_035649755.1 Candidatus Methylomirabilota bacterium
CAGGGCGAAGCCGAAGGTCAGCAAGAGCCCGTAGAGGTGATCGAGCTGGTAGAGACGCTTGAGCGTCGTGCGCTCGAGCACGATGCCGGTGATGCCCACGACGATCGGCGCGATGAGCAGCGCCCACCAGTAGCCGAGCCCCGCCCACTGCAGAAGAAAGTACGCGGCGAAGGCGCCCATCATGTACTGCGCGCCATGCGTGAAGTTGATGATGTTGAGCAACCCGAAGATGACCGACAGGCCGAGGCTCAGCAACGCATAGAATGCCCCATTGATCAGCCCGATCAAGAGCTGTCCAAACAAAGCCTGCGTCGGCACCCCAAAAATCGTCATGGTAATGGTATAGGAGCGTGAGGCCGGCTCAGACCGAGGGTGGCCTGAGGCAGGCCGACGCATGGGCGCCGCGTGGTCGTCGCACCCCTCACCGCCCCCGCTCCCCGCCCCGGCTCCGTCGCCCCGCGCGCCTATTTCTTGACGAGCTCGCATCCCCCCTGATCGAGCGGCCGGAAAGCCTGCTCCGCAGGGATAGTCGCGCGGATCTTGTAGTAATCCCACGGGTACTTCGACTCCGAAGGCTTCTTGACCTCGACGAGGTACGCGGGATGAACCTTGCGCCCGTCGACGCGAATCGTCCCCTTGCCGAAGAGCGGATCGTCGGTCGGCATCTCCTTCATCTTGGCGATGACCTTGGGGCCCTCGTCGCTCTTGAGCGCCTCCACGGCCTTCAGATAGTGCAGCGTCCCCGCGTACACGCCCGCGTGGATCATCGTGGGATGAATCTGCCGGTTGCGCTCGGCGAAGCGCTTGGCGAAGGCACGCGTCTTGTCGTTCATGTCCCAGTAGAACGTCTCGGTGAAGGTCAGGCCCTGCGCCTTCTCGAGACCGAGCGCGTGCACGTCGGTGAGGAACACCAGGAGCCCCGCGAAGTTCTGGCCGCCCTTGACGATGCCGAACTCGGCGCCCTGCTTGATCGCGTTGGTGGTGTCGCCGCCGGCGTTGGCCAGCCCGATCACTTTCGCCTTCGAGGCCTGCGCCTGCAGCAGGAACGACGAGAAGTCCTGGGTGTTGAGCGGATGGCGGACCTTGCCCAGCACCTTGCCGCCGTTCTTGAGCACGACCGCCTCGACATCGCGTTCGAGGGCGTGGCCGAAGGCGTAGTCGGCGGTGATGAAGAACCACGTGTCGCCGCCGGTCTTCACGACCGCGTTGCCGGTGCCGTTGGCGAGCGCCCACGTGTCGTAGGTCCAGTGGATCGTGTTGGGCGAGCACGCCTTGCCGGTCAGGTCCGACGTCGCGGCCGACGAGACGATGAACGCTTTGCCCTTGTCCCGCGTGATCTGGTTGACGGCCAGCGCCACGCCCGAGTTGGGCACGTCCATGATCATGTCGACCTTCTCGGCGTCGTACCACTGGCGGGCGATCTGTGAGCCGACGTCGGCCTTGTTCTGATGGTCGGCGAAGATGATCTCGACCTTCAGTCCCTTGGCGGCGGCGCCGAAGTCCTCGACGGCCATCCGGGCCGCTACCACCGAGCCCTGGCCGGCCAGGTCGGCGTAGAGGCTCGACTGGTCGTTGAGCACGCCGATCTTGACGACGCCGTCGGAAATCTCCGCGGCGGCCGGGGCGGCGAGCAGGGTCAGGATGCCGATGAGTGCCACGATTCGTGCGATCGTCATGCGCTCCACTCCTTTATGGCCGGCGCTCGGGTCAGCGGCGGCGACTCATACTCCGAGATAGTCGTGCAGCTTGGGCATGCTGGTGTCGAGCTCCGCATTCGGAATCATGTCCACCACGCGGCCGTGTTCCATCACATAGTGGCGGTCGGCCACGGTCGCGGCGAAGCGAAAGTTCTGCTCGACGAGCAGGACGGTGAACCCCTCGCGCTTGAGCCGGCCGAGCGTGGCGCCGATCTGCTGGACGATGACCGGCGCCAGGCCTTCGGTCGGCTCGTCCAGCAAGAGGAGTCGGGCGCCAGTCCTGAGGATGCGGCCGATCGCCAGCATCTGCTGCTCGCCGCCGGAGAGCGTGGTGCCGCCGGCCCGGAGCCTCTCTCTGAGGTTCGGGAACAGCTCGTAGATCGCGTCGACGCCGAGCCCGCCGGGCTGGACGACGGGCGGGAGCCGGAGGTTCTCCTCGACGGTGAGGCTCGCGAAGATGCCGCGCTCCTCCGGGCAGAACGCGAGCCCGAGCCGGGCGATCCGGTTCGACGGCAGATCGATCAGCTCGCGGCCCCCGAGCCTGACCGAGCCGCGGCGACGCGCCACGATGCCCATGATCGACTTGAGCGTGGTCGTCTTGCCGGCTCCGTTGCGCCCCAGGAGCGTCACCGTCTCGCCCGGCATGATCTCGAAGCCGACGCCGTGCAGGATGTGCGACTCGCCGTACCACGCGTGAAGGTCTCGGACCTCGAGCAGCGGCTCAGGCATGGCCCGACCCCATGTAGGCCTGGATCACCTCGGGGCTCTGGGCTACCGTCCGGTAGTCGCCCTCGGCGAGGATCTCGCCGCGCGCCAGGACGGTGATCGTGTCCGAGAGGTTCTCGACCACGCTGAGGTTGTGCTCGACCATCAGGACGGTCCGGTTCACCGCGACGCGCTTGATCAGCCCCGAGATCCGCTCCACGTCCTCGTGCGCCATGCCGGCGGTCGGCTCGTCGAGCAGCATCATCTCCGGGTCCAGCGCCAGGGTCGTCGCGATCTCGAGGGCGCGCTTGCGCCCGTACGGCAGCTCCACCGCGAGCGTCCGCGCGAACTGGGCCAGACCGACCGCGTCGATCAGCTCGAGCGCGCGGGCGTTCAGCTCGTCGAGCACGCGCTGGGGCCGCCAGAAATCGAACGAGGCGCCGCGCTTGCGCTGGAGCGCGACGCGCACGTTCTCCAGCACCGAGAGGTGCGGAAACACGGCCGAGATCTGGAAGGAGCGGACGAGGCCGAGCCGCGCGATGTCGGCGGGATGCGAGCCCGTAATGTCGCGGCCCTTGAACCGGATCCGGCCGCGCGTCGGCACCAGGAAGTGCGTCAGGAGATTGAAGCAGGTCGTCTTGCCGGCGCCGTTGGGGCCGATGAGCGCGTGAATCGCGCCCCGGCACACACGCAGCCGCACGCCCTTCACCGCGAGAAAACCGTGAAACTCCTTGGTGAGGTCCTCCGTTTCCAGGATAACGTCGTCGGCCATCTCAGGAGCGCGGACGCGGCGGGTAGAACCGGGCCTCGCGCTTCTCGTGCCACGCGCGATTGGCCTCTTCCATCTCCCACGACGTCACGCACTCGGCCTGCGCCTTCAGCACGTCCTCGAGCTGCCCCCGTGGATCTCGGTGGAACGAGCCGTGGAGCAGCCGCTTGGTGTGGGCGTTGGCGGTCGGCGACGCGGCGCGCGCCTTCTCGACGATGGCCGCCACCGTGCGGTCGAGGTCGGCGCGGGCGCACACGCGGTTGACGAGGCCCATGGCGAGCGCCTCGGCGGGGCGCACGTGCTCGTTTAGAAGGGCCAGCTCCTTGGCGCGGCCCTCGCCGACGATTCGCGCCAGCCTCAGCACGGCGCCGTCGGGCACGAGACCATGGCGCGTGGCGCCCAGACCGATGACCGCGTCGTCGGTAGCCACCCGCAGATCGCACGCCAGCGCCAGCTGCAGCCCGCCGCCGATGGAGTAGCCGTGCAGCACGGCCAGCGTCACCTTCGGCATGTCCTCAAGGCAGTCGAGCGCGCGGTTCCAGTGGCGATAGAACGCCTCGCCGACCGTGCCGGCCGCGAGTGCGGTCCGGTCCATGCCCGAGCAGAACCCGCGGCCGGCCCCCCGCACGACCACCTGGGCGACCCTCACGTCGGCGGCCGCCCGCGCCGCGCAGTCGGCCAGCGCCATCACGAGCTCGGTCGACAGGGCGTTGAGGACCGCGGGGCGATTGAGCGTGATCCAGCCCACACCGTCACTGGCTTCGAACGTGACGGGCGACTCGGTCATCGGGTCCTTTCCGCGCCGCTCACGAGGTTGTACGATCACCGCGTACCCGGTGAAAGTCAAGCCGCCGGGCCGCAAGGGAGCCGCCATGTCCGCCATCACGCGCCGTCGTTTCGCCGCCGGTGCGCTCGCCGCGAGCGCGGCCCCCGTCCTCGCGCGCGCTGCGCGGGCCCAGACCGCCGTCAAGATCGGCACCGCGGTGCTCGGCGACTACTCCATGGCCGGACCGGTCATCGTCGCCCTCGAGCGCGGCTTCTTCACCTCCGAGGGCCTCGCCGTCGAGTTCGTACCCTTCCGCGGCGGTCCCGATCTGCTCAAGGCGGTGATGGTCGGCGAGTGTCTCGTCGGCATCTCCGGCAGCACCGACATCCTCGTCTTTCGCGAGGCGGGCTCGCCGATCAAGATGATCGCGACCCATACCGACGGCAATCACTTCACCCTCAACGTGGCGCCGGACGTCCAGCGAGTCGGCGATCTCAAGGGCAAGGCGATCGGCGTGACGCGCGTGGGCGCGACCACCTGGGTCTTTGCGCGCATGCTCGCCCGGAAGGAAGGCTGGGACCCAGACCGCGACGTGCAGATCGTGGGTCTTGGCGGCCTCGATGCGCAGCTCGCGGCCCTGGCCCGCCGCGAGATCGCCGCCTACGTCTGGGGCGACGGCGGCGCCGTCACCGAGCTCCAGGGCAAGTCGAAGGTGCTGCTGCGCCTGGACGTGGTCACGCCGAAGTGGATCAGTCAGATCCAGTACGCGTCCGAGGACGCGATCAAGCGGCAGGCCGACCCGATCCGGAAGAGCCAGCGCGCGCTCTTCCGCGCGATCAAGCTGATGCGCGAGTCGCCGAAGGACGCGGCCGAGGTGGTGGCCAAGAAGCTCGGCTGGACACCGGAGGCGGTGCTGGCGGCTCACAAGATCTCGGGCCCGCTCTTGCCGGTCGACGGGCACATCGACGTGGAGGCGCTCTCCGTCATGCAGAGCACGCTTCTCGAGCACGGCCTGCTCAAGAAGAAGCTCCCGCTCGACGAGCACTACACACGGGAGTTCACGCCGGT
>DASRIY010000136.1:0-4282 GCA_035649755.1 Candidatus Methylomirabilota bacterium
TCCGGCGCGACGACGTGATGGAGGGAGTGCCGGAGATGATCGAGGAGGTTCAGGTCGAGGGCACGTTCCCTGACGGCACCAAGCTCGTCACCATTCATCATCCCATTCGCTAGCGACGGAGGGCCGCGTGATTCCGGGTGAATACGTGCTGGGGGAGGGGGATGTCGTCGCGAACCAGGGGCGGCGCACCGTGGAGCTGACGGTGACCAACACGGCCGACCGGCCCATCCAGGTCGGCTCGCACTTCCATTTCTTCGAGGTCAACCGGGCGCTCCGCTTCGACCGCGCGCAGGCGTTCGGGATGCGGCTCAACGTGCCGGCCGGCACCGCGGTGCGCTTCGAGCCCGGCGACGAGAAGCGCGTGACGCTGGTCGAGCTGGCCGGCGCGCGCCGGGTCTTCGGTCTGAACGCGTTGACCGAGGGCGGCGGCCGCGATCAGGCGATGGCGAAGCTCGCGGCGTGGGAGCGTCCGTCGTGACGCTCCGGCTGACGCGCCGGCAGTACGCCGATCTCTACGGACCCACCACGGGCGATCGAGTGCGTCTGGCCGACACGGAGCTGTTCATCCGCATCGAGCGCGACCTCACGACGCCGGGCGAGGAGGCGAAGTTCGGCGGCGGCAAGGTCATCCGCGACGGCATGGGCCAGGCCGTCCGCGCGACCCGCGCGGCGGGCGTGCTCGACGTCGTCATCACCAACGCGGTGATCATCGACCACTGGGGGATCGTGAAGGCCGACATCGGCATCCGCGACGGCCGGATTGTCGCGGTCGGCAAGGCCGGCAACCCCGACCTGATGGCCGGGGTGACGGACGGCATGATCGTCGGCGCCTCCACCGAGGTGATCGCCGGCGAGGGCAAGATCGTCACGGCGGGTGGGCTCGACACACACATCCACTTCATCTGTCCCCAGCTCGTCAACGAGGCGATCAGCGCCGGCCTCACGACGCTGCTCGGCGGCGGCACCGGCCCCGCAACCGGGACCAACGCGACGACGTGCACGCCCGGTGAGTGGAACATCTATCGGATGCTCGAGGCGGCCGAGGCGTTCCCGATCAACCTGGGCTTTCTCGGCAAGGGCAACGCGTCGGCGCCCGATCCGCTGCGCGAGCAGATCGCGGCGGGCGCCATCGGGCTCAAGCTCCACGAAGACTGGGGGACGACGCCCGCGGCGATCGACTGCGCCCTCGGCGTCGCCGAGGAGCTCGACGTGCAGGTGGCGATTCACACCGACACGCTCAATGAGAGCGGATTCGTCGAGGACTCGATCCGCGCGTTCAAGGGGCGGACGATCCACACGTACCATACCGAGGGCGCCGGCGGCGGCCACGCGCCCGACATCATCCGCGTGTGCGGCGAGGCGAACTGCTTGCCGTCGTCGACCAACCCGACCATGCCGTTCACCGTGAACACGATGGACGAGCATCTCGACATGCTGATGGTCTGCCACCACCTCAACGCGCGAATTCCGGAGGACCTCGCCTTCGCCGAGTCGCGCATCCGCGCCGAGACGATCGCCGCCGAGGACGTGCTGCACGACCTCGGCGCGATCAGCATGATGTCCTCCGACTCGCAGGCAATGGGCCGGATCGGCGAGGTGATCATCCGCACCTGGCAGACCGCCGACAAGATGAAGCGCCAGCGCGGCCCGCTTCCGGGGGAGACGCCCGGTGACGACAACACGCGGGTGAAGCGCTACGTCGCGAAGTACACGATCAACCCGGCCATCGCCCACGGCCTGGCCGGCGAGGTGGGGTCGATCGAGAAGGGTAAGCTCGCCGATCTCGTCCTCTGGAAGCCCGCGTTCTTCGGCGTGAAGCCGGAGCTGGTAGTGAAGGGCGGCCTCATCGCCTGGGCGGCCATGGGCGATCCGAACGCGTCGATCCCGACGCCGCAGCCCGTGCTGTACCGGCCGATGTTCGGGGCGTTCGGGCGAGCCGTCGGTAGCACGACCGTCACGTTCGTCTCGGCGGCCGCGCTCGCCGCCGGCGTGCCTCGGCGGCTCGGTCTCACGCGGCGCGCCGTCGCGGTCTCGCGCTGCCGCGGGCTCAGCAAGCGCGACATGATCCACAACGACGCCCTGCCGCGCATCGAGGTCGATCCCGAGACCTACCAGGTGCGAGCGGACGGCGTGCTGCTCACGTGCGAGCCGGCGCGGGTGCTGCCGATGGCGCAACGCTATTTCTTGTTCTGATGGGATCTGACGCAGAGGGCATGACTTCAGGCGTCGCCGACGCCCCAGTGATCACGACCGCGCGCGTCGACGTACGCGAGGCGGATCTGGCGGGGCGAGAGCGCGACACCCTGACGCTCACGGCCGAGGAGCGGCGCTGGGGGCGCCGGCGCGTCACGACGACGGCGGGGCGCGCGCTCGTGCTGGCGCTGCCGACCGGCAGCGTGCTCCGGCTCGGCGCGGTCCTCCACGTCGCCGCTGACTGGTACGTGGTTGTCGAGGGCGCGCTCGAGCCGGTCCTGGCGTTCAAGCCCGCCTCGCCCGAGGAGGCGCTGCGCGTGGCCTTCGAGGTGGGCAATCGCCACTTCACGCTCGCGCTCGACGGCGACCGGGTGCTGGTGCCCGACGATCCCGCGATGGGGCACCTGCTCACGCGGCTCGACGTCCGGTTCGAGCGTGTGCGGGCGGTGTTCGTGCCGATCGGGATGGGGCTTCGTCATGACCGGTGAGCGGGCGCTGCTGACGCTCCTACAGTTTGCCGATGGGCTCTTTCCGACCGGCGGCTTCGCCCATTCGTTCGGCCTGGAGACGTACGTGCAGGACGGCCGGGTTCATGACCGCCAGGGGCTCGAAGCCTTCGTCGCGGCCCACCTCGAAGGCTCGGCCGGCCCGGCCGACGCCGCAGCGGTCGCGATCGCGGTGCGCCTGTCCACCCGCGCCGCCGCGGACGACTGGATCGCCCTCGATCAGCGGCTCGACGCGATGAAGTGCGTTCCCGAGTTCAGGGCGGCGAGCCGTCAGATGGGGCGTCAGACGCTCCGGATCGCCGCGGGCCTCGGCGACGATCCGTTCCTCGCCCGTCTGACCGGCGCCGTCGACGGCGACCGGGCGTGCGGACACCACGCGAGCGTGTTCGGCGCCGTCGTCGGGCGCGGCGGCGTCGCACCAGGGGCCGCCGCCGCGGCCTATCTGTATTCCACGGCCGAGCTTCTGGTCGGCGCCGGCCTGCGCCTGATCGCGCTCGGCCAGCTCGAGGGCCAGCGCGTGCTGGCGGCGATGCGGGAGCGCATCGAGCGCCTGGCCGCCGCGGCCGCGTCGGCGACGACCGCGGACGACCTGTGGAGCTTCAATCCGGCGATCGAGATCGCGGGCATCCGTCACGCGACGCTCGACTCGCGGCTCTTCCGCTCGTGAGTGCCACGCCGCGCCCGCTGAAGATCGGCATTGGCGGCCCCGTCGGCTCCGGGAAGACCGCGCTGGCCGAGGCGCTCTGCCGCCGGCTCTCGCCCGAGCTCGACATGGCGGTCATCACCAACGACATCTACACGAAGGAAGACGCCGAGTTCCTGGTGCGGCGCGGCGCGCTTCCGGCCGACCGGGTCGTCGGTGTCGAGACCGGCGGATGCCCCCACACGGCCATTCGCGAAGATGCGTCGGCTAATCTCGAGGCGGTGCGCGAGCTCCAGAAGAAGTTCCCGGCGCTCGAGCTCTTGCTGATCGAGAGCGGCGGCGACAACCTGGCCGCCACGTTCAGTCCGGAGCTGGTCGACGCCGCGATCTACGTCATCGACGTCGCCGAGGGCGAAAAGATTCCGCGCAAGGGCGGACCGGGCATCACGCGCTCCAACCTTCTGATCATCAACAAGATCGATCTGGCGCCTCACGTGGGCGCCGACCTCTCGGTGATGGAGCGCGACGCGCGCCGGATGCGTGGCACGCGGCCTTTCGTGTTCACCAACCTCCGCACGGGCCAGGGGGTCGACACCATACTGGCGTGGATTCGGCACGAGCTGTCGCTCGACGCCGCCACGGCGTGAGCGCTCCGGCGCCGCTCGCCGCCGACCGCGTCGGACGCGACGGGGCGCTGCGCCTCCGCTTCGAGTGCCGCGGGACAGCGACCGTCGTGACCGGCTGGCGGTACACACTGCCGCTGCAGGCGCTGGCGCCCGTCGCGCTCGACGACCCCTCTGCGGTGGTCTCGATCCTGAACCCCACCGGGGGCCTCGTCGGCGGCGATCGGCTTTCGATCGACGTCGAGGCGACCGCCGATGCGCACGCGGTCCTGACGACGCCGTCGGCGACTCGCGTGTACCGGACCGACGGCGAGGAC
>DASRIY010000137.1:0-9389 GCA_035649755.1 Candidatus Methylomirabilota bacterium
CGGCCGGATCGGCCATCACCACGTTGACGAACTCGCTCATCTTGTCGCGCATGGCCGGGAACGAGATGTCCTGCTCGGCCTGGATGCTCCCGGTGAGCCGGCCCGCGTCCTGCTGCGGGAAAAAGCCCTTGGGTACCACGATAAACAGGTAGATGTTGAGGCCGATCGTGCCGAGCGTGACGAGCAGGATGAGGAACTGGTGGCGGAGGACCCAGCCCAGCGTGCGCCGGTAGAAGGCCAGGACGCCGTCGAAGGCCGCCTCGCTGACGCGATAGAGCCGGCCGTGGCGGACCTCGGGGCCGGACTTCAAGAGCTGCGCGCACATCATCGGGGTCGTGCTCAGCGACACCAGGAGCGAGACCGTGATGGCCAGCGTGAGGGTCACCGCGAACTCGCGGAAGAGCCGGCCGACGAGCCCGCCCATCAGCAAGATGGGAATGAAGACGGCGACCAGCGACGTGCTCATCGACAGCACGGTGAATCCAATTTCCCGCGCGCCCCGGTAGGCCGCGGCCAGCCGTGACTCGCCGGCCTCGAGGTAGCGCGTGATGTTCTCGAGCACGACGATGGCGTCGTCGACCACGAACCCGGTCGAGATGGTGAGCGCCATCAGCGAGAGGTTGTCGAGGCTGTAGCCGCAGAGGTACATGCCGCCGAAGGTCCCGAACAGCGAGAGCGGGACGGCCACGCTCGGAATGAGGGTGGCGCGGACGCTGCGCAGGAAGACGAACACGACCAGCACCACCAGCACGACCGACAACATCAGCGTGATCTGCACGTCGCGGAAGGACGCGCGGATGGTGGTCGTGCGGTCGAGCACCACGTTGAGCGCGATGGTCGGCGGGATCGAGGCGCGGAGCTCCGGCAGGAGCGCCAGCACCCGGTCGACCGTCTCGATGATGTTGGCGCCCGGCTGCCGGAACATGACAAGGAGGACGGCGCGCCGGCCGTTGGCAAGCCCGCCAGTGCGAAGGTCCTCGACCGAGCTCTCGATGTCGGCGATGTCGCCGAGACGGACGGGAGCGCCCTTCGTGTAGGCCACGATCACCGGCCGATAGTGCTCGGCGTCGAACAGCTGGTCGGTGGCGGCGATCGACCAGGCGCGCGTCGCATCGGCCACCTCGCCCTTCGGCGAGTTCGCGTTCACGTCGCGCAGCGCGGCGCGGACGTCGTTCAGCCCGATCCCGAGTTGGCTCAGGCGCAGCGGATCGACCCGCACCCGCACCGCCGGCTTGGCGCCGCCGCCCACGATGACCTGGCCGACGCCCTCCACCTGCGAGAGCTTCTGGGCCAGGATCGAATCGGCCGCGTCGTAGAGGCGGCCCACCTGCAGCACGTCCGACGTGAGCGCCATGATCATGATGGGCGCGTCGGCCGGGTTCACCTTGCGATAGGTCGGGTTGTTGGGCATCCCCTGCGGCAATTGGCCCCGCGCCGCGTTGATCGCCGCCTGCACGTCGCGCGCGGCGGCGTCGATGCTGCGATTCAGATCGAACTGGAGCACGATCTGGCTGGCGCCGAGCAGGCTGGTCGAGGTCATCTCCGACACGCCGGCGATCCGGCCGAACTGGCGCTCGAGCGGCGTCGCCACCGACGAGGCCATCGTCTCGGGGCTCGCGCCCGGCAAGACGGCCAGCACCTGGATCACCGGGAACTCGACCTGCGGCAGGGACGACACCGGCAGCGTGCGATACGCGACGATGCCGGCCAGGAGCAGCGCCACGCTCAGGAGCGTGGTGGCGATCGGCCGCTTGATGAAAGGCTCGGCGATGTTCATGACGGTCGCTCAGTCGGCCCCGGACGGCGCCGGGAGCGCCCCGGGCGCCGTCGCGCCGCGCAGCCGCAGCGCCAGCCGATCGAAGGCCAGGTAGACGACCGGCGTCGTGTAGAGCGTCAGGAGCTGCGAGAGGAGCAGGCCGCCCACGATCGTGATGCCGAGCGGACGGCGCAGCTCGGCGCCGGTGCCGGTACCAAGGGCGAGAGGCAAACCTCCCAGGAGGGCCGCGAGCGTCGTCATCATGATCGGCCGAAAGCGGAGCAGGCACGCCTGGTAGATGGCCGCCTCTGCGGGCCGGCCCTCGTTGCGCTGGGCGTCGAGGGCGAAGTCGATCATCATGATCGCGTTCTTCTTCACGATGCCGATCAGCAGAATGATCCCGATGAGCCCGATGATGTCGAGCGGCGCGCGGCAGAGCTGGAGCGCCAGGATCGCCCCGACACCGGCCGACGGCAAGGTCGAGAGGATCGTGATCGGATGGATGTAGCTCTCGTACAGCACGCCCAGCACGATGTAGACGGTGATGAGGGCCGCCAGGATCAGGATGGGCTCGTTGGCGAGCGCGGCCTGAAAGGCCTGCGCGGTGCCCTTGAAGCTCGCGTGCACCGACAGGGGTAGCCCGATCTGGCGCTCCGCGGCCCGGATCGCGGTGACCGCGTGACCCAGCGCCGCGTCGGGCGCCAGGTTGAACGAGAGCGTGACCGAGGGGAATTGCCCCTGATGGTTGATGGCGAGCGGCGTCGTACCGCGCGCCAGGCGCGTGAACGCGCCGAGCGGCACCTGCGTGCCGTTCGAGGCGCGCACGTAGAGCGCCGACACCGCCTCCGGGCTCTCCTGGAAGCGCGGGTGCACCTCGAGCACGACGTGGTACTGGTTGAGCTGGGTGAAGATGGTCGACACCTGCCGCTGGCCGAAGGCGTCGTAGAGCGTGTCGTCGATCGCCTGCGGCAGCACGCCCAGGCGCGAGGCGCTGTCCCGATCGATCACGACCTGGGTCTGCAGCCCGCCGGTCTGCTGGTCGCTGGCGACGTCGCGGAGCTCGGGCAAGGTCTTCAGCTTCTCCACGAGCTTCGGCGCCCACTCGGCCAGCTCGCGCGCGTCGGCGTCCTCGAGCGTGTACTGGTACTGCGTCCGGCTCACCCGGTCCTCGACCGTCAGGTCCTGCACGGGCTGCATGTAGAGCGTGATGCCCTCGACCGGCTCGAGCGCCGGCTGCAGGCGCTGGATGATCTGCATGGCGTCGGCAGCGCGCTCGTCGCGGGGCTTCAGATTGATCTGGATGCGGCCGCTGTTCGGGGTCATGTTCACCCCGTCGACGCCGATGAACGACGAGAGGCTGGCGACGTCCGGGTCTTTCAGGATGACGCGCGCCAGCGCCTGCTGGCGCTCGGCCATGGCGGTGAAGGACACATCCTCGGGCGCCTGTGAGATGCCGATGATCACGCCGGTGTCCTGGATCGGGAAGAACCCCTTGGGGACCACCACGTAGAGCACGATCGTCAGCACCAGAGCGGCGACGGTGACGACGAGCGTCGCGGTCTGGTGCTGGAGCACCCACCGGAGCGTCGTGCCGTAGCGCTCGATGACCCAGTCGAACCCGCGCTCGCTCAGCTGGTAGAAGCGGCCGGGCCGGCTCTCGTGCTGGGCGCGCAGGAGCCGCGAGCACATCATCGGCGTGAGGGTGAGCGACACGACGGCGGAGACCAGGATGGTCACGGCGAGCGTGATCGCGAACTCGCGGAAGAGCCGACCCACGATGTCGCCCATGAACAGGAGCGGGATCAGCACGGCGATCAGCGAAACAGTCAGGGAGACGATCGTGAAGCCGATCTGGGCCGAGCCGTTGAGCGCGGCCTGCAGCGGCGACTGGCCCTCCTCGATGTAGCGGGCGATGTTCTCGATCATGACGATCGCGTCGTCGACGACGAATCCGGTCGAGATCGTGAGCGCCATCAGCGAGAGGTTGTCGAGGCTATAGCCGAGCAGGTACATGACGCCGAACGTCCCGATGATCGAGATGGGCACGGCGACGCTCGGGATGATGGTGGCCGAGAGGCTTCTGAGGAACAGGAACATGACCATGACGACCAGGGCCACGGTGAGCACCAGCGTGAACTCGACGTCGCGGACCGAGGCCCTGATGGTGGCGGTGCGGTCGGTCAGGGTCGTGATCTCGATCGAGGACGGCAGCGAGGCCTTGAGCTGCGGCAGGAGGCGCTGGATGCGGTCGACGACCCCGATGATATTGGCGCCGGGCTGGCGCTGGATGTTGACGATGATGGCGGGCTTGTCGTTCATCCACGCCGCCTGCTTGACGTTCTCGACGCCGTCGATGACGTCGGCGACGTCGGAGAGCCTCACCGGCGCCCCGTTCTTGTACGCGACGACGATCGACTTGTACTCGTTGGCCGATAAGAGCTGGTCGTTGGCGCCGATGGTGAACGACTGCCGTGGCCCTTCCAGGTTGCCCTTGGCCTGATCGACGTTGGCCTGCGCCAGGACCGTGCGCAGGTCCTCGAGCCCCAGGCCATACGAGGCGAGCGCGTTGGGATCGGCGCGCACGCGCACCGCCGGGCGCTGACCGCCGCTGATCGAGACCAGCCCGACGCCCGGGAGCTGGGAGATCTTCTGCGCCAGGTTCGTGTCGGCCAGGTCTTGCACCTTCGAGAGCGGAAGCGTGTCGGAGGTGAGGCCGAGCGTCAGGATGGGCGTGTCGGCCGGGTTCACCTTGCTGTAAATCGGCGGGTTCGGCAGGTCGCGCGGCAAGTAGGTGGCCGCAGCGTTGATAGCAGCCTGCACCTCCTGCTCGGCGACGTCTATCGGGTGCTCCAGCGTGAATTGGAGCGTAATGAGCGAGGCTCCAAAGGAACTCGTCGAGCTCATCTGGTTGAGACCAGGCAGCTGTCCGAATTGACGCTCGAGGGGGGCCGTGACCGAGGAGGCCGTGACCTCTGGGCTGGCCCCGGGGTAGTAGGTCAAGATCTGGATCGTGGGGTAGTCGACCTGCGGCAACGCAGAGATCGGAAGCTGGCTGTAGGCCGCGAAGCCCGCCAGGAGCACCGCCGCCGTCAGTAGCGACGTCGCCACCGGGCGAAGGATGAACGTCCTGGACGGATTCATGTTGGGTCAGACCTCCCCTGATTTTAACGAACGGGACGGCCTTGGGGTTGACAGGGTCCCACCCCAGCGTTGACAGCATCAATTTGATGCCGCATTGGCTCGCGGTCAACCTTTCTGCCCGATCGTTCGTCTACATGCCGAGAAGGCAGGGCGGAAGCATGACCCCATGAACGGTCAGACAGCACCGCGGTGGCAGGCCCATTGCGAGGCCCTCTACCGCCAGCACGCGACCCGGCTGATACGGCTGGGCCGCCTGGTCCTCGGCGACCAGCAGGAGGCCCAGGAAGTCGCCCACGAGGTCTTTCTCAAGCTCATCCGGACTTACGACGGCCCGGTGGTGCCGATCGACTGGGCGGCATGGCTCACGCGGGTCACCATCAACGCCTGCCGCGACCGCCGCCGGGCGGGCTGGTGGGCCTGGAGTCGCCGGCACCGCGCGCCCGAGATGCTCGAGCTGGTCGACCGGGGCGCCACGCCCGAGCAGGCGGCCGCCGGGGCCGAGTCGGGCGCGCGCATCGCCGCGGCGTTTCAGCGGCTGTCGCCGCGGCAGCGCGAGGTGTTCGCGCTCCGCTACATCGAGGGCATGTCGACCCACGAGGTGGCCGGCACGCTCGATCTCAGCGAAGGAAGCGTCAAGCGACATCTGTTTCGGGCCGTGAAGTACCTGCGCGGCGCGCTGGCAGAGGCGGGCAGCGAGGGGGGATATCGATGAAGCGCTGTCTCAGTGAACGCACGCTGTGGCTGGTTCACGAGGGCGCGGCCCCCGAGCAGGACACGGCGCATCTCGAGGGCTGCCTGGACTGTACCGCGCGCTACCGGCACCTCGACGACGATCTGGATGAGATCACGCGCGCGCTTCGCGACCATCCAAGCCCGATCGGACGCGCCCAGCGCCGCGGGCGGCGCCGCTGGATCACCGCGGCCGCCATCGTGGCCGGGTTCGGCCTCCTGGCCGGAGGCGAAGCCATCCTGTGGCGCGAATCGAAGGCGCTGGTCGATCCACGCCCGGAAACGACGGCCGAGGCGCTGTCGCTGCTCGAGGAAGTCACGCTGCTGCTCTCGTCGTCCGGGGTCACCGCCGCGTCGGTGCTGGTGTCCGACCCGTCGACCGTGATCGCCGAGATGACCTCGCAGGAAAGCTACGAGGACGATCCCATTGCCGGCGGAGGAGGACGCTTATGAGCGCGCGAGGATTGGTTTCGGTTGCCCTGACGGTGACGCTGAGCCTCACGGCCGCGAGTGCCTACGCTCAGGGGCCGTGGCGCGGAGGGATGGGCCGCGACGGCTTCGACACGCTGCCGCTGCTCATCCACAGCGCGGGGCTGAACGAGAGCCAGCAGGCGCAGGTCCGCCAGATCATCGGCAATCACCGGACGCAGCTCCGCGCGCTGCGCGAACAGCTCCGGACGGCCGAGACCCAGCTGGGCGACAAGCTCGTCGCGACAACACCGGTGACCAGCGCGGACCTGGCGCCGCTCACCCAGCAGGTCAACCAGGCCCGCAGCAACCTCGCCCACGAATGGACGCAGGTCGTCATGGAGATCCGCGGAATCCTCAAGCCCGAGCAGCTCGCGAAGGCGGCCCAGAACCGTCAGCGTCTGAACCAGCTTCGCGAGGAGATGCGGACAGTGCTCGGCGGCCCCGACACGCCGTGATCGGGCCGTGGACCTGGACGGCCCAGCGACCGGCGCCTGGGTGGCCGACGGCGTAGCTCCGTCGTCGACCGACGGGGGCCCGCGCGTCCCGGCGGCTCCTCCGAGCCGGCGACGGTTGCGGGGACGCCGGTGGTGGCGCTGGGCGGCGCTCGGCGGCCTCGCCGCCGTCGCCGCAGGCGCCGCGTACCACTGGACCACGCGCGGGCCGGTGGCGCCGCAGTTCGTCACGGCGCCGGTCAACCGCGGCAGCGTCGCGGTCGCGCTGACCGCGACGGGCACGGTGAATCCCGTGACCGTGGTCGAGGTCGGAACCTACGTGTCCGGCCCCATCGTGCGCTGGTACTGCGACTACAACACGACCGTGAAGGTCGGTCAGCTCTGCGCTCAGATCGATCCCCGACCGTTCCAGATGGTGGCCGACCAGGCGACGGCCAATCTGGCGGTGGCGAAGGCGCAGCTCCTCAAGGACCAGGCGAGCCTCGCGTACGCCAAGACCACCTACGAGCGCGACGTGGGCCTCCTGGCGCGGGGCATCGTGTCGCAGGCCACGCTCGACAGCGAGAAGAGCGCGTACGAGCAGGCCGCGGCGCAGATCGCGTACGACCAGTCGTCGATCCAGGAGCGCGAGGCCGAGCTGCGCGCGGCCCAGGTCAACCTGGGCTACTCCAGGATCATCTCGCCCGTGAACGGCATCGTCGTCTCGCGCAACATCGAGGTGGGCCAGACCGTCGCCGCCAGCTTCCAGACGCCCATCCTGTTCCTGATCGCCACCGACCTGACGAAGATGCAGGTCGACACCAACGTGAGCGAGTCGGACATCGGCGGCGTCAAGGTCGGCGACCGGGCCACCTTCACCGTGCAGGCCTTCCCGGGCCGCCAGTTCGAGGGCGCCGTGCGCCAGGTCCGACAGGCGCCCGTCACCGTCCAGAACGTGGTCACCTACGACGTGGTCGTGGCGGTGAGCAACACCGACAACGCGCTCAAGCCGGGCATGACCGCGACCACGCGCATCATCAAGGCCGAGCACGACGACGTGCTGATGGTGCCCGAGCAGGCGCTGCGCTTCCTGCCCGAGGGCGCGCGGGTGAGCCGGGGCGCGGGCGGCGGACGGGCCGCGAAAACGGCGGGCGGAGCGGACCACCCCGGCCGTGTGTGGATGCTGCGGGACGGCAAGCCCGCGGCGGTGCCCGTTCGCGTCGGGCTCGACGACGGCACGTCGGCTGAAGTCGTCAGCGGCGAGGTGCGAGAGGGCGACCGCGTGATCGTCGCCGAGCCGAGCGCGGAGTCGAGCGGCAGCGCGCGGCAGCAGGCCCCGCGCTTTTTCCGGCCCGGCGGCCGGTAGGGTCCATGGCCTCGAGCGTCATCGCGCTCCACGGCATCACCCGCGTCTATCACCTGGGCGACGTCGAGGTGCGGGCGCTCGCCGGAGTCGACCTCACCATCGCGTCCGGAGAATTCGTCGCGATCATGGGCGCGTCCGGCTCGGGCAAGTCGACGCTGATGAATCTGCTCGGCTGTCTCGACCGGCCGTCGAGCGGGCGCTACCTGTTCGAGGACGTCGACGTGGCCGAGCTGACCGAGCCCGAGCTGGCGCGGATCCGCAGCGAGCGGATCGGCTTCGTCTTCCAGAGCTTCAATCTCCTGGCGCGCACCAGCGCCCTCGAGAACGTCGCGCTACCGCTGTTCTACGCCGACGGCGGCCCGGCGCGGCGCTCCGAGCGGCGGGCCCGCGCGCGGCAGGCGCTCGGCACACTGGGGCTCGCCGAGCGCGAGCGCAACACGCCGAGCCAGCTCTCGGGCGGCCAGCAGCAGCGGGTCGCGATCGCCCGCGCGCTCATCAACGGGCCGGGCATGATCCTGGCCGACGAGCCCACCGGCAATCTCGATTCGCGCACGTCGAACGAGATCATGGACGTGCTGCGCGCGCTGAACCGCGAGCAGGGCGTCACGATCATCGTCGTCACGCACGACCCGAGCATCGCGGCCCACACCGACCGCATCGTGACGATGCGCGACGGGCTCATCGTCGGGGACGAGCCGGTCGCGCACGAGGCGCCCGGCCCGGCGCCCGCGGGGGCGGTCGGCTCAGGCGTCCGCACGCCGGCCCGCGCCGAGCATCGCGGCTCCGTGCGCGATGTGCGCGCTGCAGGCCGTCGCGGGGCTGGGGCCCCGCCGGCCGAGGCGCGTCTACGCATGGTCGCCTCGTGGTCCTTCGCCCTCATGATCCTGGCGGCCGCCGCGCAGGCGATCTCGCGCAACAAGCTGCGCTCGGTGCTCACCACGCTCGGCGTGTTCATCGGCGTCGCCGCGCTGATCGCCATGGTGGCGGTCGGTCAGGGCGCCAATGCCGCCGTCGAGAAGGAGATCGAGAACCTCGGCACGAATCTGTTAGTGGTCCTGCCGGGCGCGACGACGTCGAGCGGCGTGCGCGGCGGCCACGGCAGCGCGTCGACCCTCACCGTCGACGACGCGCGGTCGATTCCCCGCGAGGCGCCCGCGGTGGAGCGCGTGAGCTACATGGTCCGCCAGCTCGGGCAGGTCGAGTACGAGAGCCAGAACTGGACGACCAACGTGCAGGGCGTCACCCCCGAGTACGTGCCCATCACGCACTGGACCATCGTCGAGGGGCGCGCCCTGACCGACGCCGACGAGCAGACCTCGGCGCTCGTCGTCCTCATCGGCCACACCGTCGCGCAGCAGCTCTTCGGCGCCCACGAGGATCCGCTGGGCGCGACAATTCTCGTGAAGGGCTTTCCACTGCGCGTCGTCGGCGTGCTGGCCGCCAAGGGACAGAGCGGCTGGGGCCAGGACCAGGACGACTTGGTGATGATCCCGTT
>DASRIY010000138.1:0-10131 GCA_035649755.1 Candidatus Methylomirabilota bacterium
GATCTCGGCGCAGACCGTCCAGCAGATGGTCGATCGCGTGCTCGCGCAGGCGCCCGGCACGCGCATCCTGGTGCTGGCGCCGGTCGTGCGCGGGCGCAAGGGCGAGTACAAGAAGCTCTTCTTCGATCTCCAGCGCCAGGGGTACTCGCGCGTTCGCGTCAACGGCACGGTCCGCGAGCTCGGCGAGGAGATCGAGCTCGACAAGAAGCGCAAGCACACGATCGACGTTGTCGTCGACCGGCTGGTCGTGCGCGAGAACCTCGGCTCGCGGCTGGCCGATTCGCTGGAGACGGCGCTGCGTCTCGCCGACGGAATAGTTACCGTTGAGGCGCTGGACGGGGGGGACGGAGCCACACGCGCCTCCAGCAGGCCACCCTCAGCAAAAGGCGGCCACAAGGGCCCCGCTACAACAAACGCCACCACCACCTTCTCCGAGCGCCTCGCGTGCGCGGAGTGCGGCATCTCCTTCCCGGAGATCTCGCCCCGGATGTTCTCGTTCAACAACCCCTACGGCGCGTGCCCGGAGTGCGGCGGCATCGGTTCGCGCGACGAGATCGACCCGGAGCGGCTCGTGCCGAATCCGGCGCGCTCGCTCAAGGATGGGGCGCTGGCGCCGTGGGCCGGGCGCGAGACGACGTACTTCCGCCAGACGCTGCAGGTGCTGGCCAGGCGCCACCGCTTCTCCCTGGAGACTCCGTGGTCCGAGCTGAAGAAGCCCGTCCGCGACGTGATCCTGCACGGCGAGCGCGACGGCGGCTTCGAGGGCGTCATCAAGACGCTCGAGCGTCGGTACCGCGAGAGCACGTCCGAGGACGCGCGCGCGGAGATCCAGCAGTTCATGGCCGAGCGGCCGTGTCCGGCCTGCCGGGGCTCGCGCCTGCGGCCCGAATCGCTCGGCGTGAAGATCGCGGGGCGGTCCATCGCCGATGTGGTGCGTCAGACCATCAAGGACGCAGGCCGGTTCTTCGACGACCTGACACTGACCGAGCGCGAAGCCGTGATTGCCCGGCGCGTCCTCAAGGAGATCCGCGAGCGCCTGGGTTTCCTGATGAACGTCGGCCTCGACTACCTGACGCTCGACCGCGCCGCCGGCACGCTCTCGGGCGGCGAGGGGCAGCGCATCCGCCTGGCTACCCAGATCGGCTCGAGCCTGGTCGGCGTGCTCTACATCCTCGACGAGCCGAGCATCGGTCTGCACCAGCGAGACAACCGTAGACTGCTCGAGACGCTCAAGCGCCTCCGAGACCTCGGCAACACGGTGCTGGTGGTGGAGCACGACGAGGAGACGATCCGCTCGGCCGATTATGTGATCGACCTCGGCCCGGGCGCCGGCGAGCTGGGCGGGCACGTCGTCGCGGTCGGCACGCCCGACGAGATCATGGCGAATCCGGCGTCGCTCACCGGGCGCTATCTCGGACGGTCGCTCAGCATTCCGGTCCCGGAGACCCGTCGCAAGGGGAGCGGACACTTCATCACGATCCACAATCCCCGCGAGCACAACCTGAAAGGCATGCCGGTGAAGATCCCCCTGGGGACGTTCACCTGCGTGACGGGCGTGTCGGGCTCGGGGAAGTCGACGCTGGTCAACGACATCCTCTATCGCGCGCTCGCGTCCATGCTCCACCGGGCGCAGGACCGGCCCGGCGCGCACGACCGCGTCGAGGGTGCCCAGCGGATCGACAAGGTGGTCGACATCGACCAGTCGCCGATCGGCCGGACGCCCCGCTCCAATCCGGCCACGTACACGGGTGTGTTCACGTTCATCCGGACGCTGTTCGCCCGCACGCCGGAGGCCCGGATGCGCGGCTATCAGCCCGGCCGCTTCTCGTTCAACGTCAAGGGCGGCCGGTGCGAGGCCTGCCAGGGCGACGGGCTGGTGAAGATCGAGATGCACTTCCTGCCCGACGTCTACGTGACGTGCGACGTCTGCAAGGGCCGGCGGTACAACCGCGAGACGCTCGACGTGCACTACAAGGGCCAGAGCATCGCCGCGGTCCTCGAGATGACCGTGCGCGAGGCGCTCGGATTCTTCGACGCGGTGCCGGTGATCAAGTCGAAGCTCGCGACGCTCGACGACGTCGGCCTCGACTACATCCGCCTGGGGCAGTCGGCGACGACCCTGTCGGGCGGCGAGGCCCAGCGCGTGAAGCTCGCGACCGAGCTCTCGCGGCGGGCCACCGGCCGGACCCTGTACATCCTGGACGAGCCGACCACCGGCCTGCACTTCGCCGACATCCAGCGGCTGCTGGACGTGCTGAACAAGCTCGTCGAGCAGGGCAACACCGTCGTGATCATCGAGCACAACCTGGACGTCGTGAAGACCGCGGACTGGGTGATCGATCTCGGGCCCGAGGGCGGCGACGAGGGCGGGCGAGTGGTCGCCACCGGCACGCCCGAAGAGCTCGCGCGCCACGGGGAACGCAGCTACACCGGTCAGTTCTTGAAACCTCTGCTGGTTCACGCCTGACAGATGCGCCGGACCAAGATCGTTTGCACGATCGGTCCTGCGAGCAGCGGCACTGCCGAGCTCGATCGCCTGGTGGCAGCCGGGCTGGACGTCGCCCGCCTCAACTTTTCGCACGGCACCCACGAGGAGCACGCCGAGGTCATCGCGCGCATCCGTGAGGGCGAGGCGCGCTGGGGCCGGCCCATTGCAATATTGCAGGACCTCCAGGGCCCGAAGATCCGGCTCGGTACGTTCGGCCCCGGCGGCGGCGGCCGCGTCGACCTCGAGGCGGGCCGGCCGTTCACGCTCTGCGCTCCTCCGGTGGTGGGCACCGCAGAGCGGGCGTCGATCACGCATCCCGAGTACCTGAAAGACCTGCGGCCCGGGGACGAGATCTGGATGGACGACGGCATGATCCAGCTCCGCGTCGAGTCCGCCACGCCGGAGGAAGTCCGGTGCCAGGTGGTGGTCGGCGGGCGCATCAGCGATCACAAGGGGCTCTCGCTCCCGCGGGTGTCGCTGCCGATGTCGTGCCTGACGGACAAGGATCGCGACGACCTGCGCTTCGGCCTCGGCCACGGCGTCGACTTCGTCGCCGTCTCGTTCGTGCGCACGGCCGACGACATCGAGGAGGTCCGGGCGTTCCTGCGTGCCCAGTCCGCCGATCTACCGATCGTCGCCAAGCTCGAGCGCCACGAGATCCTCGCCAATCTTCCGGGCATTCTGGAAAAGGTCGACGCCGTCATGGTCGCCCGCGGCGACCTCGGGGTCGACGTCCCGATCGAGGACGTGCCGCACATCCAGAAAGAGATCATTCGCCAGGCGCGCGGCGCGCAGGTCCCGGTGATCGTCGCCACGCAGATGCTGGAGTCGATGGTCACGCACATCCGGCCGACGCGCGCGGAGGTCTCCGACGTCTCGACCGCGATCTTCGACGGCGCCGACGCGATCATGCTGTCGGCCGAGACCGCCACCGGGCGCTATCCCGCCGAGGCCGTCTCGGTGATGGCGCGGGTCGCCGAGCGGGCCGACGACGCCGTGCAGAGCCTCGAGCGGGAGCGCCGCCGCCGGCCCGGCGGAAGCTTCCAGGAAGCCATCTCCGACGCCGCGGCGACCGCGGCGTTCGTGCTCGGCGCGCGCGCGATCGTGGCATTCACCGAGTCCGGGTTCTCGGCGCGCCTCATCTCGCAGGCGCGGCCGGGCGTGCCGATCATCGCGCTGACGCCGTTCGTCGAGGTGCAGCGCCGTCTGGCGCTGTCGTGGGGGGTCGTCTCCCGCCTCCTCCGCAAGGTCAAGACCACCGACGAGATGGTCGAGGAAGTCGAGGCGTCCCTGCTCAACGATGGCTCCGTCCGCCCGGGCGACGTGATCGTCATCATCTCCGGATCGCCGATGTGGGTTCGCGGCACGACGAACCTATTGAAGCTCCACCGGGTGGGCGAGCGCCGGGCGTGACGGCCGCGCTCGGACGCCCGTTCGTCCGCCGCGCGGTCCGCCTGCTGATCCTCGTGGTGGCCCTCTGGTTCGTCGCCGGCATCCTCCTGGCCGGCCACCTGGCGGCGCGGCACGACACCGCCGCCAGCGCCACGTTCACGTCGGTCGGCAAGGTCGTCGCCGGCGTGCTCGACGACGTACGCGTCGACGCTTCGCTGCTGGCGCAAGACCCGGTGGTCGTCGAAGGTACGATGAAGAGCGACCAGGCCACGCTCGGGCAGGGCGTCTGGCCGTGGATCGTGACGCTGACGCAGGACCGCTTCACCGATCTCTTGCTCATCACGGACGGAAGCGGCGTACCGCTGATCCAGGTACCGACCGCGCCGGGCGTCGAGGCGCCGGCGGTCGCCCGGCCCGACGCGACGGTGGCGCGCCTGGACGTCCTCGACCAGCAGCCCTACGTGCTGGGGATCGCGCCGATGACCGCGGGCATGGTCGTCGTCGGGCGCCGCTTCGAGTCGCTGGCCGGGACCATCGCCGGGTTACCGGCGCGCGTGGCGCTCGTCATGGTGTCGGGCGACCGCCCCCTCGGCTCGACGCTTCCGGACGCGCCCCTGCTCGATTGGGCCAACGCCGTGCGGTCCGGGCTCGTGACGATCGGCGGCGAGCCCTGGTTTGCGCGTCCCCTCGGCGGGACCGGCGATCGGATCTGGGCGCTCGTGTCCGCGCGTGATCAGCGCGCGGAAGGCCAGCAGCTCTGGCTCTGGTGGATCGTGTCGCTCGTGGCCGCCGGGGCCGCGGCGGTCGGGTTCGCGGCGGTGTCGACGCGCGGGCGCGGCGACGACGAGCGCGACGACCGCAACGACCGCCCCGCGCGCGCGAGCGAGCCGCGTGACACGCGGCACAGCCGCGAGCTCGAGGCGCTGCACGCGATCGTGGTCGCGACCGGGCGCGGTGACGACCTGGCCCTCACCGCCGAGCGCACGCTCGAGGTCGTATGCGGCGTCGCGCACGTCCCGTTCGGCGGCGTGTTCCGCTTCGACCGCGCCATGCAGACCCTGACGCTCATCGCCCACCGCGGGCTCCTGCCCGACGACGTCGAGCGCCTGCGCGTCCGCTCGCTCGACCAGAGTCATGTCGGCGAGGTGATTCGCGTCGGCAAGCCCGTCGTGACCGATCTGCAGGCCTCGCGGCTGCTCACGCCCGAGGTCGCGGAACGCGTGAAGGCCGGGGGCTACCGGACGCAGCTCGGGCTGCCGATTCCCGTGAACGGCGAGACGTGGGGCGTCATGGCGCTCATCTCGCGGGAGCCGCGCGAGTTCGACGCGGACGAGCTCACGCTGCTGCAGGCCGTCGCGCTCCAGGTGGGGCAGGCGGTCGCGCGCGCGGCGCTCCTGGCCGAGGGCCGGGAGAAGAGCCGGCGCCTCGAGACCCTGGCGCGGCTGGCGCAGTCGCTCAGCGCCACGCTGTCGCTCGACGACGTGTTCCACCGCGTGGTCGACGCGGCGATCGAGCTGTTCGGAGCGAGCACCGCGCAGCTCTGGCTGGTCGACGATGACAACCGTCACGTTTCGCGCCGGGCGGCCGCCGGCAGCCAGCCGTTGCCGGACGACGTCCAGCGCGTGGCGGTAGGTGACGGGCTCGTCGGCAAGGTCGTCGTGACGCGCGAGCCGTTCGCGGCGATCGACACCGTGCGCGATCCGCAGGCGGGCGACGTCGAGCGGGACCGCTCCGAGGGCGTGGTCAGCGTCGGCATGGTGCCGCTTTCGCGGGGCGAGCGGGTGCTCGGGGTCCTGACCATCGGCGTGCGCGCCCGGCGCGAGTACACGGCCGACGAGCTGCGGCTGCTCGGCTCGCTCGCCGCGCACGCGGCGAACGCGATCAACAACGCCCAGCTGTACCGGGAAGCCACCCGCCAGGCGCAGCGCATGAGCGCCCTGGCCGACCTGGCGCGCCTGGTGTCCGAGACGCTCGACTTCGATCCCGCCGCCCAGCGCGTCGCCGACAGCGTGTGCTCGCTGCTGGGCGCCCGGTCGTCGTGCCTCTACCGGTTCGATCCGGCGTCCGGCACGCTCGTCGCGTTCGCCGCCTCGCGGGAACCCGGGCCCGCCTATCAGTGGGAGCCGGTGCTGCCGAGCGGCACCGGGATCGCCGGCGTCGCCATCGGCGAGCGCCGCCCGGTCGCCTCCGCCGATGTGCTCAACGATCCACGCATCACGTACACCGCCGAGGCCCGAGCGCGAATCGAACGGGAGCCGCGCAGCGCGCTCCTGGCGGTGCCGCTCATGGTCAAGGGGCAGGTGTCCGGCGCGCTCGCGGTCAACGATCAGGTCGGCCGCGTGTTCGACGAGTCGGAGATCCGCCTGGCCCAGACGTTCGCCGACCAGGCGGCCCTGGCCCTAGAGAACGCGCGGCTCTACACCGAGGCGCGGCGTCGCCGGCTCGAGGCCGAGGAGCTGGCCCGGCTCGCTCGCACGTTGACCGAGAGCCTCGATCCACGGGCGGTCGGCGAGCGGATCGCCGAGAGCGTGCTGGCGCTGTTCCAGGTCAGATCGTCCGTGTTACGGCTGCTCAGCCCGGACGGCTCGCTGGTTGCCCTGGCCCGCGGCGGTCGCCGTCGCGAGGTCTCCGACGTGGAGAACGATCTGCCCGCCGGCGTCGGCGCGTCGGGGCTCGCGGCCGCCGAGGGACGGGCGGTGGCCTCGTCGGACATCTTCAACGACTCGTCGTTCGTGATGACCGACGAGGTTGCCAACGCGATGCGCCGCGCCGGCGACGCTGCCGTGCTGGCGGTCCCGCTCCGGGCCAAGGACCGGATCATCGGCGCGCTGTCGCTGGGCGACACCGCGGGGCGAGTCTTCACGGCGTCGGAGGTCGGGCTGCTCCAGGCCTTCGCCGACCAGGCGGCGCTCGCGCTCGAGAACGCCCGCCTCTTCTCGCTCGAGACTGCGCGCCGTGACCAGATCGCTGTGCTCGCCGAGGCCGAGCGCGAGCTGGCGCCCGAGCTGGATCCCGGCCGCCTGCTCACGCTCATGATCGAGCGCGCCACACGCCTGTTCAGCGCCCCTGGGGTCATCTACCTCGCTGACGCCGCCGGCACGCTGGTGCCGCACGCGTGGACGCAGGGCGGCGGCTTCGGGAACATGTCCCTGACCCCCGGGCAGGGCCTGGTCGGTGCCTGCGCCGCCGAGCGGCGCGGCCTCATCGAGAACGATTATGTGGCCTCGCGCTTCGCGCTCGCTAAGTGGGTCGAGCTGGGCGTGCGCCGGGGGATGGCGTTTCCGCTCGCCGTGCAGGACCGCCTGCTCGGCGTCATCGCGATGAACCGCGCGGGGGCCGATGCCGCCCCGTTCAGCGACGACGACCTGGCCGTGCTCGGGAGCTTCGCCGCGCGCGCGGCGATCGCGCTCGAGAACGCGCGCCTCTACGAGCAGAACCGGCGCCAGGTCGAGGAGCTGTCGGTGCTGCTGGAGCTATCACGGGCCGTCACCGGTCAGCTCGACCGGGCGGCCCTGCTCGAGGCCATTCGCGTGCAGGTCGGTCGCGTCCTCGACGCCGAGAACATGGCCATCGTGCTCCGCGACGAGGAGCGGGGTGATCTCGAGGTGATGCTGCGGACCCTCGACGGCGTCGTCGACATGCGCGCGCCGGTCCGCTATCCGACCCGCTCGGTGGGGCTCATGTCGGTCGTGCTGGAGACGGGCGAGCCGGTCCGGACCGACGACTACGCCGCCGAGTGCGCGCGATGGCACGTCGAGCCCGTGAGGACATTTCCCGGCGTGCGCCACTGGCTCGGCGTGCCGATGCGCGCCGGGGACAGTATCATCGGCGTGCTGGCGATTCGCAGCAGCGAGCGGCCCTTCGTCATCGCCGACGAGCGGCTCTTGACGAACATCGCCCATCTCGCGGCGCTGGCGCTGCGCAACGCGGGCCTCTTCGAGGAGCGCACGCGCGCGTACAGCGAGCTGGCCGCGGCTCAGGATCAGCTCGTGCGAACCGAGAAGCTCCGTGCGCTCGGCGAGATGGCCTCGGGCGTGGCGCACGACTTCAACAATCTGCTGGCGTCGATCCTGGGCCGGGCCCAGCTCACGCTCCAGCGGCTGCAAGATCCGCAGCTCCGGAAGTGGATCCAGGTCATCGAGCGGGCCGCGCTCGACGGCGCGCAGACCGTCCGCCGCCTGCAGGAGTTCACCCGGATTCGCCGCGATCAACCGTTCGTCGCGGTCGATCTCAACGAGGTCATTCGCGGGGCGCTCGAGATCACCCAGTCGCGCTGGCGCGAGGAGACGCGCAGCCGGGGCGTCGCGATCGACGTGCGGACCTCGCTGACGAGCGTGCCCGGCGTGGCCGGCGATCCGGCGGAGTTGCGCGAGGCGATGACGAACCTCATTCTGAACGCGGTCGACGCCATGCCCGGCGGCGGCACGCTGACCCTGACGACGGCGGTCGAGAGCGGCGAGGTCGTGGTGACGGTGGCCGATTCGGGCGTCGGGATTCCCGAGGCCATCCGCGGAAAGATCTTCGATCCGTTCTTCACGACCAAGGGGCCGCAGGGCACCGGGCTCGGGCTCTCGATGACCTACGGGATCCTTTCGCGCCACGGCGCCCGCATCAGGGTCGAGAGCCGCGAGGGGCAGGGCACCCTGTTTCGCCTGACATTCCCGCCCGGCGAGGCCCACGACGTGGAGGGGCCGGCCCCCGCCGAGGCGGTGCCGCTCGGCGTGTCGCTCCGGTGTCTGGTGGTCGACGACGAGGACCAGGTCGGCACGGTCCTGGGCGACATCCTCAAGACGGGCGGTCACCGCGTCGTGGTGCTCAGCGACGGCGGCGAGGCCATCGAGCGGTTCCGCGCCGAGCCCTTCGACGTGGTGTTCACCGACCTGGCGATGCCGCGCGTCTCCGGCTGGCAGATCGCGCAGTCCGTGAAGGAGATCGCGCCGACGGTGCCGGTGATCCTGGTCACCGGCTTCGGCGTCGAGCTGTCGGCCGAGGAGCGCCGGGCGCAGGGCGTCGATCTCGTGCTGGTGAAGCCCTTGCGGATCAGCGAAGTGCTCGACGTCGTCGCCCGCGCCGGCCGGCGGCGTGCTCAGCGATCCTGAACGCTGAACGGAGGACGACCCCATGGACTTTCGCCACCTGACCCTCGAGCGCCGCGACGGTGTCGCGACGATCACGCTCAATCGCCCGGACGCGTACAACGCGCTCAACCTCGGCCTCGGTCGCGACCTCTTCCACGCCTCCCTCGAGGTCGATGAGGATCCCGCCGTGCGCTGCGTCGTCGTCACCGGCGCCGGCCGCGCCTTCTGCGCCGGCGGCGACGTCAAGGACTTCGTCGACAACCTCGAGCACGTCGGTGCCTTCATCAAGGAGCTGACGACCTACCTGCACGGCGCCGTGTCGCGCTTCTGCCGCAGCGACAAGCCCGTGATCATGGCGGTGAACGGCGTCGCCGCGGGCGGCGGGCTCAGCTTCGCGCTTTCCGGCGACATCGTCGTGGCCGCCGAGTCGGCGCGCTTCACGATGGCGTACTCGAAGATCGCCGCTACGCCCGACGGCTCGTCGTCGTATTTCCTGCCGCGCCTGATCGGGATGCGACGGGCGATGGAGCTCTACTTCACCAACCGCGTGCTCACCGCGCCCGAGGCGCTCGACTGGGGCCTGGTCACCCGGGTGGTGCCGGACGCCGAGCTGGCGAGCGCCGTCGGAGCCTTGGCGCGCGAGCTGGCGCAGGGGCCTACCAAGGCGTTCGGTGGCGCCAAGCGCCTCTTCCATCAGTCGACGTGGGAAAGCCTCGAGACCCAGATGGAGCTGGAGGCGCAGGCGATCGCCGCCAGCGGTCACACCGAGGACTTCCGGGGCGGCGTGAGGGCGTTCGCCCAGAAGCAGACGCCCACGTTCCAGGGGCGTTAACGCGGCTGATCGACTGGCCGCGGGTCGGTCGGCTACAATCGTGACGAGGATTCGCTGAGGAGGACCATATGGCCAGCACGACCGATGCGCGGCAATCCAGAGCGACTGTCAAGCTCTTCTACCGGCCAGGCTGATCGTCCTGCGCCAAGACGAAGGAGCTCCTCTCGTCTTGGGGGGTCGAGTTCGACCCGGTCGACGTCCAGGCGAATCCGGCGGGCTACGATGAGCTGAAGCGACTGGGGATCGGGCGCGTGCCGGCCGTGACGGTCGGCGATCGCGGCGCCCACGGCTGGAACCCGCCGGCGTACGCCGAGCTCCTGGGCATCCCGTACAAGGCGGCC
>DASRIY010000139.1:0-16260 GCA_035649755.1 Candidatus Methylomirabilota bacterium
CCGACGCTCGTCGTGTGGGGCGCCAGCGACGGCATCGTGAAGCCATCATACGGCCGGGCCTACAGCGCGCTCATTCCCGGCGCCCGGTTAGAGCTGATCGAGCGGGCGGGGCATCATCCCGAGATCGAGCAGGCCGACACCTTCGCCACGGTAGTCGGCCGCTTCCTTGATCGCTGACGGAGAGAACCGATGGATGCCTGGTGGCAGTGCGAGGTCCCCTACCCGTTCGTCCCGCAGGACGTGCTCAGCGCGACCGACTCCGTGCGCGCGAGCCTGCCGAACCGGTACTGTGACCCGAAGATCGCCGCCGACCTGTTCGAGGAGGTCATCGACGAGTTTCTCCTCTGCGACGACCTCGGGATGAACGTGCTGGCGGTCGAGCATCACGCCGGGATCAACTCGCTGCTCGGCGCCAACCCGCTACTAGTCGGCATCCTGGCGCGCCAGACGCGTCAGGTCCGCATCCTGAGCCTCGGCACCCTGATCTCACTGCGCCAGGATCCGGTCCGCGTGGCCGAGGAATACGCCACCGCCGATGTGATCTCGCGGGGGCGTCTCGAGATTGGCTTCGTGAAGTCGGGCGGCTCCGAGATGGCATCCAACAACGCCAACCCGGTGAACAACATCGAGCGCTACTGGGAGGCGATCGACCTGATCAAGAAGGCCTTGAGCCATCAGGACGGGCCCTTCAGCTGGGAGGGCAAGCACTTCACGCACCGCCACGTGAACATCTGGCCGCGCCCCTGGCAGCAGCCGCATCCTCGGATGTGGTCGGCCACCGGCGACCCGGAGACCGCGGCCGAGGTCGGACGCCGCGGCATGGTGCACGTGCTGGTCCTGCGCGGTCCCGAGGGGACGAAGCGCGCCTACGCGGCGCATCGCAAGGCTCGGGCCGAGGCGGGCCTGCCCAAGGTGACCACTGACAACTTCGCCTACGCGGCCTTCGTCTACGTCGGGGACACGGACGAGGAGGGCGTGCGCGTCGGGAGCAAGCTCCTCTGGTTCCTGCACATGAGCCTCAAGTCGGCGCCCCAGTACTCCCGCTTCTTGCCGGGCAACTCGCCGCCGCAGGCCGCGCCGCAGCTCTATCGCACGGTGGCGGCCCCCGCCGCGCCGGGCGCCGTGCTCACGGCCGGCCAGAACGCCGCGCGGCTCACGTCGATCACTGCCGAGCAGGCGATGGCGCAGGGCATCCTGTTCGTGGGCAATCCCGACTCGGTCTACAAGCAGGTGCTGGACTTCTACGACAAGGTGGGCGGCTTCGGCCATCTGAGCCTGGTCGGTCGCTCGGGCTTCATGACCCACGCCGAGTCGGAGAAGAGCATCCGCCTCTTCTCGAAGGAAGTGCTGCCGCGCCTGCGCGAGATCAAGCCCGTCACCGTCGACTGACCGAAGGAGCGAGCGATGTACGAAGGCTTTCGCCGTTTCGACATCCAGACCACTGATCCGCAAGTCTCGATTCACGGTGTGGTGGGCGGCGCCGGACCGCCCCTGCTCCTGCTCCACGGCAACCCCTTGACGCACATTCACTGGCGTCACGTCGCGCCGCGGCTGGCGAGCGAGTTCACGGTGGTCGCGACCGACCTGCGCGGCTACGGCGACAGCGGCAAGCCCCGCGGCCTGCCCGACCACAGCAACTACTCGTTCCGGCGGATGGCGCAGGATCAGGTCGACGTCATGCGCCATCTGGGCTTCGAGCGGTTCATGGTGGCCGGCCACGACCGCGGCGCGCGGACGGGCTATCGGATGGCACTCGATCATCCTGCCGCCGTGCTCAAGTTCTGCTCCATCGACATCCTGCCCACGCACCACGTGTGGAACAGCGTCAATCGCCAGTGGGCGCTCAACAGCTATCACTGGGCCTTCCTGGCTCAGCCGTACGATTTCCCGGAGCAGCTCCTGGCCGGCAAGGAGGAGTACTACATCCGGCTCAAACTCGGCTCACACGGGATGGGCAAGGGCGGTCTCGCCGAAGAGGCGATCAAGGAATACGTCCGTTGCTGCACGCCCGAGCAGATTCACGGCGTGTGCGAGGACTATCGCGCCGGCGCCACCATCGACTACGAGATGGACGCCGCGGATGTGGCCGCGGGACGCAAGATCACCTGTCCCGTCTTCGTGATCGTCGGCGGCCAGAGCCACACCTCGAAGTTCTACAGCTACGAGGACGCCTGGGCGCGCTACGCCAGTAACGTGGTCGGCAGCGTCGCGCTACCGTGCGGGCACTATCCCGCCGAGCAGGCGCCCGACGAGACGTACACGACGCTCGTCAAGTTCTTCCGGGGCTGAGGCGGCTAGCGGCCGGTGAACTTTGGTGCGCGCCCCTCGCGGTGCGCCGCCATGCCCTCGTCGACGTCGGAGCTAAACTCTAGCTCGTGACGGAGCGCATCCGAGAGCGCGCGGGCGGCAGCGAAACCACCGGCGGTGCGGACATTCATGATGCGCTTGGCGCCTCGCGTCGCGATGGGCCCGCTGGCGGCGATCCGCGCCGCCAGCTCCTGCGCCTCGGCGAGCAAGCGCCCGCCGGGGTAAACCGAGAGCACCAGCCCGAGCCGCTCCATCTCCGGGGCGGAGATCTCGCGGCCGGTGCAGATCAGCTCCAGCGCCCGCGCCCGGCCGACGATCGCCGGCAAGCGCACGGGACCGCCCGCGCCGGGGAATCCGCCCCACAGCGCTTCGGGCAAGGCCCACGTCGCGTGTGACGCGGCCAGGCGGATATCACACGCGAGCGACAGCTCGGCCGCGCCGGCGCGCGCGATACCGTTGATCGCCACAATGACGATTTGCGGCAGGGCCTCGATCGCATCGTAGAGACGGTTGGCGAGGCGCACCAGCTCGAGGATCTGATCCTTGGTATAGCCGGCGCGGACCGCGGGATTGAGAATCCCCATCGAGAAGAACTCGGGGCCGCTCCCGGTCATGACGACCGCCTGAATCTCGCCGTCGTCGCGCAGCCGATCGGCGATCGACTGCAGGCTCACGAGGACGTCCCGCGTGAGCCGGTTCTGGTCTGTCGGCCGATCGAGCGTGAGGGTAAGCACGCCGCCGGCGCGAGCCACCCCGACACCGTCTGGCCCCTTCGTCGGCGCTGTCGGCCACAGGCTCAGCGTCATGGCGTGCAATCGTAGCGCAGGCGCGGGCCCGCGGCATCTATACTGCGCGGGCAGAAGGCCATGACCGAGACGCACGGTGATGCCGCGAGCCATGAATCCACGCCGGATCGGGCGGGCGACGGGCTGCTCTCGCCCGCCGCCTACACGCGTGAGGACGAGTCGCCCGACGACCACTTCTACTCCTTCCCCCGGCGCGTCGTTCACATCGACGATGGCGCCATTGCCGCGCTGGGCCTCCTGTATGCCGACGTTCTACCGAGCGGCGGACGCCTGCTCGACCTGATGAGCAGCTGGCGCAGTCATCTTCCGCCGGGCTTCAACGCCCGCGAGGTCGTGGGGCTGGGAATGAACGCGGAGGAGATGGCGGATAACCCGCAGCTCGCGAGCCACGTCGTCCACGACGTGAATCGCCACCCGCGGCTTCCGTTCGGCTCCGGCGAGTTCGACGGCGCCATGTGCGCCGTATCGATCCAGTACGTGCTCCATCCGCTGCTCCTGTTTCGAGAGGTCCGCCGGGTGCTCAGGCCGGGGTCGCCGTTCGTGGTGTCGTTCTCGAACCGGTGCTTTCCGACCAAGGCGGTCGCGGTCTGGCTCGATTCGACCGACCAGCACCACATGATGCTCGTGCGCTCCTACTTCGAGGCCGCCGGGGGCTGGAAGGACGCGACGGTCGAGGACCGGTCGCCCTCTGGCTTCGGCGATCCGCTCTACGCGGTGTGGGCGCGAACGGCACCGGGCTAGCGCAGCGTCACGACGAAGCTGCCGCCGGCCGGCGCGCCCGCCACGTAGCGCGCGTCGCCGCCGTGCCGGCGCGCGATCTGGCGGACCAGCGCCAGGCCCAGCCCGGCCCCGGCGCGCTCGCCGGTTCCGCCGAATCGATGGAAGGGCTGGAACACGCCTTCACGCTCGGAGTCGGGAACGCCCGGCCCGTGATCGGTGACGCGTAGCTCGGCGCCGCCGCCGGCCCGGTTCACCCGCACCTCGACGGGCGGCACGCCGTGCCGCCGCGCGTTCTCCAGGAGATTGCGGATCAGCCGCCTCAGCAAACGAGGATCGCCGCGCACCGTCACCGGCTCGCCGGTCAGCTGGGCTTCCTCGTAGCGCGCACACTCCTCGCTCGCCAGCGCGAGCAGATCGACCTCCTCGCTCGCCCCGGCACCGACCGCGTCCAGGCGACTGGCGGTCAGGATCTCGTCGATCAGCGTGTCGAGCTCGACGATGTCCTGCTCGAGCTCGCGCTTCCTGCGGGGATCGGCGTTCTCCTTCAGAAGCTCCACCGCCATGCGGATCCGGGTCAGCGGTGTTCGCAGCTCGTGCGATGCGTTGGCCAGGAACGACTTGTGAGCGCCGACCAGCTCCTCGATCCGCCCGGCGGCCCGGTTGAAGCTCCTCGCAAGCTGCGCCACTTCGTCGCGCCCCTCGACCTTCACGCGCGCCGAGAGGTCGCCGGCGCCGAGCGATTCGACGCCCGCCTGTAGACGCTCGAGGCGCCCGGTCAACCGGCGCACCACCGGATAGGCGCCGACGGCGACCGCGATCGCGACGAGCGCCAGCATGAAGAACAGTCCGAAGAGCGGACGATGGCGGTCATGCCGGGCGCGCGCGACAAGCCAGCGGCCGTCCGGCAGATGGATCGCGCCGGCGGGCGGGCCCCCCCAGCGGCGCAGCCAGCCGCTGCGCTCGCGCCCCGTGTCCGGCGCGGGCAGTGAATCACCGACCGCGGCCAGCCGACGGCGGTCAGCCGCGAACAGCGCGACGTCCGCCTTCAAATTGGCCGCGATCTTTTCCAGCGCCGCCTGCTGCTCGGCGCCCGGTGCGCCGGCGGGCGGCAGGACGTTCTGCGCGAGCGTTCCGGCGACCTCGAAAGCGTGGCCGGCCGGGCCGGCGTCGCCGAGCTGACGCCACAGAAAGCCCGACACGAGGGCGAAGGCGGCCAGGCTCGCCAGGACCGCCAGATAGATCCGGAGATAGAGCCGGTGCATCAGTCCTGCTGCCGAGCGAAGACGTAGCCGGCCCCGCGGACCGTGAGGATGCGGCGCGGTTTCTTGGGATCGTCCTCGATGGCGGCGCGGATACGCGACACGTGCACGTCGATCGAGCGATCGAAGGCTTCCAGCGTCTCGCCCTTGACGAGATCCATCAGCGAGTCCCTGGAGAGCACGCGGCCCGCCTTCTCGGCGAGCGCCACCAGCAGGGTGAACTGGTGGCTCGTGAGGCTCCGCTCCGTGCCGTCGACGCGCACGGCGCGCGCGCCGCGATCGATCTCGAGCCGGCCGAAACGCAGCACGTCGGACCCGCGCGCCGACGGGCGGCGCCGGAGGATCGCGCGCAGGCGCGCCAGCAGCTCGCGCGGCTCGAACGGCTTGGGCATGTAGTCGTCGGCGCCGATCTCCAGCCCGACGACCCGGTCCATCGTGTCGCCGCGCGCGGTGAGCATCAGCACCGGGACCTCGGACGACGAGGCGCGCAGCTGCCGGCACACCTCGAGCCCGTCGATGTCGGGCAGCATGAGATCGAGCACCACCGCGTCGTAGGGCTCGCGGCCGATCCGGTCCAGCCCGGCGCGGCCGGTGGCGGCGGTGGAGACGACAAAGCCCGCCTCGCCGAGATATTCAGTCACCAATCCGGCGAGGCGGGGATCGTCCTCGATCAACAAGATGCGCGGGGTCACCCCCCGAGTTTACCCGCGCCGGCCGTGCCAGCGGCCGACGCGCTCCGCCAGCTGCTTGCGCTGCGCGGGCGTGAGCACGTCCGCCATGTCGGCGAGGGCCTGCGTGAAGCGGACCGACGCCTGCTCGGCCAGCCGGAGCTGGTCGGCGCGAAGCGCCTCGAGCGCGGCGCGGTCGACGCGCTCGCGGGACAGCAGATCGATCGCCTGGCGCCGCGCGTCCTGAAACTGGGTGCGCATCGGCAAGAGGTCGTGGGCCGCGGCCTTCACGATGGGCGCCAGCTGCTGCTTCTGCGCCTCGGTGGCGTCGATCTCGACGTAGAGGTGCTTGAGCATGCGGTCGAGGTGCTCGTCCATCATGGCTGGATCGATCGCGGCGCCCATGAAGCCGCCGCGTTGCCAGCCGCCGTGGCCGTAGGCGTAGGTCTTGATGCCGATGCCGGCGGCCAGCCCGGCGATGGCCGTGGCGATCGCCACTCGCCGAATGAAGCGGCGGCGTGGCTTGTCCTGACCGGGAGTCGAAGCTTGCGTGGTCTGCGTCGTGTCCATGGCTGCTCCTTTGATCGGAGATTTCGACCGTCTCGCGATCAAGTCTGAGCGTCCCGGATTTCCGACGTTTCTCCGGCAGGTAAAGTTATGTGAAGACGCGACCGCGCAGACCTCGCCGCGTACTCGGGCGAGGCTCAGCCGGCGACGCTGGGGCTCGGCAGGGCCGCCGGCAGAGGCCGCGGCGGGCGGAACGTGAACGCGATGGCCACCGCGCCGAGCCCGATCCCGAACGAGCCCATGTAGAGCCAGAAGTAACTGCCCTGCGAATCGTAGAGCCAGCCGCCCGTCCACGGCCCGAGCGCCATCCCGAGTGTGGCCACCGCGCCCACCGCGCCGAAGACGGTGCCCATGGTGCGGGCGCCGAAATACTCGCGCACGATGATCGCGTAGAGCGGCATCGCGCCGCCGTAGGCGAAGCCGAACATGACCGCCACCGCGTAGAAGGCCGCGAGGTCGCGCGTGAACACGTAGAGGCTCACGGACACCGCCTGCAGCGCGAGCCCGATCAGCAGCATGCGCTTGGCGCCGATGCGATCGGCCATGAGCCCGCAGATGATCCGGCCGCTCAGCGAGGCCAGACCGGCCACGCTGAGCACGGTGGTGGCCGCCATCACCGGAATGCCTTGATCGATGGCGTGGGTGACCATGTGGAAGATCGGGCCGGAGTGGGCGGCGCAGCACGCGAAGTTGGTGAGCGCGATGGCGGCGAACTGCGGCGTGCGCAGGGCCTGCCCCGCCGTGAACTCGCCGCCCTCGCCGCCGGCCGACGCCGCGCCCGGCCGGGACGCCGCCGGCTCGCGCACGAGCAGCGCGGCGGGAATGATCAGGAGCCACGCGAGATCGCCGATGACGAGCATCGCGGTGCGCCAGTCGTAGCTCGTGGTCATCCAGCGGGCGAGCGGCCCCATGATCGTCGAGCCGAGGCTGAGCCCGGCCGAGACCAGCGCCACGGCGAGACTGCGGTTCTTCGTGAACCAGCGCGTGGTCGTCGCGGTCAGCGGCGTGTAGAAGCTTCCGGCGGCCAGGCCGACCAGCACGCCAAAGAAGATCTGGAACTGGCCGAGCGACTCGGCACGGCTGGCGGTCACGGCGCCGGCGCCGAGCAGCAGGCCGCCGCTCAGCACGACCACCCGGGTGCCGAACCGGTCGGACAGGGCGCCCCACAGAAACGATCCGATGCCCATGCAGAGCCAGTTCAGGAGCGCCGCCGTCGAGATGCCGGTGCGGGACCAGCCGGTGGCCTCCGAGATGGGCTGGAGGAACACACCGAGCGACAGCATCGTGCCCACCCCGATGCAGCTCACCACGATCCCCACGCCGACGACGATCCAGCCGTAGAAGAGCGTCATTCGATGTGACCTCTAGCCGCCCGCCATGGCGCCGACGACCAGCAGCGGCTCGACGCCCCTCGCGACCGCCTCGGGCAGCGGGGCATCAGGCGATTCGTTGGACAGGTCTTCCTCGCAGGCGAAGAACCTCAGGAACGCGCGCCGCCGCTTCGTCTCCTGGTCGCGAATGGTCCCGCGCAGCATCGGGTACGCGGCCTCGAGCGCGTCGAGGACGGCGCGCTGCGTGGCCGGCCCATCGAGGTCGACCTTCACCTCGCCGTCGACGCGCGCGAGCGTTCTGAGATGGGCCGGCAGCACGACCCGGACGATCATGGCAGCGACTGCACTTCGACGGACACGACCGACGGCAGATCGCGCACGATAGGCGCCCAGCTGTCCCCGGCGTCGGCCGAAGCGTAGACCTGGCCGCCGGTGGTGCCGAAGTACACGCCGCAGGGCTCGAGCGCGTCGACCGCCATCGCGTCGCGCAGCACGTTGACATAGCAGTGGCTCTGCGGCAACCCCCGGGTGAGCGCTTCCCATTCGTGGCCGCCGGTCCGGCTGCGGTAGACACGCAGCTTGCCTTCGGGCAGATAGTGCTCCGAGTCGCTCTTGATGGGCACGACGTAGATCGTCTCCGGCTCGTGCGCGTGCACGTCGATCGGGAAGCCGAAGTCGGTCGGCAGGTTGCCGCCCACGTCCTTCCACGTCTCGCCGGCGTCGTCGCTCCGCATGACGTCCCAGTGCTTCTGCATGAACAGCACGTTCGGACGCGTGGGATGCATCGCGATTCGATGCACGCAGTGACCCACCTCCGCCGTCGGATCGGGGATCTGCTCCGACCGGAGGCCGCGGTTCATCGGCCGCCACGTCTTGCCGGCGTCGTCGCTCCGAAAGACGCCGGCCGCCGAGATGGCGATATAGATCCGGCCGGCATGGCTCGGGTCCAGGAGAATCGTGTGCAGGCACATTCCGCCGGCGCCCGGTTGCCAGGCCGGCGCCGAGGCGTGGTTGCGCAGCCCCGGCAGCTCCTGCCAGCTCTTGCCGCCGTCGGTCGTGCGGAACAGCGCCGCGTCCTGAATGCCGGCGTACACCGTGTCCGGATCGTTGCGCGTTGGCTCGAGGTGCCAGACCCGGGCGAATTCCCACGGGCGCTGCGTGCCGTCGTACCAGAGGTGCGTGCCGGTCGGGCCGTCATACGCGAACTGGTTGCCCACCGCTTCCCACGTCTTGCCGCCGTCGTTCGAGCGCTGGATGACCTGACCGAACCAGCTGCTCGACTGGGACGCGTAGAGCCGGTTCGGATCGGCGGGCGAGCCCTTCAGGTGATAGATCTCCCAGCCGCCGAAGTGCGGGCCGCTGACGTCCCAGTGCTGGCGCTTGCCGTCCGCCGTCAGGATGAACGCGCCCTTCCGTGTCCCGACCAGCACGCGTACGCTGCTCATCGCTTACCTCCTCTTGTCCATCTCGGCGCGCATCCGCGCCTCGGGTTCTCTGAGCTCGGACGTGTATTCGGCCCTGAAATCCTCAGCCTCGAACACCGGCCGGATCTCGCTCTCGCCCTCCATGGGATTGAAGCAGCGCTGGACCCACTCGATCGCTTCGTCGAGCGAGTTCACCTTGAACATCCAGAAGCCGGCCACCAGGTCCTTCGGCCCGGCAAAGGGGCCGCGGACCACCGTACGCGTGTCGCCGGAGAACTTCACGCGAGCGCCTTTCGAAGTCGGGTGGAGCCGCATTGTCGGTGCTCCTTCTAGTTCTTGGCCGCCGCCTCGGCGACCGATTTCATGGCGGCGAGGCCCTTGTCGAACTCGCCCCCGAGGGTCTTGTCCATGTTCATGACGAGACACACCGCCTTGCCCACGAAGTTGTTGCGGCCGAACATGCTCCAGGTCACCTGGGTCCGATCGCCTTCGGGTTTGAACGTGAACTCGGCGGTATTGGTCGCCGCGAACGGCTTCAGGAACTCGAGCTTGATGCGCACCAGCTCGTTCGGACGGCTCTCCACGATCGTCATGCGCCCTTCGCCGACCTTGCTGTTGCCGGCCCACGCGTAGACCGCGCCGGTTCCCGCCGACGCGCCCTCGAAGGTGTTCCGCGCCGCCGGATCGAGCTTGGCCCACGGCGACCACGCCTCCCATTTGTGAAAGTCGTTCACCTGGGCGAACACCGCCGACGGCGGCGCGGCGACGGTCGCGATCCGCGTGACCTTGAACTCGGAGGGCTGAACGGCCACCAGGACCACCAAGAGCCCGACGAGCACGGCGAGACCGATGAGAATCTTGATGAGCATGGTTAGCGGACCTCCTGCGGCGCCAGACGCCAGCGGCCGTACGCGACGAAGATCGCCAGGATTCCGACCACGAAAGGCATGAGCGCCATCGCGACTGGGCCGGTCGTCAGCGTGAGCACCGTCGCACCCACCATGATGACGGCCAACCCGACGGCCGAGAGCGGCGTCAGGCCCGGCTTGATGCGAAGAAGACCGGGCAGGATCAAACCGATAGCGCCGAGTATTTCGGCTACTCCGATGAAGCGCAGGAATGCGCCCGGCAACGGGATCTCCTTCGTCATCTCCTCGACCGTCATGATGAACTTCATGACGCCCGCGAACAGGAAGAGGGCCGCGAGCAGCCCCTGGACGATCCACAGCGCAACCGTCATATCCGTCTCCTCGTGATTGTGTGCTCGAGCGCGCCGAGAGCTACTTCGGCGGCCCCTCTCTGACAGGCCGTACCTCGATGGTACCCACGCCTGCCAAGGGGCTGCGGGCGGCGAAATCGATCGCCTCGTCGAGGTTGTCGACGTCGATCATCATGTAGCCCCCGAGGTGCTCGCGGGTCTCGGCGAACGGGCCGTCGGTCAGGAGCCGCTTGCCGTCGCGAACGCGGACGGTGGTCGCCGTCGAGGCCGGATGGAGCGGATTACCGCCAAGGTACCGGCCTTTTGCTACCAGCTCCTCGGTATGCTTCATCTGGGCCCAGTACGCTTCCTGCCGCTCGGCCAGGCTCCGCTTGAGCCAGGACTCGTCGAGGTAAACCAGCAACATATATTTCATATGTATGCCTCCATCTGTAGGTCGAACGCGGGGCGGCCGAATCGACACCCGTCGTAAATTATCACCGTGGAGCATGTGCTGGGCGCCAACGCCGCGGTCGACGCCGTCTATCGCTCCGACTGGGGCCGGATCGTCGCCACGCTGATCCGCCAGCTCGGCGACTTCGACCTGGCCGAAGAGGCCGCCCAGGAAGCGTTTGCCGCGGCGGTCGACCAGTGGCCGAGCTCCGGGGTGCCCGACGTTCCCCGCGCCTGGATCATACAGACCGCGCGGCACAAGGCCATCGACCGGATCCGGCGTCAGGCGCGGTTCGCGGACAAGCTTGACGCCTACGCCGCCGAGTCGCCGCAGATGGTCGAGGAGCGCGACTACGACCCGGACGAGATTCCCGACGACCGGCTGCGGTTGATCTTCACCTGCTGCCATCCGGCGCTGGCGCTCGAGGCCCAGGTGGCGTTGACTCTTCGCACGCTGGGCGGCCTCGAGACGGACGAGATCGCGCGGGCGTTTCTCGTGCCGGTGGCGACGATGGCCCAGCGGCTCGTCCGCGCGAAGGGGAAGATTCGTGACGCCGGCATTCCCTACTCGGTGCCCGACACCAAGGACATGCCGGGCCGGCTCGACGCGGTGCTCACGGTGATCTATCTCATCTTCACCGAGGGCTACGCCGCGACGCGGGGTGAGGTCCTGGTGCGGACCGATCTGTGCGCCGAGGCCATTCGGCTGGGCCGCATCGTCAGGGCGCTGATGACGCCGGCCCCCGGGGAATCGACGGCGCTCCTGGCGCTCATGCTGCTGCACGACGCGCGGCGCGAGGCGCGCCTGGACGATGGCGGCGAGATGGTCCTTCTCGAAGATCAGGACCGGCGCCGCTGGAATCACGACCAGATCGGCGAGGCGCTGCCGCTCGTCGAGGAAGCGCTGCGCGATGGACCCGGACCCTTCGCGGTGCAGGCGGCGATCGCGGCACTGCACTGCCAGGCGGCGCGCGCGGAGGACACGGACTGGCCGCAGATCGTCCGGCTTTACGACGTCCTCGAGCGCCAGCAACCCTCGCCGGTCGTCGCGCTCAACCGCGCCGCGGCCGTGGCCATGGTCGACGGCCCCGCCCCGGCGCTGGCGCTCGTCGACGAGCTGGCTGCCGGTGGCGAGCTCGACCGCTATCATCTCCTGCATGCCGCGCGCGCCGAATTGCTGCGCCGGATCGGCGACCGCGCGGAGGCGGCGAAGAGCTACGCCCGCGCGCTGACGCTGGTCAGCAACGAGACCGAGCGCCGATTCCTCGAGCGCCGGCTCCGCGAAATCCAGCCGGCCGCGGGGTGAGCCCGGCGACCACGCGAAAACGGCAGAGTTGACAATCACAATCGCTTTGCGCACAATACGCGAGCACATGAACGCCGTGAGCCGGAGAACTGCGAGGACGACGAGCGCGGACAACCCGCTCGCGACCCTGTCCCTGAACTAGGCGCGCGTCCCCGAGGGCGCGCGCCGAAAAAGCCTCTCCCGTGAATCGGGGAGGCTTTTTTGTTTGTCAGCAGTGGATGTGCGCGCTGCAGGCCGTCGCGGGGCTGGGCCCCGCCGGCCGAGGCGCGCCTGTTAACCAAGGAGGAGGCGCCCGTGGCACCGAAGGCCGGTCCGCCAGCACCGATGCCGTTCCATCTCTATCGTCCGTTCACGCCGATCCCGCTCCCGGATCGGACGTGGCCGAGCCGCGTCATCACCCGGGCGCCTCGCTGGTGCAGCGTGGACCTGCGCGACGGTAACCAGGCCCTGATCGATCCGATGGACGTCGAGCGCAAGCGCACGATGTTCGACCTCCTGGTGCGCTGCGGGTTCAAGGAGATCGAGGTAGGCTTCCCGGCGGCCTCGCAGCCCGACTTCGACTTCGTGCGCCTGATCATCGAGAAGGACCTGATCCCCGACGACGTCATGATCCAGGTCCTCACCCAGGCCCGGCCCGAACAGATCGAACGGACGTTCGAAGCGGTGCGCGGCGCCCGACAGGCGCTCGTGCATCTCTACAATTCGACCTCGACGCTCCAGCGCCGCGTGGTTTTCGGCCTCGACCGGGCCGGCATCGTGGACATCGCGGTGCGCTCGGCGCAGCTCTGCAAGAAGCTCGTCCCGACGGTTCCTGGGACCGATATCCATTTCCAGTACTCGCCGGAGAGCTTCACCGGGACCGAGCTCGATTTCGCCAAGGAGATCTGCGAGGCGGTCATAGACGTCTGGGAGCCGACCGCCAAGCGGCCGGTCATCCTGAACCTCCCGGCCACCGTCGAGATGGCGACGCCGAACATCTACGGCGACCAGATCGAGTGGTTCCACCGCAACATCCGCGCCCGCGATACGATCATTCTCTCGCTGCACCCGCACAACGACCGGGGCACCGCGGTGGCCGCCGCCGAGTTCGGCGTGATGGCCGGCGCCGATCGCGTCGAGGGCACGCTGTTCGGCAACGGCGAGCGGACCGGCAACGTGGACGTGGTCACGCTCGCGCTGAACCTCTTCAGCCAGGGCGTCGATCCGATGCTGAACTTCTCCGACATCGACGCGGCCCGGCGCACGGTCGAGCACTGTAACCGCCTGCCGGTGCATCCGCGGCACCCCTATGTCGGCGACCTCGTCTACACCGCGTTCTCCGGCTCGCATCAGGACGCGATCAAGAAGGGCTTCGAGGCGCTCGGCAAGGACTACGACGTGTGGGAAGTGCCCTACCTCCCGGTCGATCCGCACCATCTCGGGCGCTCGTACGAGGCGGTCATCCGCGTGAACAGCCAGTCGGGCAAGGGCGGCGTGGCCTACATCATGAAGTTCGAGCACGGTCTGGATATGCCGCGGCGGCTCCAGATCGAGTTCTCGTCGGTCATCCAGAAGCTGACCGAGGCGAGCGGCACCGAGATCACGGCTGATCAGATCTGGTCGGCGTTCGAGCGGACTTATCTGAACACGCAAGAGCCGGTCGCCCTGATCGGGCACCCTGTCATCACGACCGCGTCCGACACGGGTGACGCCACCATCGAGGCGCACGTGAAGCTGACGAGCGGTCAGCGCTGGCTGAAGGGCCAGGGCAACGGGCCGATCGCCGCGTTCGTCGACGCGCTGCGGGGCGCCGGCATCGCCATCGAGATCACGGACTACTCGGAGCACGCGCTGAGCGAGGGCGCCGACGCGCGGGCGGCCGCTTACGTCGAGGCGCGCGTGGGCGGCAGGACCCGCTGGGGCGTCGGCCTGGACGCCAACATTATGACCGCTTCCTTACGCGCGGTGGTGAGCGCGGTCAATCGCGTGTGAACTGCGCCGTGGCAGCCTCCGCGGCGAGAGCGAGATGAGCGACCTGATCTCGCTTCTCTCCGCGGAGCTGCCGCGGGTCTTCCGCTGGGTCGGGGCTCTCGCGCGCCAGCTCCGGCGTTACGACATCGCGCTCGCCGGAAAGCATTCGGGCTACGCGTCGACCGACGCGCTCACGCTCGCCGATCTCTCGGTGCAGGAAATCCTGGTGGCCGCGCTCCGCGACATGGGGCCCACCGTTCGACAGTGCCGGATCGAGGCCGAGGAGAGCACGGGCGATCTCGGCCGATTCGCGAAACAGGGCGACTGGGTGCTCGGCATCGATCCAATCGACGGCACGCGCGGCTATCGCGACCGCGTCGGCACCGAGTACGCCGTCATGCTGCACGCGCGGACCCGCGAGACCGTCCATTATTCGCTGGTCTATCTGCCGGAAGAAAGCGCGGAAGGCACCTGGCTCGAGGTGCGAGACGGCCGGATCGCTCTCGGCCCGGACAACGCGAGCCAACAGGCCCGCGCCGCGCTCGACGCGTTACCGCCCGTGGCCGCCGACCGACCGCGTGAGCGCGGGCGCATCCTGGTCAGCGGGTTCCTGGGCCACGAGCGCGAGCGCGCCCGGGCGGTCAGCGCCGCGGGGCTCGAAGGTGTGCTCGGGTCCGAGACACCCGGCAGCCTCTATCCCATCATGGCCAGCGGGTATCTCGGCGGCGCGCTCTTCCACACGCCCAACGTCTACGACTTTCCGGTGTGCATGCACATCGCCCGAGCGCTCGGCGGCGACGCGGTCTGGGTGAAGGATGGCCGGCCCGTTCACTTCGGCGAGCTATGGCTCGACGAGCGCTCGAACATGCTGCGGCTGCCGGGCATCGTCGCCTGCGCGATCGATCGGCGCGTGATGGCCACGCTCGTCGACGTGGCACGGGGCTGGAGCGAAGAGCGCTACGCTGGTGGCTAGAACGCGTGCTGCTTCAGGTCGGCGTCCAGCCGAACCACCGTGGATTGGTGCTTGCCGCGGAGCTCGGCGAACGCGTCGGGGTGCAGACAGCCGGCCAGGATCTCCAGCGACTCGACGATTCGCGGCCCCGGCCGATTGAAGTACGCGTTCCCGTCGGCGACGTAGACTCGCCCGGCGCGCACGGCCGGCCACGATCCCCACGGCAGCGCTGCGCGAAGAGCGTGTAGCTCCTGGAGCGTTCGGTCGAGCGAAAACCCACACGGGCTGACCACCACGACATCGGGTGACAGCTCTCGCAGCGCATCCATCGCGAGTGTGGGGGCATGGTCGCCAGGGCTGGTGATCAGCGGGGTACCGCCGGCCATCTCGATGAGCTCGGGCATCCACATGCCGCCGATCATCACCGGCTCGATCCACTCGATCGAGGCGACGCGAGGCCGTGTGCCCCGAGCCGCAGCGCGCGCGGCGATCTCCGAGGCTCGAGCCTGGAGGCGTCTGATCACCTCCGCGCCTTCAGCCGATCGCCCGAGCGCCTCGGCGACGCGCGCGATGTCGGACCACACGTCGCCGAAGCGGGTCGGATGCAGGTTGACGATGCGAATGCTGCGATCGACGAGCTTGGCCGCCGCGGCGCAGACGTCGTCGAACGAGACCGCGCAGACGTCGCAGAGATCCTGGGTGACGATGACGTCCGGTCGCGCCGCCTCCAGGCGCGCGAGCTCGATCTCGTAGACCGCCAGCGCGGCCTGGAGCACCAGGCGCACCTCGCGGTCGATGTCGCGGCTGGTTCCGACCGGATGCACACGGGCGCTGGTCAGCGCGGGCAGCCCGCGCACCGACTCGGGAAAATCGCACTCATGGGAGATCCCAACCAGGTCGGCCCCGGCGCCCACGGCACAGACGATCTCCGTGGCGGCCGGAAGGAGCGAGGCGACACGATAGCCCATCGCTCGAGACCTGTAGCGCGTCTCTCGTTCAGCCCGCGTTGATGCCCGCCGCTACGCCAGGCGGGCCCGCGAAGCCTGGGCGCGGCGACGACGACTCAGGACCGCAGCCCCGATGACGACCAGCTGATGGAGGGCGACGAGCCCGACGAGCGTGACCGCGTTGGCGAACAGCACCTGGCCGACGATGGCCGGCGCGAACGCTTCGGTGCCGCCGAGCATCGACACGGCAACGACGTACAGCGCGATCTCGTAGAGCACGAACGCCGCGACGAATCCCGCGGTCATCCGCGCGAGAATGGGGGCTGCCGCGAGCCGTCGGACAGCCCACTGCGCGGCGAGCGTGCCGATCAC
>DASRIY010000140.1:0-3311 GCA_035649755.1 Candidatus Methylomirabilota bacterium
CGCGCAAGCCGGCGAACCCGGCGCGGTCACGGGTGAGAAGACGCTCGAACGCTTGCTGGCCCAGGCGCGTGAGGGCCGGTGGAGCGAGCGGGCGATCGGCGACCGCGTCGGCGCGGTCGGCATGGCGCTTCGCCGAACGCCGTACGTCGACGGGACGCTCGAGCTCTACGACGATCGCGAGGTTTGCTCCGTCAACCTGACGGGGCTCGACTGCGTGACGTTCTTCGAGAGCGCGCTCGCCCTCGCGCGCATGCTCAAGCGCGGCGGGCAAACGCCGGAGGCGCTCGTCAGCGAAGTCACCTACACGCGATACCGCGACGGCCGGGTCACCGACTACGCGTCGCGGCTGCACTACATGAGTGACTGGTTCTTCGACAACCAGGCCAAGCGCGTCGTGCGCGTGATCACCGGCGACCTGCCGGGCGCCGCGCCCTTCACCAGGCGCGTCGGCTACATGAGCGCGCATCCCGAGGCCTATCGGCAGCTCCGGGCGAATCCAGAGATGGTCGCGAAGATCGCGCGCGTCGAGGCTGACATCAACGCGCGGGCGATGCAGTACCTACCGAAGGAGAAAGTCGCCGCCGCCCGCGAGCTTCTGAAAACCGGAGACATCGTCGGCATCACGACGACCATCGACGGTTTGGACTGCTCGCACTCCGGGCTCTGCTATCGGGACGACGGCGGCGTGGTGCGGCTGCTGCACGCGTCGACGACGAAGAAAGCGGTGGTCCTCGACGAGGATCTGGCGTCGTATCTGGCGGGAGTGTCGACGCACACCGGGATCATGGTGGCGCGGCCCCTGGAAGTGGGACCCGCCGTCCCCTAGCCGGCGCGCTTCTTCGCCTTTTCCTTTGGTCGGGGCGCCGGCGGCGGCGCCTCGAGAAGACTCAGCCGCCGCTCGAGATCGCGAAGCTGTGCGCGAAGCTCGGGCAGACGAGGGAGCAGGCTGTAGGCGCGCAGCGCGGCCGTGTGCGGGATCGCCGGAGTGCCGGAGACGATCTGGCCCGGCTCGGTGTCGCGGCCGACCCCGGATCGCGCGGCGATCACCGTCCCATCGGCGATCTTCAGGTGATCGCCGACACCCGACTGCCCGCCCATGACGACGTGGTGGCCCAGCGACGAGCTCCCGGCGATTCCGGACTGCGCGACGAGAATGCTGTCCTCTCCGACCGTGACGTTGTGGGCGATCTGCACCAGGTTGTCGACCTTCGTGCCGCGCTTGACGACGGTCTGGCCGAACGTCGCCCGGTCGACGGTCACGTTCGCGCCCAGCTCGACGTCGTCCTCGATGACCACGATGCCGCGCTGGGGTATCCGATAATGACGCCCCTCGTGCTGCACGTAACCGAAGCCATCGCTGCCGATCACGCTCCCGCTGTGGATGTGCGCGCGGTTCCCGATCCGGCACCGGTCCAGGACGGCCACGTTGGGGGCGAGCACCGTGTCGTCGCCGATCGTGACGTCGTCGCCCACGAAGACGCCGGGGTACAGGGTGACCCGTGCTCCCAGCGTCACCCGGTCGCCCAGCGTGACGAAGGGCCAGATCGAGGGATCGGGCCCGATGCGAACGTCAGCGCCCCGGGCAATCGATTCGGAGATTCCGCGCGGCTTGAACGCCGGGGTGAAGAAGCGGCCGATCACCGTCACCACGGCGTGGGCGGGGTTCGGCACGACGACGTGCGGGCGCTCGAGCTCCCGGAGTGGACGATGGGTCAGGAAGGCCGCCGCCCTGGACTTGATTGCCGCGGGAATGTGCCGGTCGGCGGTCACGTAGGCCAGATCCTGGGATCCGGCCTCCTCCAGGCTGGAGACCCCCGAGAGAACCACCGCGTCCGATCCGATCAGCTCTCCGCCGATGACCTGGCGAAGGTCGCCGAGACGGACGTGCGGTGGCGCCTCAGGCACGACGGCGCGCTGCCTTCGGCTTGGCCTTCTTGACGGCGGCTTTCGGAGGCGGCGTGGCGCGAGGTCGTGCGGCGGCGGCCTTCGGCGCCGTCGTCTCTCGCTGCGTCGCGGCGGCAGTCTTGAACACCGGCGGGGCCGGCGCGGCCGGCGCGGCCGCGGCCTTCGGGGCCGGCGCGCCGGATTCGCCGCTCAGGCGGCGCTGCAGGTAGTCGATCACGTCCCCGACCTTGACGAAGCCCTGCATGTCGTCGTCGGGTATGGACAGATCGAACTCCTCCTCGATCCGGAACATCAGCTCGATCGCGTCGAGGGAGTTGAGCTTCAGGTCGCCGCGTAGCGTGTGCTCCGTGGTGATGCTGGACACGTCCTGCTTCAGCTCCTTCGCCACGGTGGCGCGAAGGCGCTCGGCGACGTCGGTGTTGGCGGTCATGCGATGCGCCCCTTCCCGTTAATCGTACCGTTTCAGCACGAGCGACGAGTTGTTGCTGCCGAAGCCGAACGCGTTGACGAGCGCGACCTTGATGCGTCGCTCCTGAGGCTTCGCAGCGATGCCCGGCAGCTGGCACTCGGGATCGGGATCCTCGTAGTTGATCGTGGGGTGGACCAGATCGTTCTGAATGGCCATCGTCGTCGCGATGGCGCCGATGCAACCCGCGGCGCTCAGCGTGTGACCGATGCTGGACTTGGTGGCGCTGATCAGGACTTTGTTGGCCCGCGCCTTCAGCAGGCGGCGAATGCCGCGGATCTCGACCTCGTCACCGCGAACGGTGGAGGTCGCGTGGGCATTCACGTAGTCCACCTGCGCCGGCGCCGTCCGGGCGTCGCGGAGGGCCATGGCCATCGTGGCGGCCATCTCCACGCCATCCTCCTGCGGAATCACCATGTTGTACGCCTCGCTCGTGGCGGCGTAGCCCGCGACCTCGGCATAGATCTTTGCCCGGCGCTTCTTGGCGTGCGGCAGCGCTTCTAGAATCAGGGCTCCGGCGCCCTCGCCCAGTACGAATCCATCGCGCCCGCGATCGAACGGCCGCGACGCGCGCTCCGGCTCGTCGTTGTAGCGTTGCGAGAGCGCGCGCAGCGTGCCGAATCCCGCAAGGACCAGCGGCGTGATGCTCGCGTCGGCGCCCACGACGATCACCACGTCGGTCTGGGCTGCGCGGATCGAGTTCAGGGCCTGCCCGATCGCATGAGCGCTCGACGAGCACGCGGTGGAGATCGTGTAGTTGGGACCCTTGGCGCCGTGGGCGATGGCGATGAGGCCCCCGAGGGAGTTCATCGTGATCGCCGGGATGAACCCGGGCGCCACGCGGTTGGGCTTCAATTCGAGATAGAGCCGCGTGAGCTCGCGCTCGGCCAGGGTCATGGCGCCCATGCCGGCGCCGACGATCACGCCGACCTTGTGGGGG
>DASRIY010000141.1:0-20169 GCA_035649755.1 Candidatus Methylomirabilota bacterium
GACCTTGCAGTAGTTCTCGGCCAGCGGCGTGAAGCCGCCGTGCTTCTTGGCGAGCTTGTCGGCGGTGTCCTGCACGTCCATCAGCGCGGTCGCCCACTTCTCGGTGCCGGTGCCCACGAGCTGCACGATGTCGTGGCCGGACTGGGTGGCGATCTCGGCGGCGATCTTGGCCGGGATCTGCAGGTGCGGGACGTGATCGATCGTGACCTTGATCCCGTTCTTGGTCGACCACTGCTCGGCGAACGCGTCGAACCACTTGTCGTACGCCGGCACGAAGTGCGTCCAGGCGAGCACCCGGACTTCCTTGGCCTGCGCCCACGCCGGGCGGATCCACACGTGAGGGAAGGCCGAGGCGGCGGTGACTCCGGCCGCACCGGCCACGAACTGACGTCTCGAAACGTTGCTCATGCTCTCGTCCTCCTTGATTCGGATTCGCGCCTCGGCCGGTGGGGCCCCAGCCCCGCGACGGCCTGCAGCGCGCACTGCCATATCTATTGAGACGCGCCTATCCCGGCGGCGGGAGCCGCCTATCCGCGGCGCCGGGCGTCCAGGGCAGCGACGAAGGCGCCGGAGAGGACGAAGACGATGGCTGAGTAGTAGACGAACATCACGAAGGCGACCAGCACGCTCAGCGGGCCGTAGATCTGGTTGTAGAGGCTGACTTCCTGGATGTACAGGCGAAAGAGCTGCTTGGCGATCTCCCAGAGGAGGCTCGCGAGGATGGCGCCGGCCAGCGCCGGCCCGATGCCGACCCGGCGATGCGGCAGATACCGGTAGGCGAGGAAGAACATCGCGGTCGACAGCGCGAGGCTCAGCGGCAGGCCCCCGAGCCCAAAGCCGGGCGGGACCGGCAGTGTGTTCACCGCCAGGGCGCGAAACCAGTGGTAGAGCCAGGTCACGGTGCTCACGGTGAAGAGCAGCGTGCTCAGCAAGAGCGCCATCGCTCCGTCGCGCACCAGGTTCCGCACCACGCCGCTCTCGCTCTTCACGGCCAGGAGACGGTGCAGGATGAGACGCGCTGCGCTCAGGAGCGGCGTGGAGAAGAACATGAGGGCCACGATGCCGAGGATGCCCGAGGTCGCGCGGGTCTCGACGATCCCCAGGAGTGCCCGCGCGATCTGCTTCTGGTAGACGGGAAACTGCTGGGCCAGCTGGGCGACGACCTGGCGCGCCGCCTCTTCTCCGGACAGCACGAAGCCGACCAGCGAGACGCCCAGGAGCAGGATCGGGATCAGCGACACCAGGAAGAAGAACGCGAGGCCCGCGCTCATGAAGAACCCGTCCGCGGCCAGGAAGCGAGAGAGGGCGCCTCCTCGGGAGCGCGCGGCGGTCACAGCTGGCGGAAGAAATGGGCGCGGTCGCCCCCCTTGAACTCGAACCGGCGGACCTTGTTGTCGCGCATCACCTCGAAGGTCAGCGCCTCGCCCGGCTCGTGACGCCAGAGATTCATGTACAGGTCGCGCCGGCTCCCGACCTCCTCGGCGTTGAGCGAGACGATCACGTCCCCCTCCTGCAGCCCGCCGCGGTCGCCGGGCCCGTCGGGCACCACGCCCGCGACGACCACGCCCTCCTCGATGACGTGGGCGAAGACGCCGAGCCAGGCGCGCCGCGGCCGGCTCACGACGCGTCCGAACCGCAGCATCTCGTCGCGATAGGTCCGGTAGAAGTCGACCGGGATCGCCAGGGAGCTCCGCGCGATCTCGTTGAGGTTCAGCGACACGGTGCCGGCCAGGCGCCCGGTCATCGTGAAGAGCCCGCCGCCGCCATAGCCCGGATTCGGCGCGTTGGTGACGATGCCGCGATCGAGGAGGTATTCCCAGTACGCCTCGAACTCGCCGATGTACGTCACCAGGCCGCCGGTCGCGCGGCGCTCCTGCGGCCCCATCGTGCCGAGCAGGACGACCTCGTCGCATCGCTCCACGGTATCGGCGGGAGCCAGCTCGGCGGCGACGAGCCCGTCGCGCTTCACGCGGATGAGCGCCAGCCCGACCTCGAAGTCCTGTGCGACCAGCTCGGCCTTCACGCGCCGGCCCTTCTGGAACGCGACGTAGATCGTCTGGCCCCCCATGACGACGTAGTTGACGGTCAGGATGAGACCCGACGCGTCGACGACGACGCCGCTGCCGAGGCGCTCGTTGCCGAGGATCCGGGTGGACGGATGCTCCTTGCCCACGGTCGTGTGGATGTACACGACGCTCTGCAGGAGGTGCTTGACGAGCTCGACGGAGGTGTCCATGGGGGGACTATCTGACCTTCAAATGATAGCCGAAGAATTCCGAGACCCGGTGTCGCGCGTCGGCAAACGCGCCGGGATCGAAGGCGACCGTGGCGCCACAGCAGCCATCCGGCTTGTTGCGATTGCCCACCTCGGCCAGATACGCGCGCGGCTGGCCGATCACATCGAAGTAATGGTAGGCCCGCGGATAGAGCACGATGCGCGCGTCGGCGCCGCGCCCGCGCATGGCCTCGACCATCTGGACGCACGGCCCCGGAATCGTCCAGTCGTCGGCGTCGCCGATCAGGACGAGGAGCGGACGAATCACCTGCTCGTCGACCAGCGAGTAGCACCCGCCGGGGTAGAAGGCCACCGAGGCGCGGAAGCCGGGCTCGGGCAGCGCGACGCCGCGTCGCCGCGCGCGATCGAGGCTCGGCCCGTTGACGAGCGCCAGGGCGAACACGCCGCCGTTCGACCAGCCCATCACGCCGACACGATCGCGATCGACATAGGGACGAGTGTGCAGCCAGCGCAGGGCGCCGATGGCATCGTCGAAGCGCTCGGAGTTGGGAAGATCGGGTTCACCCAGCTTGTTGGGCTCGCAGGTCCGATCCGCGTTGCGGGGCCCCCAGCTGTCGACGAGCAGCGCAACGTACCCCTGGTTGCGGAGCCAGCGCGACCACTCGTGGTTCGACTCGGATACGCCGTGACAGCCGTGCATGAGGACCACCGCCGGGAACGGGCCCGGCCCCTCGGGCCGCTCCTCCCACGCCGTCACCGTCAGTGGCTTGTCCGGCGTCGCGTTCGGAAAAGAGCGGCTCGTCGTGGCGCAACCGGCGATGACCGTCGAGGCGAGAAGCGCCGACAGCACCCGTCGCACCATGAATTGAGCATACACCGGGGCCCGAGGAGGGCCTAAGCGGTCAGTGCAGCAGGCGGCGAAGCAGCAGGGCCGCGGCCACCAGCTCGATGGCCACCGCGAGGCAAACCACGTTGTCCAGGATCGAGAAGAAAAGCTCCATCGCGCGACGTCGAGCAGGCTCCGTGCCAACGAGCGAATTTCGATGAGACCCCATAATGACGCGCGAATCCATCGGCCTGTCGGCGCTCGGTGTGAATCGCGATACCCATGAATCGTGTAAGACAGGGTATCCGCTACGTAAGATCTTGCAGGTCGAGTATGCTGGCTCCGTGCTCATCGAGCACGCTCCCCTGCTCTTCGGCCGGGACGGCACGCCCGGCCTCGTCGCCTTCGATCTCGCCGAGGGCGGGCGCGCGATCCGGCTCTACCGGCGCTCGAGCGCCGGGACCGTCACCGAGCTCGCCCCCTTCTCCCCATTCATGCTGCTCGCCGACCGCGAGCTGGTGAAGGACGCGCCTGGCCTTCTCGCGGTCGAGGCGCTCGAGGGGTCCGGCGCGCTGCGCTGGCGGGCGCGCTTCGGGTCGTGGGCTGACGCCCTCACCGCCCGGGATCGCTGCCGCGACCTGTCCGGCCAGCCGTCGAACATGCCCGGAGCGCCCTATCTCTTCCTCGGCGACGCCGTCCATCAGTACCTCTTGCAGGCAGGACGCACCTCGTTCGGCGGGCTCGTCTTTGCCGACCTCCGCCGGCTCGCGCTCGACATCGAGGTGATGACGAGCGAGGGCCACGAGTTCCCCAGCGCCGCGCGGCCCGGCGACCGGATCATCGCCGTCGCGCTCGCCGACACGACTGGCTTCCGCCACGTCGTGCGCGGGGACCGGCTCGACGAGCGGGCGCTGCTGGAGGAGTGCTCTCGCCTCGTTCGCGAGCGCGACCCCGACGTGATCGAGGGGCACAACATCTTCCGGTTCGACCTGGAATACCTGGAGGCGCGGGCCCGCATGCTCCGGGTGACCCTTGGCTGGGGCCGCGGCGGCGAGAGCCTACGCGGGCGCGTGGCGCGGCTCTCGATCGCCGAGCGCACCATCGGCTACCGGCGCTATGAGGTCGCCGGCCGCCACATCATCGACACGTGGATCCTCGCCCAGCTCCACGATGCGGGCACACGCGATCTGCCGGGGTTCGGGCTCAAGGACCTGGCCCGCCACTTCGGCGTCGCGGCGCCGGACCGCACCTACGTCGACGCGTCGCTGATCACGCAGGAATTCCGCGAGGCGCCCGAGCGCCTCATGGCCTACGCGGCGGACGATGCGGTCGAGACCCTCGCCATCGGCTCGATCCTGGCGCCGCCGTACTTCGCGCAGGCCCAGACCGTGCCCTTCGATTATCAGTCGTGCACGCTGCGCGGCGCCGCGGCCAAGATCGACGCGCTGGTGCTGCGTGAGTATCTGGCTCGCGGCCACGCCGTGCCCCTGCCGGGGCCGGTGGGGCCGGTGGGCGGCGGCTACACCGCCATCTGCCAGGAAGGCGTGGCCCGCCCCGTCCTCCACGTCGACGTCACGTCGCTCTATCCCTCGCTTATGCTCGCGCGGTCCATCGCGCCCGCCTCCGACGCGCTCGGTGTCTTTCGCGAGCTGCTCCAGCACCTGCGCGAGTTCCGGGTGCGCGCCAAGCGCCTGGCTCGCGAGGCAAGCGAGCCGGCCGAGCGCGCGCATCTCGGCGCGCTCCAGCAGTCCTTCAAGATCTTGATCAATGCCTTCTACGGCTATCTCGCGTTCAGCGGAGGGCACTGGAACGACTTCGACGCCGCCGATCGCGTGACCGCCGAGGGGCGCTCGGTCGTCCTCGCCGTCCTGGCGGCGCTCGAGGCCCTCGGCGCGATCCCGGTCGAGGCGGACACCGACGGCGTTTACTTCGTGCCGCCCAAAGGCCACACGCAGTCGGACGACGATGCGCTGCTCGAGCGAATCGCGTCCGGGCTGCCGGACGGCATCCAGCTCGAGCTCGACGGCCGGTTCGCGGCGATGTTCAGCTACAAGATGAAGACCTACGCGCTCCTCGACGAGCTCGGACGCCTGCGCCTCAAGGGCTCGGCCTTCCGCTCGCGCGGCCTCGAGCCCTTCCAGCGGCAGATCATCGGCGAGATCGTCCGCTGCCTGGTCCTCGAACGCCGCGGCGAGGTCCGCGCGATCATCGACCGCTGGCTCGGCGACTTCGCGGCGCATCGGGTAGAGCTGCGCGCCTTCGCGCGGACCGAGACGCTCCAGGAGTCGCTCGAGCTCTATCGAGAGAAGGTGCGCGCCGGCGCTCGCTCGCCATCGGCGGCCTACGAGCTGGCGAGCACCTCCGGGCGCGCGGTGCAGCCCGGGGACCAGGTCTCCTACTACGTCGCCGGGCGCGGCGCGAGCGTGGCCGTCAACGAGTACGCCAAGCTCGCGAGCCTGTGGGACCCGGCGCGTCCGGACGAGAACGTCGAGTACTACCAGGCGAAGGTGCGCGAGATCTGGGACCGCTTCCGCGCCTTCGCCGAGTTCGACGGCCTGCGGCCGCCCGCACCCGAGGAGCCGAGCGCGCAGCTCTCGCTCTTCTAAACTCCATGGGCGCGCCTCGGCCGGCGGGGCCCCAGCCCCGCGACGGCCTGCGGCGCGCACATCCGCGTCGCCCCGGGCGGCGGCGAGTGCTACCAGACCAGACTGAGCTGCTTCGGCGCGGACTGATCCGGCCGATCGGCACGCCGCCGGGCGCTCAGCCCGGCCTCGGCCGCCAGGCGCCGCACGCGCTGCTCCACCTCGCGCACGTAGTCCGGCCGCGCGTACGCCGAGCCCCGGTAGAGCCGCTCGTACTCGGGAACGAGCCGCGGGAACTCGATCGCGAGGAACCGCATGAACGTCTCGCGAGTGCCCGACCGCAGGAAGAGGACGTTCGACTCCGCCTCCCCGGCCCCCGCCTCGCGCGCCGCGGCCATGAGCGCCCTCAGATTCGCCTCGTGATCGGTCAGCCCGGGCAGGATCGGCATGATGAAGAGCCGAGTCGAGACGCCCGCGTCGGCCAGCGTCCGCATCGCGCCGAAGCGCAGGTCGGGCCGTGGCGCGCGCGGCTCGAGCCGCCGGGCCAGCGCGGCGTCGGCGGTCGTGATCGAGAGGTTCACGGTGACCTCCGACACGCCGGCGATGGCGCGCAGGAGCTCGGCGTCACGGGTGACGAGGCTCGACTTCGTCGTGATCGAGAGACAAAGCCCCGGCACCTCTCCCGCGGCTTCGAGAATGCGGCGGGTCACCTCGAAGCGTCCCTCGGCGGGCTGATACGGATCGGTCGCGGTACCGAGGGCGACGGTCTGTCCGCTCTTCCGCGCCTTCCTGAGCTCTCGGACGAGCCGGCTCCGGTCGACCTGCTTCACGTAGATCGTTCGCTCGAACGCGTCGGGATCGGCGAGCCCGAGAAATTCGTGCGTGTACCGAGCGAAGCAGTAATGGCAGCCCATCTCGCAGCCACGATACGGATTGACCGTCCAGCCAAACGGCATGGGGCGCGCGTTCAGCTTGCCTATGAGGCTCTCGGTTCGAAGCTCGTGATATTCAATGCCGCGGCGCTCATCGATCGTGGGCCCGAGCCGCAGCGCCATTCCCGGCGCAGGAACTCCTGGGGTGGTGTTCCTAGTCGACATCTGTTGACCCTTTTGCACCGCAGAAAAACCCGGGGATCGGTTCGGATCCCCGGGTTGATTTACCTCGCTAGTGGACTACTAACGCCGCCAGCTTCCGCCTCCTCCCCCGCCTGCGCGGGCACCACGGTCGACGCCGCGCGGACCGCCGGCCCCGGTGCGCTGCGGCTGCGGGCGAGCCTCGTCGACCACGAGATTCCGATCCCGGAACAGCCGGCCGTTGAGCATCTCGATCGCCTTGCTGGCCTCTTCCTTCGATGCCATCTCGACGAACCCGAATCCGCGCGGCCGTCCCGTGAACTGGTCCGTGATGATGCGGACCGTCTCCACGGTTCCCGACTGCTGGAAGAGCTCGCGAAGGTCCTCCTCGGTGGCCTGGAAGGAAAGGTTTCCGACGAACAGCTTTGCGGCCATCGTACGACCTCCTAGCCCTAGCGAAAGCGGCGGAGAGTAGGACTAACTACCGATTCCCCCGGTACTGGCGCACAGATATATGACAAGGCGCTACGCATGTCAAGGAGTCAAATTACGCAGCTTGTCAAGGAACGAAATCGTCTTGCCCGCCGATGCAGCTTGTTGGGCGATGTCCCTTCGAGAAGTTTATGAGCTCGTCGGGAAGGCGGGCACCAGGCGCCAGTCGAACGGCACGAGCCGATCGAGAGATCGCGCCACGCCGGCCGTGAACGCGCCGAGCTCGATGCCGTCGAGGCTCTGTCCTTCGAGACGCGTCCGCGCTTCCTCGAGCAACGCACGCGCGCCGGCGAGATTGCCGTTGGCCAGATGCTGATAGCCCACCGCCGCCTGGATCAATCCCTGAAGCGTCTCGCGATCGGCGCCGCGCGCGTCGCGCCAGTACGGCTCGAGCAACTCGTGGACCTCGAAATAGAGATGCGCGTCGAAGAGCGCCCGCGCCGCGTCGAGGGCCTCGGCGCGGGAGCGGATGGCTCCGGGCTGCCGATCGGCGAGTGCCGTGGCCGCGCTCTGGGCCCGGTCGCGCACGAGACGCAGGTAGTCGCGCTCGTCCTTCTCCAGCCAGCCGGGCGGGTCCGCGTCGGCTCGCGCCAGCTCCGCCAGCTCGCGGCGCGCTCCGGTGTTCTCCAGCGCCGCCAGGATGATCTCGGTGAGACGATTGCGCACGCGAAGTGGCGCCGTCGGAATCACGGAGCGGCGAAGTCCGCCGGAGTCTCCGCCTGACGGGGCGGCGGCGCGGGCTCACCCGCGTCGGGCTTCGGTAGCCGCTCGACGCGCGTGCCGGCGATCAGATCGTGAAGCGCCCGCTTGTCGGCCCGGAGCCCGGCCATGAGAAAGCCGACAGTGGCGACTGCAGCCGAGGCGAAATATCCGAGGTGCCGGAGCAGCGCCGTGCCGACGCTCGGCACCTCGCCGTCCCCGCCGACCACGTGAATGCCGACGATCATCTTGCCGATCGTCTGGCCGCCGAGGGCGTGCAGGACGGTCGTGTAGGCGAAGGCGAACACGAACGTGAAGAAGGTCGCGACGCTCCCCGCCTCCGGCCCCACGATCTTCCCTCCGATGAGCCGGAAGGAAAGCTGCACGAGGGCGAACACGGCGAGATCGATCAGCGCTGCGACCGCGCGGATCCAGAACCCGGCGGGGCGAGCCGAAATCATGACGCGTATAATATCGCCATGATTTCGGTGCGAGACGGCCAAAATCAAATCCTCGCCCAGATCAGCGGGCCGACGCCGCCCGAGCTCCTGGCCATCACGCGCGCGCGCGAGCGGGTCCTCGCCGACGACCTGCGCGCGCCCTTCGACGTGCCGCCCACGGACAATTCGGCCGTCGACGGCTACGCCGTCGCGAGCGGTGACGTTCCCGCCTCCGGCACGCGCGATCTCGCGGTGGTCGCCGAGCTTCCGGCCGGCGCCCTGTTCGAGGGCGCGCTGACGGCGGGCCAGGCCATCCGCATCATGACCGGCGCGCCGATGCCGCGCGGTGCCGACACGGTTTATCCCCAGGAAGTCGTCGAGCGCTCCGACGGCCGCGTGCGCGTCGGCGCCATCAAGAAGGGCGCGAACGTCAGGATGCGGGGCGAGGACGTCCAGGCCGGCACGGTCGCCATCGAGCGCGGCACCGTGCTGCGCCCGCAAGAGCTCGGCCTCATCGCCTCCCTGGGCTTCTGGCAGATCCCCGTGCATTGCCGCCCGCGCGTCGCCCTGCTCTCGACGGGCGACGAGGTCGTCGAGCCGGGCACGCCGCGCAAGGCCGGGCAGATCTACGACGCCAATCGCTTCACGCTGCGCGGGTCGATCGAACAATGCGGCGGCGTGGTGCTCGACCTCGGCATCGTGCCGGACGTGCGCGACGAGCTGCGCGCGCGGCTCCTGGCCGCGGCCGAAGTGGGCGACATCGTGGTCACGTCGGGCGGCGTCTCCGTCGGCGTGCTCGATCTCGTGAAGGACGTCCTCGGCGAGATAGGCGCGATCGACTTCTGGCAGGTGGCGATGCAGCCGGGACGGCCGCTCGCGTTCGGCCGCATCAACGCGGCCCACTTCTTCGGCCTGCCGGGCAACCCGGTCGCCTCGATGCTGGCCTCGATGCTCTTCCTGCGCCCTGCGATCTACAAGCTGGCCGGGCGGCGGCGCCTGTTCCCCGACACCGCCGAGGCGACCACGCTCGAGCCGATCAGCAAGCGCAAGGGCCGCCGCGAGTTCAAGCGCGGCATCGTCGAATGGCGCAATGGCCGCTGGGAGGCGCGGACCACCGGGCCACAGGGCTCGGGCATCCTGTCCTCGATGGCCGCCGGCAACTGCCTGATCGTCCTCGAAGAGGAGCGCGGTGACGTCGCCGCCGGCGAGACCGTGCTGGTGGAGCCCTTCTGAGATGACGCGAATCACCGTCGATCTCGTCGACACCGTCACGCCGCTCCTCGAGGAGCGCGTGCACTCGGCCGCGCGGCGGCTGCCTCATCTCCGCTACGCCGACCTCCGGCTGGAAGTGACCGAGGCGAAGGGCGCCGGCGCGGAGAACGGCACGCCCAAGTTCTCGGGCGACGACCAGACGCTGGCGATCGGCATCCGCGTCCTGGCGGGCGACCGCATGTGCGCGCCCGGCTACGTCGGCCGCACCCTCGGCGTGGCGGACGTCCCGAACCTCCCGCGGATCGTCGACGAGGCGCTCGAGCAGGCGTACCGGCGGGCGATGGTCAACGGCGAGATGAAGGCCGACGCGCGCGAGAAGTTCGGCGCGCTCGGCGAGGCGCTCGCGGACACGCGCCTGCATCCGATCGACGTGCGCCAGGACCGGGTGGCCGCCGTCTATCGCGTCGACCCGCGCGCGATGGACCTGGCGGAGATGGTGCGCTACGCCACCGACGTCTCGCGCCAGGTCGGCGCGGTCGACGGCGCCGTCAAGTACAACTACGTCGGCACCCTGACCGAGCTGTCGCGCGAGCTCTTCGTCTCGAGCGAGGGCGCGCGTATCGACCAGTCGTTCGCGCTGACCCAGGGCATGTGCTCCCTTGTCACGGTCCACGGCGAGGTGAGCCAGGACCTCTACGACGCCCTCGGCCACCAGCGCGGCTGGGAAATCCTGGAACACGGCATCGACGAGCCGTTCCTTCGCTTTCCGACCTTCCGCGACTTCGCGCTCGGGTTGGCGCGCGAGGGCGTGGCGCTGGCCGCCGCGCCGGTGCTGCCGACGTCCGATGGCGAGGTGGTGGTCGTGACCGATCCCCACTACAACACGCTCGTCTCCCACGAGATCATCGGCCATCCGGTCGAGCTCGACCGCGCGCTCAAGATGGAGACCGCGTACGCCGGGCGCTCCTGGCTCCTCGGCGGGCTCACCGAGCACCAGGTCGGCCGCCGGGTGGCGTCGCCCCTCGTCACGACCTACTCGGACCCGTCGCTGCCCGGGTACGGGCACTACAAGTACGACCACGAGGGAACGCCCGCGCGGCGCGTCGTTCACATCGACCGCGGCATCTTCCGCGGTTTCATGAACAGCCGCCAGACCGCGGCGATCTTTGGCGGGGAGCCGAACGGTCACTGGAAGGCAACCGACGCCTCGCTGGTGCCCCTCATCCGTATGTCGAACACCGTCTTCGACGCCGGCTCGCGCCCGGCGGCGGAGATCGTGAAGGAAGTCGACCGCGGCTATTACATCGCCGCCCACCGGACGCCCTCGATCGCCGAGAGTCGCGAGAACTTCCGGATCTCGGCGCGGCGGGTCTACGAGATCAAGAACGGCGAGCTGGGGCAGCTCTACCGCGACGGCGGCATCGCCGCCGACTCGCGCGACTACCTCATGAACGTGGACGCGGTCGGCTCAGATTTCCAGCTCTTCCCGATCCCGAACTGCGGCAAGGGCCAGCCGATGCAGACCAAGCGCCTCGGCAACGGCGGGCCGACGATGCGCAGCCGCGCGCGGGTGGTCGGAGGCTGACTGGAAATGCGATGGGCGCTGATCGCCCTCGTCGCCTGCGGCGTGTTGCTGGCCGGCGCGGCGCCGGCGGCGCCGCCCGAGTACCCGGTCACCTTCATCAAGGTGGAGGAGCTGAAGGTGCTGCTCGACCTCGGTCAGAAGGTCGACATCATCGACGTCCGCCACTGGGACTCCTTCGTCGAGAGCCACATCCGGGGCGCCCGCTCGATGCCCCTACGCACGGTCGCCGAGCGGGCGAAGGAGATCTCCAAGACGACGCTCGCGGTCTTCTACTGAACGTGCCCGCACGCGCTGTCCCGGGGGGCCAGCGACGTTCTCTATTCGATGGGATGGCGCAACCATCGCGTGCTCGAGGAAGGGCTGCCCGGGTGGATCGCCAAGGGCTATCCGGTCGACGGCAAGAACCCCGGCGCGCCGCCGGCGCACTGAGATGAGAAGCATCGGCGAGCTGGCGAAGGCCGCGGAAGAGGCGCTGGCGCTTGTCGCACGCCAGCCGGCGGTCGTCGAGGCCGAGGTGTTCGCGGCGTCGAATTCGGCCCTGCTCACCCGGCTCAACTACACCTCCCACATCCCCTGCAACGGCGTCGAGGAGCCGAAGTCGTCCGAGTCGTACGGGCTGGGCATCCAGGCGGTCTTCGACGCGCCTGACGGCCGGCGGATCGGCTTCGGCAGCGAGCCGAGCGACCTCACGGCCGCCGGCGCCGAGCGCGCGCTCGCCAAGGCGCGCAAGGCCGCGGTCGCCGACCCCGAGTTTGTGTCGCTTCCGGCTGCCGCCACCGCGGCGCGATCCCTCACCAACTATCACGACCCGCGCTTGATGGACCTCGACGACACGAGCCTGGTCGAGGCGGGCTGGAAGATCACGGGCGGCGCGCTCCGCACGTTCACCGCGTCGAGCCGGCTGGCCAAGCTGGCCGGGGACGACGAGGCGCTGCGGCGGCTCGGACTCATCCTCGGCGGCGACGTCACGATCCTGCGCGAGCGCATGGCGATCGCGTCGACCACGATGCCCCGCGCCCAGACCGACGAGACGTCGCTGATCACCGCGTTCGCGACCGCCATGGTGGAGTCGCGGAGCGCCAAGGGCTCCGGCGCGTCCACCGGCACCCGGCTCGACCACTTCACGGACGAGGCCGGCGTCGAGGCCGCGCAGAACGCGATCAACGCCATCGACGGCGAGCGCGTACCATCGGGAACCTACACCGTGGTCTTCGGCCGCCAGCCGGTGGCCGATCTCCTGAACAACATCGTGATCCCGTCGTGCACCGCCAGCTCGTTCTACTCGTCGAGCACGCCGTTCCTCGGCAAGCTCGGCCGGCCGGTCGCCTCCCCGCTCCTGAGCCTCTTCGACGACGGCGCCCGTCGCGGCCTGATGGGCTCCAAGGGCATCACGTGTGAGGGGCTGCCCACCGGGCGCACGGAGCTCATCAAGAACGGCACGCTGGTCGGCTGCCTGTCGAACTGGTACGAGACCCAGCGCCTGCTGCGCGATCCCGCGCTCGAGGAAAAGCTGGGCGCCCGCGGCGCCGTCGCCGCCGCGGCGCTGGTGCCGCGCAACGGTTTTCGCTTCGGCGCCGGCGGAGGGCGACAGTTCGACAGCCCGCCCGGCGTCGCCGCCTCGAACGTCGTGTTCGAGGGCGCCGAGGCGGTCACGCTCGAGGAGCTCCTGCGGCGAGTGGGCACCGGGCTCTACGTCGGACGCATCTGGTACACGTACCCGATCAACGGGCTGCGCGCCGGGGATTTCACCTGTACCGTCGTCGCCGACTCCTATATCATTCGCGACGGGCGGATCGCGGCGCCGCTCAAGGCCAACGCGATCCGCATCAACGACAACATCGCCACGTTCCTGAACAACATCGCCGGCATCACCCGGGACGTGAAGGGCACGATCGTCTGGGCCGCGGACGAAGTCGTGTATGCGCCCGAGGTGGCCGTCACCGGTGTCCACGTCGACGAAATCGCCGGATTCATGGAGGAGCTCGACTGATGGCTGAAGTACGTCTCGAGTCGATCGCGCGCGAGTGTCGTGTTCAGATTCTTCGCATGCTCGCCCACGCGGGCTCCGGGCATCCCGGCGGCTCGCTCTCGGTGATCGACATCCTCGTCACGCTCTTTTTCGGGCGGCTGCGCCACGATCCCAAGCGGCCGGACTGGGCCGACCGCGACCGCGTCGTGCTCTCGAAGGGACACGCGGTCCCCGCGCTCTACACCGTCATGGCGAGATCCGGCTACTTCCCGGAAACGCAGCTCATCACGCTGCGCAAGCTCGGCTCGCCGCTCCAGGGTCATCCCGACCGGACTGCGCTGCCCGGCATCGAGGCCGCGACCGGCTCGCTCGGCCAGGGGCTCTCGATCTCCCTCGGCCTGGCGCTCGGGCTCAAGCTCGCCAGCTCGGCCGCGCGCGTTTACTGCATCCTGGGCGACGGCGAGATTCAGGAAGGCCAGGTGTGGGAAGCGGCGATGTCAGCACCGAAGCTCGGCCAGCCCGATCATGCCCTCGACAACCTCGTGGTCATCCTCGACGAGAATCAGATCCAGCTCGACAACTTCGTGAAGAAGGTGCTCGACATCGAGCCGGTCATCGCGAAGTGGCAGGCCTTCGGCTGGCCGGTCATCGAGATCGACGGCCACGACATCGGCCAGATCGAGAAGGCGCTCGACCAGGCGGAGGCCACCAAGGGCAAGCCGACCTTCGTCGTGGCGCACACCGTGAAGGGCAAGGGCGTGTCCTTCATGGAGAACGATCCGGAGTGGCACGGCAAGGCGCCCAAGCCCGCCGAGGCGATCACCGCCATTCGCGAGGTGCTGGGCGTCACCGCCAACGCCTGGGAGAACTACTTGAAGACCGATACCGCGGCGCGGGCGATCGTGGACGAGCTCACCGCCCTGGAGAAGAAGTGATGCCGGCCAAGGCCAGCCGCGCGGCGTTCGGCGAAGCGCTCCTGGAGCTCGGCGCGCGGGACGAGCGTATCGTCACCCTCGACGCCGACCTGTCGAAGTCGACCATGACCGTGAACTTCGCCAAGAAGTACCCGGGGCGCGCGTTCAACCTGGGCATCGCCGAGTCGAACATGATCGGCGTCGGCGCCGGGCTCGCGCTCACCGGCCGCATTCCGTTCGCCTGCTCGTTCGCGTGCTTCGTGGCGGGCCGCTTCGAGACGATCCGCATCTCGGTGGCGTACACCAACGCCAACGTGAAGATCGTCGGCACGCACTCGGGCATCGCCATCGGCGAGGACGGCTACAGCCAGATGGGCGTCGAGGACATCGCGTGCATCCGCGCGCTTCCCAACATCGGCATCATCCAGCCGGCCGACGAGCTCGAGACCAAGCAGGTCATCGCCTACGCGGTCGAGCACGCCGGGCCGCTCTACCTGAGGCTCACCCGCCAGAACCTCGAGCCGGTGTGCCCGCCCGACTACCGCTTCCAGTACGGGCGCTGGCTGCTCCTGCGTCCGGGTCACCACGTGACGCTCATCGGCTCGGGCGGTCCCCTGTTCAACTGCCTCGAGGCGGCCAAGCGCCTGGAGGCCGACGGGATCTCCGCCGAGGTGATCAACGCCGCATGCATCAAGCCGCTCGACGAGGAGCTCCTGCTGCGCTCGGCCGGTAAGACCGGCCACGTGGTGACGGTCGAGGACCACTCGATCGCGGGCGGCCTCGGCGGCGCCGTGGCCGAGGCGCTGGCCGAGGTGATGCCGACGCCGGTGAAGCGCCTGGGCGTCCAGGGGTTCGGCGAGTCCGGCGACGCCAAGGGCCTCTACACCAAGCACGGCCTCGACCCGGCCGGCATCGCCGGGAGCGTCCGGAAGTTCCTGAACCGCTGACGGCGCCCCGTCAGGCGGTGCGGCGGCCCGGGAGCGAGTGGGCCAGCACGTAGATTGCCGGGAGCGCGAACAGGGTCAGGAGCAGCGTCGAGGTAAGGCCGCCGATGACCACCGTCGCCAGCGGCCGCTGGATGTCCGAGCCGATGCCGCGCGCGATCGCCGCGGGCAGCATCCCGAGCATCGCCACGACGATCAGCAGCAGCATCGGCCGGAACTGCACGGCCGCGGCCTCCCGCGTCACCTCGCGCAGATCACCGCCGGCGTCGGCGCGCCGCCGGCGCACCTCGGCGACATACAGCACGCCGCTCATCACCGCCACGCCGAACAGCGAGATGAAGCCGACCACCGCGGAGACGTTGAGGTGCATCCCGCGCAGGTAGAGCGCGACCAGGCCGCCGGCCAGCGAGAACGGCACGTTCAAGAGGACCAGCAGGGCGTCGCGCGCCGAGCCGAAGGTCGTGAAGAGCAGCGCGAAGATGATCCCGACCGTGATCGGCAGGATGAAGGCGAGCCGCCGCCGGGCCCGCTCGAAGTTCTCGAACTGCCCGCCCCAGCTCACGTCGTAGCCCGGCGGTAGCTTCACGGCGTCGGCGAACCGGGCCTGCGCCTCGGCCACGAAGCCGCCCTGATCGCGGCCCCGGATGTTGGTGCGCACGCTGGTCTGACGCCGGTTCTCGCGGCGCGCGATGATGGTCGCCCCGTCCACGACGCGGATGCCGGCCAGCTGCGCCAGCGGCACGCGGGCACCGTCGCGCGTGGGAATGAGGAGGCGGCCGATCGCGTCGGGATCGGCGCGGGCCTCGGGAACGAACCGTCCGACCACGTCGAACCGGCGCTCGCCCTCGAAGACGCCGGCGATCGGCGTGCCGCCGATGGCGAGATCGATCACGTCCTGGACGTCGGCGACGTTGATCCCGTAGCGCGCCACCTGCTGGCGCTTGATGTCGATCTGCAGCTGCGCCTGGTCGGCCTCCTGCTCGATCGACGTGTCGGCGGCGCCGGGCACCGAGCGGACGACGGCGAGGGTCTCGTGCGCGAGGGCTCGCAGGCGCGCCAGGTCCGGGCCGCTCAGGATGACGGCCAGATCGGCGGACGAGCCGGTCGCGATCTCGGTCGAAGTGTCGATGATCGGCTGAGTGAAGTTGAAGCTGGCGCCGGGAATCTCCGACTCGAGCCGACGCGACAGCTCGTCGACGAGGTCGCTCTTCTGCTTGCCGCGGGGCCAGGTGCTGTACGGCTGGAGATCGAGCAGGAACTCGTTCCGGTTCGGCCCGAACGGGTCGGTCCCCGACTCGTTGCGGCCCGACTGCGACATGACCAGCTTCACTTCCCTGGATTGCCGGATGAGGTCACGGATACGGCCGGCGACCGCGGCGGATTTCTCCAGCGAGATGCCGGCCGGCAGGTTTGCGCGGATCCAGATGACCCCCTCGTCGAGCTGGGGCAGGAACTCGGTGCCTAGCCGCGCGCCGAGGAGCATGGCGCCCGCGACGACGACCGTGGCGCAGAGCGCCGTGAGCGCGGGCGCCCGGAGAGCGGTGCGGAGGCCGCGGACGTACCCCGTCCGGGCCCACTCGAGGACCGGGTGCCGGCGATGACGCACGCCCTTCGCGAACATCAGCGTGGCCAGCGCCGGGACGAGCGTGAGGCTCAGGAGCAGAGAGCCGAGGAGCGCGTAGCAAACGGTCAGCGCCATCGGCGTGAAGAGCCTTCGCTCGACGCGCTCGAGCGTCAAGAGCGGGATGTACGCCGCGATGATGATGAGGAGCGAGAAGAGCACGGGCCGCTCGACCTCGTGGGCGGCGAGGCGGACGCGCTCGAGAACCGTCATGGCGCCGAGCGCCTCACCGCGCTCCGTCAGCCGGTGCAGGACGCGCTCCACCATGACGATCGTCGCGTCCACGATGATGCCGAAGTCGAGGGCGCCGATGGAGAGGAGGCTCAGCGACACCCCCGAGCAGTACATGCAGGCGAGCGCGAAGAGGAGCGAGAGCGGGATCACGATGGCGGTGAGCAGGGCCGCGCGCACGGACAAAAGGAGCAGCAGGAGCGTGCCGGCGACGATCACGAAGCCCTCGAGCAGCACGCGCCCGACGGTGGCGAGCGTGTTGCGGACGAGATCCGTGCGGTCGTAGATGGCCACGAGCCGGACGCCCTGCGGCAGCCGGCTCCGGTTCAGCTCCTCGACGGCCTCGTGCACGCCCGCCAGCACCTCGCTCGGGTTCTGCCAGCGGCGCAGGAGAACGATCCCCTCGACCCCGCCCCCGGGTGTCGCCCGGCCGTCGATGCCGAAGAATCCGGTCTGCGGCTGGGCGCCGATTCGCACGCGGCCGACGTCGCGAACGAAGATCGGCACGCCCCGCGGGGCGTCGAGCACGATGTTCTCGATGTCCTCGGTGGACTGGATGAGGCCGGTCCCGCGGATTGGCAGCGACTGTTGACCGAGCGTGAGCAGCGCGCCGCCGGCGTTGCGGGTGTTGTTCTTCACGGCGTCGGCGATCTGCCGGACGCTCATCCGATACTTGTCGAGGTTCTTTGGATCGAGCTCGATCTGGTACTGGCGCACCAGGCCGCCGAAGGTCACGACGTCGGCAACCCCCTCCACCTGCAGGAGACGCGGCGCGACCAGCCAGTCCTGGATCTCGCGATGCTTCATCGTGTCGAAGCCGGGGCCCTCGACGACGTAGCGATAAAGCTCGCCGATCCCGCTCGAGAGCGGGCCGAGTGTCGGCGTGACGCCGTCCGGAAGCTCGGCGTCCCGGAGGCGCTCGAGCACGAGCTGGCGGGCGAAGTAGTCGTTCGTGTCGTCCGAGAACGTCAGCTCCACGACCGAGAGGCCGAAGATGGTCCGCGAGCGCCGCGCGATCACGTTCGGCGTGCTGTTCAGCGCGCGCTCGATGGGAACGGTGACCTGGCGCTCGACCTCCTCGGCGGCGAACCCGGGGTACGGAGTGACGACGACGACCCCCGGGTCGGAGATGTCAGGGTACGCCTCGAGCTTCAGCTTCGCGAAGGCCCAGGTACCGGTGGCCACCACGACGAGGGCGCCCAGGACCGTGACCAGGCGATGGCCGAGCGCGAGGTCGAGCAGCCGCGCGAGCAGGCTATCGGTCCTTCAGCAAGATGGCGCCGTCCACGACGACGCGCTCGCCCGGCAGCAGGCCGGCGAGGACCGCGACTCGCTCGCCTTCCCGCGCGCCCGCCACGATCTCGCGGCGCTCGAACCGCGCCGGCTCGCGCTCGACGAAGACGACGGCGCGCCCGTACTGCTGGATCACCGACGCCAGCGGCACCACCGGGGCCCGGCGCCGCGACGCGATGTGGCGGAGCGTTCCGAACATGTCCGGGCGGAGCCGGCCGCCGGGATTGGGCAGCTCGACGTGAACCTTCACCGTTCTGGTCTGGGGATCGAGGACGTCGGCTATCCGGGTGACGCGGCCGGCGAGTACTTCGCCGGGGAATGCGACCAGCCTGATCTCGACCGCGTCCCCCACGCGCACCAGCGCAATCGCGGGCTCGGCGACGTCCGCGCTCAGCCAGACCCGCGTCAGGTCCGCGATGCTCATGAGTGGCGCCGTCGTGTCGTTCCGGTACTCGCCGGGCGCGACCCCGACGTCGAGCACCGTGCCGTTGATCGGCGCGCGGACGGTGACCGGCTGGTGAAAGACCGTCGGCTGAAGGCCCAGCAGCTCGAGCTTGCGCCGCGCCTGCTCGCGCCCGGCCCGCGCGGTATCGAGCGCGGCCGACGCCTGCGCGCGATCGTTCTGCGCGGCCAGCACGTCCTTCTGGGACGCCGCGCCGTGCTCGAGCAGGTCGCGCGCCCGCTCGTAGTCCGCCTCCGCCTTGGTCAGGGCGGCGGTCGCCTGCCGCTCGGCGGCCTCGGCCGTGCGCCAGGCGCCGACCGCGGCGTCCGCGTCCGGACTATCGAGAATCACCACGGCCTGTCCCTGCTCGACGCGCTCGCCGAGCTTCACCAGGACGGCTTCGATCCGGCCGGCAACCGGCAGGAGCACTTTCGAGAGCCGCCCGGGATCGATCCCGACGCGCGCCGGCGCGACCACCTCGTCCTGGGGCACGTCCATCGCCTCGACCGCCGCGACCTTGATCTGCCCGAGCTGGGGCGAGTCCGCCGGAATGCTGATGATGCCCGGCTCCGCCGACGGGCGGGATGCCAGGGGCTTGGCAGCGTCGGAGGCGTCGCCGCAGCCGGAGAGGATCAGGGCCAGCAGGACGAGCGCGAGGGCGCGCATGTCAGGGAATGAGCTGGCCGCCGACGGCGGCTTCGAGCTGGTACACGGCATTCCAGTAGTCTCCGAGCGAGCGCACGTGCTCGAGGGCGGTCTCGCGGTACGTCCGCTGCGCGTCGAGCAGGTCCAGCACGCTGAGCCCGCCGCGACGGTATGCGAAGTCGACGGTCGCGCGGACGCGCTCGGCGCGCGGCAGGTAGACCTCGCCGAGCTGGCGCGCCTTCTCCCGCTCGGTCAGGACCGAAGCCACCGCCGTCTCGACCTCCGCGCGCGCCTGCTCGATCGCCGCGTCGCGCAGGTGATCGGCGCGCTCGACCTCGGCGCGGCTGCGCTCGATCTCCCCCTGGTTTCGGTCGAATATGCGGATCGGGACGCTCACGCCGAACCCGAACGTGTTGTCCGCTCCGATCCGCTGGTACTGCACCTGCGGCGCGAAATCCCACCACGCGTTCGCGCGCGCCAGGTTGACGTCGGCGCGCGCCTTCTCGCGGCCGGCCGCCGCGGCCCGCAGATCAGGCCGGCTTTCCAGGGCCTGCTGGAGCAACCGATCCCGGTCGATCGGCACGTCGCGGAAGACGAGCTCGCCGGCGACGTCGAAGTCGCCCTTGAGCGCCTCCGAGCCCAGCGCGTTGCGCAGGGCAACCCGCGCCGCCGTCAGGGCGCGTCGCGCGTCGGCCAGGTCGCGCTCGAAAGAGAACCGCTGCGTCTGGATGCGCAGAAGCTCGAGCTCGGCGATCTCACCCTTCTCGGCGCGCAGGCGGTTCAGGCGCTCGATCTCGTCCAGGCTCGCGAGGTTGTCCGCCGCCAGCTTCACGGTTGCCTCCCCCGCGAGCACGTCCATGAACGACTTCTTGACCTGCGCGATCACCTGCCGGCGCACGTCCGCCAGCTCGAAGTCGCTGACTCGGGTCGCGGCCCTGGCGCTGTCGATGCGCCTGCCGCGCTTT
>DASRIY010000142.1:0-2284 GCA_035649755.1 Candidatus Methylomirabilota bacterium
ACCTTCTTCTGGATACCGGTGAGGTAACGGTCCAGGTCGGCCACGCTCTCGAAGACGTTCAGAGAAGGCAGGGCCATGATGATCTCGAAGACCTTGCGGATCTGGGGCTGTAGGTTGGTCATCGCAAACTCGCCCCCGGCCACCTTCATCGCCTTCTGGGCGGCGATGACGACCCGGAGAGCTGCTGATGTAAGTGAGGTCTTTGAGGTCGAGCACGTGGGCGCGGGGCTGCTCTCGGTGACGGCCGCGATGTGCTCCTGAAGGGAGGTGTACGTGTTGCTGTCCAGCGAGCTGGTCAGCGGCATGTGGCCCTCCCGATCCGCTTCGTCAGCGTCAGTACGTTGCGCGAGCCCCTCTGACGGTAGTCCACCTCGTCCATTACTCGCTTGATCAGGTAGACTCCCACGCCGTGCCTGTCGGCGCCCTCCGGCGGGAGCGGCGGGGCCGGCCACTCGTGGGGGTCGAAGGGCGGCGCGTCGTCTTCCACCGTCGCCGTGAGCGCGTCGGGTGTGACGTGAAAGCCGACGCGGATCTCGCCGTCCTCGCGCCCGCCGTAGCCGTGACGGATGACGTTGGTGACCGCCTCTTCGAGGGCGAGCCGCAGATCGAAAACGAGCTCCTCTGGCAGGGCATGCTCCCGGCCCACCCGCGCGACCTCTTCCGCAAGCCGGTCGATCTCCGTGAGCGCGCTGCGCAGATGTAGCCGGTCGGCGGCGCGCCGGATGACGAGCACGGCGATGTCGTCGGCCGGCGGCGTCCCGTCCGCGAACGCCGCCACCTGGCCGAGCACCGCCGCGGCGAGCTGGTCGGCGCTGCGGCCGGCGTGGCTGGCGACCGCGGCTCGCAGTCGCGCGTCGGAGAAGAAGGCGCCGGCGCGGTCGGTGGCCTCGGTCACTCCGTCGGTGTACATGAAGAGGGCATCCCCTGGCCTGAGGATCATGTCATAGAACCCGTAGTGCGCATCGTCGTTGATACCGAGCGCGGGGGCGCGCCCGTACTCGAGGACCTCGAGGCCGCCGTCTGCCCGTAGCGCCAGCGGCGGGTTGTGGCCCGCGTTCGTGTAGACGACGTGGCCGGTCCCGGGATCGAGGATGCCGCAGAACGCGGTGATGAACATGCACTGGTCGTTGCCGAGGACGGTCCGGCGATTCACGCGGTCCACGATCGCGGCCGGCGAGTCTCCGGTGGCGGCGGAGGCGCTGAACAACGTCTTGGTGACGGCCATGAACAGGGCCGCCGGCACGCCCTTGTCAGAGACGTCGCCGAGGACGAAGTAGAGCCGCCCGTCCTCGAGCAGGAAGCAGTCGTAGAAGTCGCCGCCCACCTCGCGCGCAGGCTGCAGGTCGCCGTGGATCTCCCAGCCCGGCAGCGGAGGATACGTCCGCGGGACGAAGGTCATCTGGATCTCGCGGGCGATGCGTAGCTCGCTCTCGATCTTCGCTCGGGCGGCCATGTGCACCCGCAGCGCGCGCGTGCGGCGGCGCACCAGCCATCCCAGCAGGAAGTTCAGGCCCACGGCGAGCCCACCGGCACCGAGGACGACGCCCGCCACCCAGAACGGGTTCAGCCACGTCGGGAAGTTGAGCGTCCGCACACCCTCGAGCCAGGCGCGGATCGAGCGGTAATAGATGGAGCCCTTGTCCGCCTTCAGCGCGATCAGGTGCCGGTCGAGAGCGTCGAGGACCTCCTTCCCGCGGCCCTTCGGTGCGGCGAAGCGCAGCTCGACCGGGCTGAACATGATCGAGGTCTTCTCGGCCTTGCTCCCGCGCCCGGCCCAGGCCCCGAAGATGCGCGGCACCAGGGCCGCGTCCGCCTGGCCCTGGGCGACGAGGCGCAGCGTGTCGGCGTAGTCGCTCACCTCGACGAATGTCGGGAACACTTTCAGCGTCTCGTGGGTGCTCTGGAGTGCGGCGTAGTAGATGTCACCCCGCACGACCGCCAGCCGGCGGCCGGTCAGGTCCAGCAGCGTTTGGATATTCGCGTTCCGCGGCGCGTACACCTGTCCCCAGTTCTCGATGAGCAGCTCGTGCGAGAACTCGAACTGCCGGCTGCGCTCGGGCGAGTAACCGATGGCGAGGAGCAGGTCGATCTCGCCACGCCGCAGGCGCTCGAGGCCCTGGTCCCAGGCGCCCTCGACGTACTCGAGCGTCCACCGCTCCTGCCGGGCGACGTGCTCGAGCACGTCCACGTAGATGCCCTGGGGGCGGCCCTGCTCGTCGCGGAAGATCAGCGGCGGGTTCGGGTACGTGCCGACGCGGAGCGTCGTGGCCGCGTCGAGGGGCGC
>DASRIY010000143.1:0-15992 GCA_035649755.1 Candidatus Methylomirabilota bacterium
TCGGCCATCGGCCCGATCAGCAGGCGGAGGTCCTCCTGCGTGTAGCCGAAGGTCTGCTGGCGATCGAACACGGTCTCGCGCTCGGGCCGTTCGATCGGCGCCGCCGGCAGTTCGTCGATGTCGTAGAGCTGCGAGTCGATCCACTCGCGGTACGGGTGCTCGGCCGCCAGCTGCGACTTGATCTCCTCGTCGTCCACGATGCGCCCCTGCACCGTGTCCACCAGGAAGATCCTGCCGGGGTGCAGGCGTTCCTTCACCAGCACGTCGCCCGGCGGGATGTCGAGCACGCCCACCTCGGAGGCCATCACCACGATGTCGTCCTTGGTCACGTAGTAGCGCGACGGGCGCAGGCCGTTGCGGTCGAGCACGGCGCCGATCACGGTGCCGTCCGTGAACGCGATGGAGGCGGGGCCGTCCCACGGCTCCATGAGCGAGGAGTGGTACTCGTAGAAGGCCTTGCGCTCGGGGCTCATCGACTCGTGATTCTGCCAGGGCTCCGGAATCATCATGAGGATCGCGTGCGGCAGCGACCGGCCGTTCATCACCAGGAACTCGAGCACGTTGTCGAACGTGGCCGAGTCCGACAGCCCGTCGCGCGTCACCGGGAGCACTTTCTTCAAGTCGTCGCCGAACGCCTCGGACCGGCACAGCGCCTCGCGGGCCCGCATCCAGTTGATGTTGCCCCGCAGCGTGTTGATCTCGCCGTTGTGGGCGACGTAACGGTACGGGTGGGCGAGCGGCCAGGACGGGAACGTGTTCGTGCTGAAGCGCTGGTGCACGAGCGCCAGCGCCGACTCGAAGTCCGGGTCGGTGAGGTCGGGGTACATCGTCTCGATCTGATCGGCGCTCAGCATGCCCTTGTAGATGAGCGTGTTCGAGCTGAGGCTCGGCATGTAGGCGAAGGTCTTTTCCGGAATATCGAGGGCCGCCACCGCCTTTTCGAAGAGCTTGCGGATCACGTAGAGCTTGCGCTCGAAGTGGGTGTGGTCGCGGACCGTCTCGCCCCGGCCGATGAACACCTGGGTGATGTAGGGCTCGACCGAGAGCGCGCTGGCTCCGATGAGGTGGTCATCGGTGGGCACCTCCCGCCAGCCGAGCAGGTGCTGGCCCTCCTCGTCGACGATCGAGTGCAGCAGGGCCCGGACGCGGTCTCGCTGCTCGGGATCGCGCGGAAGGAACATGATTCCGCAGCCGTATTCGCGGGCCGGCGGCAGGGTGATGCCCAGGCGGGCGCACTCGCGCCGCAAGAACTTGTCCGGCACCTGAAGCAGGATACCGGCGCCGTCGCCGGTGTTCGCCTCGCACCCGCACGCGCCGCGGTGCAGCAGGTTGATGAGGACCTGCAGCGCCTGGCGTACGATCGTGTGCGAGCGTCGCCCTTTGATGTCCACGACGAAGCCGACGCCGCAGGCGTCGTGCTCGCAGCGCGGGTCGTACAGGCCCTGCGCGGGCGGGGGACCGGGCTCGCTCGTTCTGTGCAGAACTTCAGTCATGTCCGCCATTCCTTTGTGAAAACAGTTGCACGATAGTAGCGGCCTTTTCACTATTAGTCATCCCCAAAAAGTCATATGATAAGTATTAGATAGTCTTATAATCTGGCCATGCACCTGGAGACTCTCCGCCTCTACTGCGACGTGGTCCGGCACCGGTCGTTTTCCCGCGGCGCCGCCCAGAACGTCGTGTCCCAGTCGGCGGCGAGCCAGGCGATGCAGCAGCTCGAGGCCGAGCTGGGCGTAGCCCTCCTCGACCGCACCAAGCGCCCGTTCGTCGTGACCCCCGAGGGGCAGGCGTTCTACGAGGCCTGCCGCGGGCTGCTCGAATCGTGGGAGAAGGCGAAGGCCGAGATCGCCGCCGTGAAGGCGCGCGTGGACGGCACGGTGCGCGTGGCCGCGATCTACTCGGTCGGCCTGCACGACGTGAGCCGGAACGTGCAGCGGTTCATGTCGCTCTATCCGGAAGCGCGCGTCCAGCTCGAGTGCCTGCACCCGCACAAGGTCGTCGAGGCGGTCGTGCAGGGCGAGGCCGACGTCGGCATCATGTCGTATCCGCCGGCCGACCGGACGCTCGCCATCGTGCCCCTCCGCTCGGAACAGATGGCCTTCGTGTGTCATCCGAACCACCGGCTGGCGCGGCGCCGCGTCGTCATGCCCGCCGACCTCAACGGCGAGACGTTCGTCGCGTTCGACGCCGGGCTGACTATCCGCAAGGCGATCGACCGCGCGCTGCGACAGCACAACGTCAAGGTCAACACCGTGATGGAGTTCGACAACATCGAGACGATCAAGCAGGCCATCATCATCGCGGCCGGCGTGTCGATCCTGCCGCGCCGCACCGTGCAGAGCGAGGCGTCGACGCGCACGCTCGCGGTCGTCCCGCTCTCCATCACGGACCTCGCGCGCCCGGTGGGGCTGATTCACCGCCGGCAGAAGCCGCTCACGCCCACGGTCAGCCGCTTCATCCAGCTCTTGAAGGACGCCAACGAGGAGCCGATTCGCGTCGCGGCGCGCTCGTAGCCCCGGCCGCGCCGTTGCCGGGCCCCCGCCGAAGCGTTAGGATCAGGGAGTTGGAGGGTAGTAATGAGTGGTGAGTTCGAGGACGAGTACTCCGCAACGATCGACGACGACCTCAACGGCCCTGAAGTCATGGGCGGGGCCGGCGGCGCGCTGGCCACCGACATCATCGCGGTCCTGTCGCCCGCCGAGCCGATCTGCCTCTCTGATCGCGCCACGGTCCACGAAGCAGTCCAGATCATGCTGGCCCAGCGTCAGGCCGGCGTCCTCGTCACCGATGCCGCCGGACGGCTCGTCGGCATCTTCACCGAGCGCGACGTGCTCACGCGCGTGGTGGGCAAGGACCTGGACGCGCGGCGCACGCCGCTCTCGGCGGTGATGACCCGCAACCCCGAGGCTCTGACGGCGCGTGACCGTGTCGCGTACGCCGTGCACTGCATGAGCGTCGCCGGGTACCGGACGATCCCGCTCGTCGACCCCGAAGGCCGGCCGATCGGCATCGTCACCGTGAGCGACGTCGTCCGGTGGCTTGCCAACCTCTTCCCGGAGGCCACGCTCAATCTAAGACCCGGCGACACCATCAAGAACCCCCACGAAGTGGACGCCGGCTGACATGCCGCGGGCGGACGAGCCTCTTCAATCCATAGGCGCGCCTCGGCCGGCGGGGCCCCAGCCCCGCGACGGCCTGCGGCACGCACATCAGTCCATAGGCGCGCCTCGGCCGGCGGGGCCCCAGCCCCGCGACGGCCTGCAGCGCGCACGTCGGGACGGGTGGACAGACCAGGCCGCCGGAATGTTGCCCGCGCCTGCCGCGTTGGATAGAATGACGTTGGTTCGCCGATTTGCGGCCCCTACGGGCATGGCGGACAACCTCTGCAGCGATTTCCCGTACCGGGCTCGCGGGATGACTGCGCGAGCCGAGCGAGGAGACAGGACGAGATGGCTCAGATAGCGACTCCCGCCACCGGCGCCGAGAAGTCGCGAAAGGCGCTCGACCGTGCGGTGATTCGATTCGCCGGGGACTCCGGCGACGGCATGCAGCTCACGGGTGAGCAGTTCACGACCGAGTCAGCGTGGGCCGGCAACGACCTCGCCACCCTGCCCAATTTCCCGGCAGAGATCCGCGCGCCGGCCGGCACGCTCTTCGGCGTGTCGAGCTTCCAACTCCAGTTCGGCAGCCAGCGCGTCTACACGCCCGGCGACCGGCTGGACTGCCTGGTCGCGATGAACCCGGCCGCCCTCAAGGTGCATCTGAGCGACCTCAAGACGGGCGGTCTCCTGATCGTCAACACCCAGGCCTTCGACAAGCGGAACCTCGACAAGGCGGGCTACGCCGCGAATCCGCTCGACGACGCCACCCTGGCCGAGCGCTATCGGCTGCACAAGGTCGACATGACCGGCCTCACGCTGGAAGCGATCAAGGACCTGCCGCTCAACACGAAGGAAAAGGACCGGACGAAGAACTTCTTCGCGCTGGGCCTGGTCTCGTGGATCTACACGCGGCCGCTCGAGCCGACCCTCGACTGGATCAAGAAGCGGTTCATCAAGAACAAGGACATCGCCGAGGCCAACACGCGCGTGCTCAAGGCCGGTCACGCCTTCGGCGAGACCGCCGAGATCTTCGTCGAGCACTACGCGATCGAAGCGGCCGAGATGGCGCCGGGGCTCTACCGCGCCATGACGGGCAACCGCGCTCTGGCGTGGGGCCTGCTCGCCGCCGCGCAGCGCTCGAAGCTTCCCGTGGTGTACGGCGCGTATCCGATCACGCCGGCCAGCGACATCCTGCACGAGCTGGCGATGCACAAGCGCTTCCGCGTGCGGACGATCCAGGCCGAGGACGAGATCGCGGCGGTCACCGCGGCCATCGGCGCTTCGTTCGGCGGCGCCATCGGGGTCACGGCGTCGAGCGGTCCCGGAATCGCTTTGAAAGGTGAGGGCATCGGCCTGGCCGTGACGGCCGAGCTGCCGCTCGTCGTCCTGAACATCCAGCGGGCCGGCCCCTCGACGGGCATGCCCACCAAGACCGAGCAGGCCGACCTGATGCAGGCGCTGTACGGCCGCAACAGCGAGGCGCCGGTCATCGTGCTCGCACCGGCCACGCCCGGCGACTGCTTCTTCATCGCCTACGAAGCGGTGCGGCTCGCCGCCAAGTACATGGTGCCGGTCATCGTGCTCAGCGACGGCTTCCTCGCCAACGGCTCGGAGCCGTGGCTCATCCCGGACCCGAACACGCTGCCGCCGATCGAGATCCAGTTCCGGACCGAGCGGGAAGGGTTCTTCCCGTACCTTCGCGACCCGGCCACGCTGGCCCGTCCCTGGGTGCGGCCCGGTACGCCCGGTCTCGAGCATCGCATCGGTGGAATCGAGAAGCAGGACGTCACCGGCAACATCTCCTACGATCCGGAAAATCACGATCACATGGTGCGCACGCGCGCCGAGAAGGTGCGGCGCGTGGCCCAGGAAATTCCGCCGACGTCGATCAATGGCCCGGCAACCGGCGACCTCTTGGTCGTCGGCTGGGGCGGCACCTACGGAGCGATCACCGCGGCGGTCGAGCAGGCCCAGACGGCTGGCAAGTCGGTCGCCTCGGTCCACCTGCGTCACCTGAATCCGCTGCCGCCGGATCTCGGCCACATCCTGCGCGAGTATCGCAAGGTGCTGGTCCCCGAGATCAACAGCGGCCAGCTGGTCCGGGTGCTGCGCGCCGAGTACCTCGTCGACGCCGTCGGCTTCAACCGCGTGCGCGGCCTACCGCTGGCCTCCGAAGAGATCCACGAGGCCATCAACCAGCTTCTCGGGGGCAAGGCATGAGTCCGAGCGAGGCGAAGGAAGCGCCGAAGTACACGAAGAAGGACTTCGAGTCGGACCAGGACGTGCGGTGGTGCCCCGGCTGCGGCGACTACGCCATCCTCTCCGCGATCCAAAAGACGATGCCCGACCTGGGCATCCCCAAGGAGGACATCGTCTTCATCTCCGGGATCGGCTGCTCGAGCCGCTTTCCGTACTACATGAACACCTACGGCTTCCACACGATCCACGGCCGGGCCCCGGCGATCGCGACCGGGCTGCGGGTGGCGCGACCGGAGCTGAAGATCTTCGTGGTCACCGGCGACGGCGACGGGCTCTCGATCGGCGGCAACCACATGCTCCACGTCCTGCGCCGCAACGTGAACCTCACCATCCTGCTCTTTAACAACCGGATCTACGGGCTCACGAAGGGGCAGTACTCGCCGACCAGCGAGCTCGGCAAGGTGACGAAGTCGACACCGGTGGGCTCGGTCGACCGTCCGGTCAACCCGCTTTCCTTCGCCCTCGGCTGCGGCGCGACCTTCGTAGCGCGGACCGTCGACCGGACCATCCCGCACATGGACGAGATGCTGAAGCGGGCGGCCGCCCACAAGGGCACCGGGTTCATCGAGATCCTCCAGAACTGCAACGTGTACAACGACCTCGCGTGGAACGTCATTTACGACCGCGAGTCGAAAGTCCAGCACGAGCTCCGGCTCGAGCACGGCAAGCCCTTGCTCTTCGGGCCGCCGGACGACCGGCGCGCGCTCATCATGCAGGGCGTCAGCCCGAAGGTCGTCCGCGCCAAGGACGTGCCCGAGAGCGCCCTCTGGGTTCACGACGAAACGAACGTGAACGCCGCCAAGCTCATCGCCGATCTCTTCGCGCCGGACTTTCCGATTCCGGTCGGCGTGCTCGCGGCGGTCGAGGCGCCGGTCTACGAGGACCTCATCCTCGAGCAGGAGCAGAAGGCCATCTCGGATCGGGGGCCGGGCGACATCGCCAAGCTTCTGACCTCGGGAGACACCTGGAAGATCTCGTAGCCGGCCTCGAGGGGCGCCCGGCATCATGCCCCTGAGCCCCGCCTTCCTCGCCGAGCTCCAGCGCATCGTCGGCGCCGGCGGCCTCATCCAGTCAGTCGAGGGCCGCCTCGTCTACGAGTGCGACATGCACACCTTCTACAAGGGCGCGCCGGACGCCGTCGCGCTGCCGCGGCGCGCCGAGGAAGTCGTCGAGATCGTGAAGCTCTGCGTGCGCGAGAAGGTCGCGATCGTTCCCCGCGGCTCGGGGACCGGACTGATCGGCGGCGCCATGGCGCCTCATGGCGGCGTCATGGTTGGCACCAACCGGATGGACCGCATCCTGGCCATCGATCTTCCGAACCGCTGTGCGACGGTCGAGCCGGGGCTGATCAACCTCTTTCTCACCCGAGAAGTCGCAAGTCAGGGATATTTCTTCGCACCAGACCCCTCGAGCCAGATGGTCTCGTCGATCGGGGGCAACGTGGCCACCAACGCGGGCGGCCCACACTGCCTCAAGTACGGGATCACGACCAATCACGTCCTGGGCCTCGAGCTGGTCACGGGCGCCGGCGAGCTCGTGCGTCTCGGTGGGTCGGCGGTCGAGCGACCTGGCTACGACCTGGTGGGCGCGGCGGTCGGCTCGGAGGGCACCTTCGGGATCGTCACCGCGATCACGGTCCGCTTGCTCCACGCGGCCGAGGCGGTCAAGACCATCCTCGCCTCGTTCACGACGATCGAGGACGCCTCGGAAGCGGTGTCGGCGATCATCGCGGCCGGCATCGTGCCGGCGGCCCTCGAGATGCTCGACGAGCTGATGATTCGCGCGATCAACGAGGGCACCGGTGCGGGCTATCCCAAGGACGCGGCCGCGGTGCTCCTGATCGAGCTTGACGGGCCCGCCGCCGAGGTGGAGGCGCAGGGCGAGCGCGCCGCACGGATCTGCTGGGAGCGAGGTGCCCTGGAGGTCCGGGTTGCGGCCGACGACGCCGAGCGCGCCCTCCTCTGGAAGGGGCGCAAGGAGGCGGCGGGCGCCGTCGGCCGGCTGGCGCCGACCTATCTCCTGCAGGACGCCGTGGTCCCGCGCTCGAGGCTGCCCGAGATCATGCGCGAGCTCCTCGCCATCGGCGCCCGCCACCGCGTCCAGATCGCGAACGTGTTCCACGCGGGCGACGGCAACCTCCATCCGCTCATCCTCTACGACGATCGCGTGCCCGACGAGCTCGAGCGCGCGAAGGCGGCGAACGAGGAGCTGCTGCGCGCCTGCATCGCCATGGGCGGCACGGTGACCGGCGAGCACGGGGTCGGCATGGACAAGGCGAAGAACCTCCCGTTCCAGTACGCGGACGCCGACCTGAACTTCATGTACCGCCTCCGGCGAGTCTTCGACCCGGACGGCGTCATGAATCCGGGCAAGCTTCTGCCCTCGCATCCCGCCTGCGGCGAGGGGTTCCGGCCGGCGCGACCGCGCGTGCCCGACGGCGCCTGGATCTAGGATCGCGATGGCCGTTGCCGGGCGTTCCGTCGGCGAAGCCCTCGTCTCGATCGCCGGGCCCGCCGGGGTGCGCGACGACGACGCGTCCCTCGCGGCCGCGGCGATCGACGGTATCCGTCCGAGCTGGGTGGTGCGCCCCGGCTCGATCGAGCAGTTGAGCCGCGTCCTGGCGCTCGCGCACGACGCCGGCCTCGCCGCCATCCCATGCGGCTCGGGTAGCGCGCTCGAGCTCGGCAGCCCGCCGGCCCGCGCCGACCTCGTCCTCGACCTTCGCGGCCTCGACCAGGTGATCGAATACAACCCCGCCGATCTCACCGTCACGGTGCAGGCAGGCGTCTCCGCCGGCGCGCTCGCCGCGCGGCTCGCGCCGCATCGGCAATGGCTGGCGCTCGATCCGCCGGGCGCCGCCGCCCGCACGCTCGGCGGGATCGCGGCGACCAACGCGAGCGGTCCGCTTCGCGCCCGCTACGGCACGCTGCGCGACCTGCTGCTGGGCGTGCGCTTCGTCCAGGCGGACGGGGTGGTGACGTGGGGCGGGTCGAAGGTCGTGAAATCGGTCAGCGGCTACGACGTCCCGAAGCTGATGGTGGGCGCCCTCGGCACGCTGGGGGTGCTCGGCGAGCTCACACTCCGGCTTCACTCGCTGCCCGACGTGGAGCGCTCGTGGCTCGTGCTGGCGGCCTCGGCGGCCGAAGCCCAGGACTTCGTCGAGCGGGTGATCGCCTCGCCCTTGCAGCCGAGCCGGATCGAGCTCTTCAACGACGAGGCGCTCCGGGCGCTCGGGGCCGAGTCCACCGGTGCCGGCGTGGCGGTCTCGATCGGAAGCGTGAGCGAAGCGGTGCGCGAGCAGGGCGAGCGCCTGGGCGCGATGGCGAAGATCGGTCGGGCGCGAGTGGCTCCGCTCGCGGACGGCTTCTGGACGGCCGCGGAGTCCGCGCTGGCGTGCCCACCGAGCTGGACGGCGCTCCACGTGGTCTCGCTCGCCGACCGGCTCGCCGATACCGCCGGCGTGATCGAGACTGCGGCGCGGACGATGGCGCCAAGCTCGGAAGTGCGGCTCAGCGGCTGCGCGGCGCTGGGAACCTTCCGGGTCCTCCTGGGAGGTGCCGGTGTCGCCGAGACCGCTGCCATCACGACCCGCGTGCGTCACCGCATCGCCGCGATCGGAGGCAGCGCCGTGATCGCGCGCGGGACCGTCGAGCTCCGAAAGGCCGTCGACCCCTGGGGTCCGGTCGAGCCGGGATCCTTCGCACTCATGCGCGCCCTGCGGGACGAGTTCGATCCCCGGCGCGTGCTGAATCCCGGGCGCTACGTCGGCGGCCTCTGATGGCATCTCGCGGTGCCCTCAAAGGGCTCGATCTCGACGAGGTCCGCAAGTGCGTGCATTGTGGGATCTGCCTGCCCCAGTGCCCGACCTATCGCGTGCTCGGCGAGGAGATGGACTCGCCGCGCGGGCGCATCTACCTCATGCGAGCGGCCGCCGAGGGCAGGGTAGGGCTGAGCCCAACGCTCCAGGGGCATCTCGACCTTTGCCTGGGCTGCCGGGCGTGCGAGACCGCCTGCCCTTCGGGAGTCCGCTTCGGCTCGCTCCTCGAGGCGACCCGCGCCGCGCTGCGCGAGAGCGGCCCGCCCGCGAAGCACCGTCACCTCGAGGCCTTCATCTTCTCCGTCTTTCCCGAGCCGGCGCGTCTCGGCGCGGCGCTGGCGCTCTTCAAGCTCTACAAGGCCCTTGGTCTCCGCGCCCTGGCACGCGCGACGGGCCTGCTCCGGAAGCTCCCGACGCTGGCGATGATGGACGCGCTGCTCGAGGACGTTCCCGCCTCGGTAAAGCTTCCCGCGATCGTGGCGGCGCACGGGCGCGCGCGCGGCCGCGTCGGGCTCCTCACCGGATGCGTCCAGCGCCACCTCTACCCCGGCGTGAATCGCGACACGGCCGCCCTCCTCGCCCTGGCCGGCTTCGAGGTCGTGATCCCGCGCTCGCAGGGATGCTGCGGCGCCCTCGAGCTCCACGCGGGTCGGGCGAAGGCCTCCCAGGCCCGGGCGCGCGCCCTCGCCGCGGCGTTTCCCGACGACCTCGATTTCGTCATCACCAACGCGGCCGGCTGCGGTGCGGCGATGAAGGAGTACGGTGTCCGGATTCCCGAGCTGGCGGGCTTCGCGGCGCGCGTGCGCGACGTCGTCGAGGTCCTGGTCGCGGCGGATCTTCCGCTGGGGTCTCTCGATTTGACGGTGGCGTATCATGACGCCTGTCACCTGGCACATGGCCAGCGGCTCAAGCAAGAGCCGCGGCAGCTCCTGCGCCGCATCCCCGGGCTGCGGCTCGTCGAGCTGGCGGACAGCGACCTCTGCTGCGGGAGCGCCGGCATCTACAATCTTCTGGAGCCGGAGCTGGCGGGCGACCTGCTCGAGCGAAAACTCGCGCGAATTCGGGAGAGCGGTGCGCGGGTGGTCGCGGCCGCGAATCCGGGGTGCCTGCTGCAGATCGCGCGCGGCTGTCGCGAGCGTGGTCTGGACGTGACGCTCGTTCATCCCGTAGAGTTGCTGGCGAGGGCTGCCGATGCGTATCAGGGTTAAGGACCACGCGAAGCTCCAGCCGGACAAGATGGCGAAGATCGCCCTGGCCACCACGCCGCGGGCACAGCTCGATCTCTACTGCGTCGCGCCGGGCCAGGATCAGAAGCCGCACACGCACGGAGACCAGGACAAGTTCTACGTCGTCCTCGAGGGGCGGGGACGCTTCCGGCTCGGCGCCGCCGAGCACATCCTGGAAGTCGGCGACGCGCTCGTCGCCCCGGCCGGCGTCGAGCACGGCCTGGTCAACGACGGCGCCGCCCGGCTCCTCGTCCTGGTCGTGGTGACCCCGCCCCCGCCGCACGCATGACCGCGCGCCGGCGCGTCTCGCTGATGGTGACGTGCCTGGGCGACCTGTTCTTCCCCGAGGTCGGCTTCTCGATCGTGCGCCTGCTCCGGAAGCATGACGTGGTCGTGGACGTTCCGCCGGCCCAGACGTGCTGCGGCCTGCCGCTCTTCAACTCCGGCTATCACGTCGAGGCCCGCGCGGTCGCCGCGCGCACGGTGGAGCTGTTCAGGGACTCGGAGCACGTCGTGGTGCCTTCGGGCTCGTGCGCGTGGATGGTGAAGCACGAGTACCCCGGGCTCCTGGCCGAGACCGGGCTCGCGAAGCTCGCCGGTGAGGTGACCGCCCGAACCCACGAGTTCTCGCAGTTCCTGGTCCGCGTGCTCGGCGCGACCCGGTTCACGTCGGCCGTGCCAGGGCGCGTCACCTATCACGACTCGTGTCATCTCCTGCGGGGTCTTCACGAATCCGGGAGCCCGCGAACACTCCTCGAGGGCCTGGAAGGCGCCGAGCTCGTGGAGCTGCCCGGGGCCGACGAATGCTGCGGCTTCGGCGGCTCGTTCTCGGTGAGGCTGCCCGAGGTCTCCACGCAGATCCTCGACAAGAAGCTCGCGAACGTGGAGGCGACCGGCGCCGGCTGCCTGGTGGCCTGCGACGCGGGTTGCCTCATGCAGATGCGCGGCGGGCTCACGCGCCGCAAATCGCCCGTGCGGGCGCTGCACCTCGCCGAGGTGCTGGACGGGGGCCGCCCCTGAGCGAGCATCAGGTCACCGCCCCGCTCCGGCAGCGCGCCGACGGCGCGCTCCACGATTCGTTCCTCCAGCAAGCCCTCACGATCGCCACCACCAAGTTCATCGACCTGCGCCGCGAGGCCTTCGCGGTCTTTCCCGAGGGCGAAGCGTTGCGGGACCGGGCACGGGCCATCAAGGAGGCGACCCTCCAGAGGCTCGATCACCATCTGGAGCGGCTCGTCGGCAACATCGAGCGGCTGGGCGGCCACGTGCACTACGCCGCGAATTCCGAGGAGGCGCGCCGCATCGTGGTCGACATCGCGCGGCGGGCGGACGCGCGCATGGCCGTGAAGTCGAAATCGATGGCCACCGAGGAGATCGACCTCAACGAGGCCCTGGAGCGCGAGGGGATCACTCCGGTCGAGACCGACCTGGGGGAGTACATCATCCAGCTCGCCCACGAGCGTCCCTCGCACATCATCGCGCCGGCGATCCACAAGACGAAGGGGCAGGTGGCCGAGCTCTTCGAGCGTGAGCTCAAGCGGCCGGTAGAGGCCGACCCCGAGGAGCTCACCAAGATCGCCCGCGCCGAGCTCCGGCAGAAATTCCTGCAGGCGGACATCGGGATCACCGGCGCCAACTTCGCCGTGGCCGAGACCGGGACGGTCGTCTTGGTGACCAACGAGGGCAATGGCCGGATGGTCACCTCGCTGCCGCGGGTGCACGTGGCGGTGATGGGTGCCGAGAAGGTCGTGCCCTCGATGACCGACCTCATGGTCTTTCTCGCGATCCTGGCCAAGAGCGCGACCGGCCAGAAGCTCTCGGTCTACACCACGCTCGTACGCGGCCCGCGGCGGGCGGGCGAGCTCGAGGGTCCGGAGGAATTCCACCTGGTCCTGCTCGACAGCGGGCGCATCGCCCAGCTCGGCGGCCCGCTGCGCGAGGCTTTGTCCTGTCTTCGCTGCGGGGCCTGCCTGAACGTATGTCCGGTGTACCGGCAGATCGGCGGCCATGCCTACGGCCACACGTATCCCGGGCCGATCGGCATCTTGCTGACCGCGATGCTCGAGGGCACGCAGTCGGTGAAGGAATTGGCCCACGCCTCCTCGCTCTGCGGCGCCTGCGCCGACGCGTGCCCTGTGCGCATCGACATCCCGAAGATGCTGATCGAGCTGCGCCGCGAGGTGGACGACCGAAAGATCGCACCGTGGGTCGAGCGCGTGACGTTCAAGCTTTTGGCCCGCGTGCTCACCAGACCGGTGCTCTACCGGCTTGCCGCGCGGGTCGGGCGCGTCCTTCAGCGGCCGTTCGTCCGGGACGGCGCGATCGGCCGCCTCCCGCTCTTCCTCGGCGACTGGACGCGCACGCGCGATCTGCCGCCGGTGGCGGCGCGGACGTTCCAGGAGCGCTGGGCCGCGGAGCGAGAGAGCGCGCGGTGACCACCCGGGCCGAGTTCTTCGCGAAGATCCGCGGCGAGCTCCAGAAGAAGCCGGCGCTGTTCGCCGCGTCGACCGCGGCCCGGCCCGAGCACCCGGTGGCCCAGGCCGACACGATCCGGCGCGAGCTGGCCGAGCGCTGGCCCGCGACCCTGGAAAAGTTCCGCGTGGAGTTCGAGCGCGTGGCCGGGGTTTTTCACCGTGTCGCCTCGCTCGACGACGTCGCGCCGGCGATCGAGTCGATCGCCGGCGAGCGCGGCGCTCGCGAGCTGGTGAGCTGGCACGCGGCGTCGATCGCCGGCGACGGGCTGTCGCGGGCCCTCACCGCGCGCGGCCTCGGCGTGCACGCGATGCCGGCGGGCGAGGCGGCCGATGCCGCCGAGCGCGCGCGGCTCCGGGCCGTCACGGCGCGCGCCGACCTCGGGCTCACCGGTGTCGATCTCGCCGTCGCCGAGACCGGCACGCTCGTGCTGGTGTCGGGCGCGGGCCGCCCGCGCTCGACGTCGCTGTTGCCGCCTTGCCACATCGCGCTCTTCGATCGCGCGGCGCTCGTCGAGTCCCTGTACCAGGTCGGCGTGTTCCTCGAGGCCTGGCACGGCGACGGGACTCCGCCCGGCACGGGCGCAGTCGTCAACTTCATCACCGGGCCGAGCCGGACCGCCGATATCGAGCTGACGCTGACACGCGGGGTTCACGGGCCCAAGGAAGTGCACGCGATCTTCGTGGACGGGGGCCTTCGTGGCTGAGCGGTATTTCTCGCCGGCCGACGTCGAAGCGCTCATCCCGAGACTCACCCGCATCATGGAGCGGGTGATGGCCGCGTACACAGAGGCCGGAACGGTGCGGGATTGGCTCCAGGCCGAGCAGCAGCGGATCACCGCGTCCGGCGGCGGCGTGCTGGACCGGCGCGCCTGGCAGACCGCAAAGGAGCGTGGGGAGCAGCTGACCGGCGAGCTCCAGCGGGGACTCGAAGAGATCGCGAAGCTCGGCGGCGCCCCGAAGGACCTCGGGCTCGGGCTGGTCGACTTCCTGCACCTGAGAGACGGAGAAGAGGTGAACCTCTGCTGGAAGTACGGCGAGCACGCGATCACCCACTGGCACGGACTGGACGAAGGCTACGCCGGGAGAAAGCCCCTCTGATGCGCTACCGCGCGGTCCTCTTCGATCTCTTCGACACGCTGGTCCGCTTCGATCGCGAGCGCATGCCCGAGATCCAGATCAACGGCAAGCTCGTCCGCTCGTCGGCCGGCATGCTGCACGGCATCTTGCAAACGCAGGCGCCCCAGATCGGTCTGGAGGCGTGCTACGAGGCGCTCGGCGCGAGCTGGCGAGAGGCCGAGCGCCTGCGCGCGCTCGACCACCGCGAGGTGTCGGCGCTCGATCGCTTCGCCTGCTTCTTCCGCGAGCTCGGGCTCGACGAGGCCGCGCTGCCCGAAGGCTTCGGGCGCTCGCTGATCGACGCCCATCGGGGCGCGCTCGGGCGCGCCGCTGAATTCCCAGCGCACCACGGCCCGCTGCTCCGCCGGCTCGCCGAGCGCTACCGGCTCGCGGTAGTCTCGAACTTCGACTACACGCCGACCGCGCTCGACATCCTCGGGCGCGCCGGTGTCGTGGAGCTCTTCGACACCATCGTCGTGTCCGACGAGGTGGGATGGCGCAAGCCGCGTCGCGACATCTTCGACGTCGCGCTCACTCGTCTCGGCGTTCCGGCTGAGGCCGCGCTCTTCGTTGGCGACCGGGCCGACATGGACGTGCTCGGCGCGCAGCAGATCGGTATGGACGCGGCGTGGATCAACCGGGATCGCGAGGCCTTGCCGGCCGGGATCGCGCCGCCGACCTACGAGATTCGCGATCTGGGCGAGCTGGGCCCGATCCTGGGCGTCTGAATCGCGGGCGACCGCCCGCGCGTCTAAAGACCGAGGGCAGGGGAATACCATGGCGACACCGCGTAAAGTCATCATCATCGGCTCGGGACCGGCCGGCTACACGGCGGCCGTTTATGCCGCGCGCGCGAACCTGGCGCCGCTCATGCTGACAGGCGTCCAGGCCGGCGGCCAGCTCACGCTCACGACGCTCGTCGAAAATTACCCTGGCTTCGTCGACGGCATCCAGGGGCCCGATCTCATGGAGGCGATGCGCAAGCAGGCGGAGCGGTTCGGCGCGGAGATGATCGCCGAGGACGCAACCTCGGTCGACTTCGGGCGCCGCCCGTTCGTCGTGCGCGCGGGCAAGACGACCTACGAGGGCGACACGGTGATCATCGCGACCGGGGCCACCGCCAAGCTCCTCGGGCTCGACGCCGAAGCCAAGCTCATGGGCCGCGGCGTGTCGACCTGCGCCACGTGCGACGGCTTCTTCTTCAAGGACCAGAACATCATGGTGGTGGGCGGCGGCGACTCCGCGATGGAGGAGGCGCTCTATCTCGCGCGGCTCGGCCGGAAGGTCGAGGTGGTCCACCGGCGTGACAGCCTGCGCGCCTCCAAGATCATGCAGGACCGCGCGCGCCAGAATCCCAAGATCGAGTTCATTTGGAACACCGCCGTCGACGACATCCTCGACGGTCAGGGGGGCAAGGTCACCGGCGTCCGGCTGAAGAATCTGAAGACCGGCGCCCTCGACGAGCGCCCCGTCGACGGCCTCTTCATCGCGATCGGGCATCGTCCGAACACGGAGATCTTCCGAGGCCAGATCGAGCTCTTGCCCAACGACTACGTCAAGGTCGTCCCGGGCACGACGCAGACGTCGTTACCCGGCGTCTTCGCCGCGGGGGACGTGCAGGATCACCTCTACCGCCAGGCGGTGACCGCCGCCGCCACCGGCTGCATGGCCGCGCTCGAGGCCGAGCGCTACTTGGAGAGCACGGAGACTCGGTAGCTCGTGTATCATGACCGCGAAGCGACAACGTCACGACAAGGAGAGCGAGGACATGGCTCCGAAGGTCACTGTCTACAGCAACGTCGGCTGAGGGCCCTGCCATAAAGCGATGGAGTATCTATCGCAAAAGGGCATCCCGTTCACCGAGCGAAACGTCGGCCGTGACCCCGGCGCGCGCGAAGAACTGATGGCGCTCGGCCTCTTGTCGCTACCGGTATTGCTGATCGGCGACAAGCGGCTGACGGGCTTCAATCCGGCCGCCATCGATGCGGCGCTGAACGCC
>DASRIY010000144.1:0-3906 GCA_035649755.1 Candidatus Methylomirabilota bacterium
GACCTGCGCCAGGCAGAACACGAAGAACGCCGCCGCGGCCATCGCCGGCGAATCCGGCGTGGCCGCCAGTCCGACCGTGCCGCTCATCAAGGTGACGTTGAAGAAGACGGCCGCCATCGCGCCGCCGGCGTCGCTCCGCAGCAGTACGGCACCGCTGCGCCACACGGCCCATGTCGCGCCGATCAGTAGCAGAAGCGGCACGGCGCGTACGCCCAGCGGCGTGTCGCCGAAGATCGTCGTGCCCAGACGAATGACGTAAGCGATCAGCGGCGGGTGATCCAGGTAGCCGGCCGCGAGCGACTTCGACCAGAGCCAGTAGTAGGCCTCGTCGAAGGCGAGCGGCGCCTGGGCCGCGACCACGGCCCGTAGCCCCATCAGCGCGGCGATGCAGACGAGCGCGCGCCGCGGGGCACGCGACTCTCCGCCGCACCGGGTCACTTCACATGCCAGCTGAGCCGCGGCGACGTCGCGTGGCTGCACACCGTGCCGACGACCGAGCCCACCGCACCGGCGAGCCACCACACGGGCCGGAGCGTGTAGAGCCACGCCGCCACGCCGATCCCGGCCACGAGCCCGAAGGCACTCGTGACGCCGAATACGAGCAGCCCAGGAATCACCGAGAAGCCGCGTAGGCGCCGGTCGGAATGGGTCAGAAGCAGGTTCGTGACGACGAAGCTCGCGCCGAGCGCGACGACGGCCCCCAGCGCGTAGGCCTGGATGAACGCCAGACCGAGCGCGAGCCCGACCCGCATCGCCACCAGCTGCACGACGAGGCCGACGACGCCGACCAGCGCGTGGGACAGGAAGCGCGGCGTCACCGCGTCGCGTGACGCCCGCGAGAGCAGCAGGCCGAGATACTCCAGCACCACGCGTGCGTCGAGCTTGCTCTTGCCGTACACGCGCGGGCCGAACGAATAAGGCTCCTCGGCGACGCGGAGCGTTCCCCGGGCCCGCATGACGATGTCGAGCAGGATCTTGAAGCCGTCCGGCGACAGGGAGGCCGCCAGCGGCTCGAAGCGATCGCGGCGGATCGCGAAGAAGCCGCTCATCGGATCGGACAGCGCCACGCCCCCGAGCATCCACGCCAGCCGTCGCGCGAGCCGGCTACCCGATTCGCGGGTGGGCGACATCGCCTGGGCGCTGCCGCCCGCGCCAAAGCGCGTGGCGACGACGAGATCGCTCCGGCCGCTCTTGAGCGAGTCGAGCATGCGCGGCAGCAGCGTCTCGTCGTGCTGCAGGTCGGCGTCGATCACCGCGACGTAAGGCGCGCTCGAGCCCAGGATGCCCTCGATGCACGCCCCGGCCAGGCCGCGGCGGTTGACGCGGCGAAGACAGCGTACGCGCGGGTCGCGAGCGGCGATCGTCTTGACCTCTCGCGCCGTGCCGTCCGGCGAGTCGTCGTCGACGAAGACCGCTTCCCACGCCACGCCGGCGAGCGTGGCTTCGAGCCGGGTCACGAGCGGCGCGACGTTGCCGCGCTCGTTGTAGGTCGGCACGATCACCGACAGCTCGACCGGGCCGGGAGACGGCGGGCTCGCGACGGGAAGGGGCTGGCGACCGGCAATCGCCATGGTTAGGGTAGGGTCGGCGCGGGTCGTGGAGCCGTCAAGGATTTTCTCCGCCGACGCCGGAGAGCGTCTCCTCGAGGACCGGCGCCAGCTCGGCCACGACCGCCTCGAGCGAGAACACGGTGTCGATCTCGCCGGCCAGCGACGGCCGCGCGGAGCGGGCCACCTCCTTCAGATTCCGGCGATCCCGGACCGCCGCGCCGGACCAGTCGTCGACGAGCGCCTGGGCGCTCGCGCGATCGGTCTCGCGCGCGATCAGCCGGGCCAGCCGCTCGGAGAACACGAGTCCGCCCAGCGCTTCGAGATTGGCCTTCATCCTCTCGGCGTTCACGACAAGGCCCTGGGCGATGCGCTCGATGGCGTCGAGCGCGCCGCCGGCGGCGTCGATCAATTCGGGGATCGTCACGAGCTCGGCCTGCCAGCCGCCGAGCGCGCGCTCGTGCTCTCCGAGCGACCCGGACAGGAGGGTCGCGACGAGCCCGGGCACCCGCGCGGCGGCGGTCAGCGCCTGCAGGCACGCGACGGGGTTACGCTTGTGAGGCATGGCGCTCGAGCCGCCGACTCCCTTGACCGGCGCGGACTCGAGCATCTCGCCGACCTCGGCCTGCGAGAGCAGGGAGACGTCGCGCGCGATCTTGCCGATCGTCTCGGTGATGATCGCGAGCTCGACCATGAGCCGCAGGAGCTCGTCGCGCTGGTCGTGCCACTGGCGCGCCTCCCGAAGATGCAGGCGCATCGCCACACCGTTGCGGACCGACGCACGCTTGCCGCCGAGCGCATCCAGCGTGCCGACCGCCCCGCCGAGCTGGATGCAGAGCGCGCGCTCACGCGACTCGGCGAGCCGGAGCCGGCAGCGATGAAGGGCCGCCGCCCAGCGCGCGATTTTCACCCCCGCCGTGATGGGGGTGGCCGGCTGCATGAGAGTGCGACCGAGCATCACCGCGCCCGCGTGGCGACGGGCGTGGCCGACCAGACCGTGCACGGCGGCCGCCAGTACGCGGTCGGCATCGGCGAGGCAGGGCGCGAGGCAGAGGATCAGCGCGGTGTCGAGGACGTCCTGGCTCGTCGAGCCGTGGTGAACGAACGCCGCCGCGCGGGCGTCGGCGCGGGCGACGTGCTCGGTGAGCGCCTTGACCAGCGGAACCGCCAGCGAGCCCGACCGCTTACTTTCGGCGGCCAGCGTCTCGGCCGACAGGCTCAGGTCGGTGCAGGTCTTGGCAATGACGCGCGCGGCGTCCTGCGGAATGACGCCGACGTCGCCCTCGGCGAGGGCCAGCGCGCGCTCGAAGTCGAGCATCGCCCGCACGAAGGCGTCGGCGGACAGAGCCCGGGTGAACGCGTCACGCGCGAAGGTGCGGCCGACGAGATTCACGGCGATCGGTGCCCGCGCGCTAGAGCTCGATGAATACCGCTTCGCCGGCCCCGCGCAGCCGGACGTCCCACCGATAGATCTTCGGATCGCGGGGGTCGGGAGTCGCGACGAGCGTGCGGAGCCGCTCGGGATCGCCGATGGCGCGGGCCAGGGGATCGTCCTTCACCAGGTCGAGGGGCGCGAGGAACACGCGCGTGTGCAGAGCCTTCAGGAGCCCGCGGGCGAAGATCGCGACGCTGATCTGGGGCGCGTACGTCTCGCCGTTCGGGCCCTTGTAGGAGCCAGGCTTGACCGTCTCGATCGCGTAGCGGCCCTCGGTGTCCGTCGAGACGCGGCCGTAGCCATAGGGCCGGGCGCCGTCGTGACCGGACGGGAATTTCCCGGACGGATCGGCCTGCCAGGTCTCGAACAGCGCGTCGAAGATCGGCGCGCCGTTGCCGTCGAAGACGCACCCGGTGAGCGTGATGCGATCCCCGCCGCCGCGGAACAGGACGGTGCCGCCGTCCTTCCACAGGAGATCGCGCGCGAAGAACGGGCCGACGGTCTGCGAGGGGGTGGGCTTCGGCATGCTCACACTCCCATCGGCGTCGCGCGCCGCCCTCGCACCACCATGTCCCAGCGGTATCCCAGTGCCACACCCTCGACGCCCTGCTCGAGATCGAGATCGGCGATGAGGAGATTGCGCCCGGCTTCGGGCACGCTCTGGAAGATCGGATCGATCGCCAGCAGGGGATCACCCGGGAAGAACATCTGGGTGATCAGCCGCTGCGCGTAGGCGTTGCCGAAGAGCGAGAAGTGGATGTGCGCCGGCCGCCACCCGAACGAATGGTTCTGCCAGGGATAGGCGCCGGGCTTGACGGTGACGATGCGGTAGCGGCCCTCGTCGTCGGTGAGCACCTGGCCCTTGCCGAGGAAGTTGGGATCGAGCGGCGCGTCGTGATCGTCGACCGGGTGCGGATATTTGCC
>DASRIY010000145.1:0-20990 GCA_035649755.1 Candidatus Methylomirabilota bacterium
CCATCAGCGGAAGCTCGGCAAGTTCGAGCTGGCGCAGGGCGGCACGCTATTCCTCGACGAGATCGGCACGCTCCGGGCCGATCTGCAGGCCAAGCTCCTGCGCGTGCTGCAGGAGCGCGAGATCGAGCGGGTGGGCGGCACCCGATCGATCAAGATCGATGTGCGCGTGATCGCTGCCACCAACACCAATCTCAAGGACGCGGTGAGCCGCGGCACATTCCGGGAAGACCTTTACTATCGCCTCAACGTCGTCCCGATCGTGGTGCCGCCGCTGCGGGAGCGTGCCCAGGACGTACCCCTCCTGGCCGAGCACTTCCTGAGCCGCGACACCCGCGACTTCAACAAGCGCATCGAGGGCCTGTCGCCGGAGGCGGTCGCCGCCCTGCAGGCCTATCGGTGGCCGGGCAACGTCCGTGAGCTCGAGAACGTCATCGAGCGGTGCGTGGTCCTGGCCGACGGGCCGGTTATCCAGCTCAACGATCTGCCGCTCGACGTCCTGCTCCCGCAACAGGCCACCCGGGTGCGCGCGGCCGAAGCGCTCCCGCTCAACGAGGCTACCGACCAGTTCGAGCGCCAGATCGTGCTACGCGTGCTCGAGCGGGTCGGATGGAATCTCACCGAGGCCGGACGCATCCTCGCGATCCACCGCAATTCGCTCCGGATGAAGCTGGCGCGTTGGGGTGTTCGTGCGCCCGGCGGAGAGCGCTGAGCGCCTTGTCACTGGGCGCCCAGTGACTGGGCAAGGCCGCCCAACGATTGGGCGCCCGGCGATGGGAAGCGCGCTCGCCATGACGCGTTCGCCGTCAAGAAACAGGCACTTGGCGCCGGTCAGTAATATCACCTTTACGTGGCGATGAAATTGCTCTACTCCTCGCGGATTGCGGCTCGGAGTCCTCATGGGGAGGGCTCCTCACCTGGCAAGGAGGAGAGTGATGACGAAGGTATGGACGAGCGTTCTGGTGGTGGCGGCAGTTCTCGGCGCGTTCCTGCTGGCCGCACCGGTGATCGAGTCGGGCGCGGGCAGCACGCAATTCTTCCAAGCGTTCGGCACCGCGGACGCGGGAGGAGACTAGGATAGTCGTCTCGAGACGGCAGGGGGGTGCGTGGCCCCCCTTTCATCTGTTCCTGATCGTCGCACTGGCCCTCGCCTGGGGGCCGGTCGACGCTCAGGATCGCGAGGCTGCCGGCGCGGACAGCATCTACCGGAGACCGCTGGGGCAGGATCCCGAGACCCTCGATCCCGCTCGAATCTGGGACATCTACAGCAGATCCGTCGCGCAGCAAGTCTTCGACGGCCTGGTCCAGTTCGATCAGACGCTCACGATCAAGCCGGCGCTCGCCGAGTTCTGGCGAGCCTCTCGCGATGGGCTCATCTGGACGTTCGACCTCCGCAAGGGTGCGCGGTTTCACCATGGTCGCGAAGTCACCTCCGACGACGTCGTGTATTCCTTCACCCGGATTCTCGACCCGAAGACGCGCTCCGGCGGGGCCGAGCTCTTCCTGAACGTGAAGGGCGCGCGCGATTTTCGGGAGGGCCGCGCGAAGACCGTGTCCGGCCTCGCCGCTCCCGACCGATATACGGTACGGGTCACCCTCGAGGATGCGCCCGTTCCGTTCGTCTCCGTGCTGGCGGTCGGACACGCCAAGATCGTGCCCCGCGACGTCGCGGAGGCTCAGGGCGACGCGTTCGGGTCCAACCCGGTGGGCACGGGGCCGTTTCGACTCCTCCGATGGCAGCGCGGGAAAGAGATCGTCCTTACCGCGAATCCAGACTACTTCGACGGCCCGCCCAAGCTCGCTCGGCTGGTGTACCGGATTTTCCCCGGAGACCAGCGGGACGCGATGCACGACGAGTTCCTCAGGGGCGGGATCGAGGATACGCCGGTGCCGACGCGCTCCGATCGTCGGACCCTGACTACTCAGGCGAACCACATCTACGTGAAGCGCCCGATGATCAGCGCGCGCTTCTACGGCTACAACGCCCGGATGATGCCGCTCGGTGACCGCCGCGTTCGGCGCGCAATCGTGTACGCGATCAACCGGGAAGCGATCGTCCAGGACGTCTATCTGGGCCAGCACGCCTACGCCCACGGAATACTCCCGCCCGGAACGCTGGGCTTCAATCCGCAACTCGCCGCATACCCGTTCGACCCGCAGAAGGCGAAGCAGCTCCTGGCCGAGGCGGGGTACCCGGGCGGGCGCGGCCTGCCGCCGCTCGCGATCTGGTCGAGCGTGCAGCGTGAGGACATCCTGCGCGAGCACGATCAGATCAAGAAGTGGCTGGCAGCGGTCGGCATCGTCGCCGAGATCCACTACCACACGAAGTGGTCGTCGTTCTCGAAGATGGTCGAGGAGGGCAAGCTCGCGATGTTCCTGTGGGCGTGGTATGCCGACGTCCCCGACCCCGACAACTTTCTTACGAAACTCTTTCACTCCAAGAGCGCGCGCAACGTCTTCGGCTACGCCAATCCCGCGGTCGACAATCTACTCATGAGCGCCCGGGCCAGCGGCGATCCCCAGGGCCGTGTCGACCTGTACCGGCGGGCCGAGCAGCTGATTCTCGCCGACGCGCCGATCGTTCCCGTCTTCCATCACACCTACGAGCGGCTGTTCCAGCCGTATGTCCGGAGCGTCGAGGTCAACGGCCTCGGCGATCCCTACATCCCGTTCCGCAAGATCTGGCTAGATCGTACCCGATGATCCACTCGCTCCGCGCGAAGCTCCTGCTCGGCACAATTCTGGTGATCGTGCTGGTCATGGCAGCGGTCGTCGTGGTCGTGGAGCACACACTCCGCGTCGCCATCATCGACGAGCTGCAGCGCCGGGGTGAGGCGCTCGCGCGAAACCTGGCCGCCACCTCGTACGGCCCGCTGCTCCTCTACAACTTCACCGCACTCGAGCAGACCGCCGTGCGGGCCGCCGCGGAGTACGACGTCGCCTACGCCGTCGTGCTGGACGTCGACGGCAAGGTGGCCGCGCACAGCCGCTATCCGGAGCGGGTCGGCCTCTTGCTCCAGGGCGCCGTCGCGGAGCGGGCGGCGAGCGCGAGCGAGCCGCTCACGCAGCAATCGGCGACCAGCGCGGGTGAGGCCGTATACGACTTCACGGTTCCCGTCCTCGTCGACGGCCGCAAGTGGGGCACGGCGAGGCTCGGCCTCTCCAAGCGCCGGATGGAAGCGGAGATCCGGCGGGCGCGGCTCGAGCTGGCGGCCCTGACCCTAGTGACGCTTCTGCTAGGCGGCGTCGCGGCGGCGCTGGTCGCCAGGCGGATCGCCCGCCCCGTGCAGCAGCTGGCCGAGGGGGCCGCGGCGATCTCGCGCGGCGAGCTGAATCAGCGGATCGAGCCCTCGACGACGGACGAGATCGGCCGCCTGGCCGCCGCCTTCAACCACATGGCGGCGCAGCTCTTCCAGCAGCGCACGGCGCTGGAGGAAGCGCACGCCGAACTGCGACGGCAGTTCGAGGAGCTGGCGGATCTCAAGGGCTACACCGACAACATCCTCGGGTCGCTCACGAGCGGCATCGTCACCATCGACCTCGACGGCCGCGTCGTCACGCTCAATCCGGCCGCCGAGCTGATGACCGGATTCTTCCGCGGCGAGGCGGCCGGACGCTACTGCACCGAGCTCTTCGCCCACACGCCGGAGCTGAGTGACCTCCTGACCGAGACCTTGGCCAGCCGCGCGCCGATCGCGAACATCTCGCTGACGCTGCGTCGGCGGAACGGCAGCGCGGTGCCGATCGAGTTCGGCACCGCGCCGCTCAAGGGCGGCGAGGGGAAGGACCTCGGCGTCATCGGCGTGTTTCGCGACGTGACCCTGCTGCGCCAGCTCGAGAGCGACCTGCAGCGCTCCGATCGGCTGGCCGCGCTGGGGACGCTCGCCGCCGGCCTGGCCCACGAGATCAAGAACCCGCTCACCTCGCTGCTCACGTTCAGCCGGCATCTCGAGCGCAAGTTCGACGACCGGAACTTCCGCGAGCGGTTCGGCAGCGTGGTGCCGCGCGAGCTTGAGCGGATCAACGGGATCGTGGAGCGGCTCCTGGAGCTGGCGCGGCCGGCCCGCCTCAGCTTCGCGCTGGTCCGGCTGCCGGAGCTCCTCGAGCGCGCCGTCGAGCTCTACGCCGATCAGCTCGCCGACCGGCACATCGAGATCGTGCGCGAGTACGCGCGCGATGTTCCGCCCGTCCAGGCCGACAAGGAAGCGCTCTACCGCGTGTTCGTCAATCTCGTGGCCAACGCGCTCGACGCCATGCCGCGGGGCGGCCGGCTCATCGCGCGCGCCGGCTGGGTGTCGGGCGGAGATCCGCTACCGCCCGCGCGCCGGCGGGCCGCCAATCGCGTGAAGGTCGAGATCGAGGACACCGGGACCGGGATCGAGCCATCGGAGACCGACCGGATCTTCAATCCCTTCTACACGACGCGCTCGGGCGGGACGGGGCTCGGCCTCGCCCTGGCGCACAAGATCGTCCAGGACCACGGCGGGCGCATCAGCTTCACCAGCGCGCCCGGCCGGGGCACGACGTTCACGATCGTCCTGCCGCTCGTCGCCGAGCCGCCGGTCGCAGACGAGGACCGATGACAGCGGAAGGCGGAGCCATGTCTCCCCGCGACCCGAGCGCGGGACTCGAAGAGGCGCTCGCCGACAACGCGAGCCTGCGCCGCCACGCGAGCAGCGTCGCGCACGACTTCAACAACCTGCTCTCGGTCATCACCGGCTACACCGAGATGATCCTGCGGCGCCTGCGTCCGGACGATCCGCTGCGCCGCAATGCCGAGGCCATCAAGCGCGCCACCGAGTGGGGCGCGGCGCTCGCCCAGCAGATCCTGGCCGGCAGCCGCCGGCCACCGGCGGCGCCCACGCCGGTCGATCTGAACCAGCTCGTCGGCAACGTGACGCGCGTGCTGCAGCCGCTGCTCGGCGACAACATCGAGCTGGTGGCGCAGCTCGAGAGCGGACTGGGCCTCGTCAGCGCTAATCCGCACCAGATCGGGCAGGTCATCATGAACCTCGTCGTCAACGCGCGCGACGCGATGCCGCAGGGCGGTCGCCTCACCATCGAGACCGCCAACGTGAGCCAGGTCGTGATGCTGGCGGTGAGCGACACCGGCTGCGGGATGGACAACGAGACCCGCGCCCGGCTCTTCGAGCCGTACTTCACGACGAAGGAGCCCGGGCGGGGCACCGGCGTCGGCCTGGCGACGGTCCACGACGTGGTCACGCACCTCGGCGGCCAGATCAGCGTGATGAGCGACGCCGGCGCCGGCTCCACGTTCAAGATCTATCTGCCGCGCGTCCCCGAGACGGCCCCCACCGTCGAGGCGCCCGCGGTCCCGTCTGTTGGGGCGCGGGCCGACAGCAAGACCGTGCTCGTGGTGGAGAACGAGCGCGAGGTGCGCGATCTGATCCGCGAGATTCTACAGATGCAGAGCTACGTCGTCCTGGAGGCGAGCGATCGGGACGAGGCCCTGGCCCTCAGCAGCCAGCACACCGGCCGCATCGACCTGATGGTCGTGGACGTCGGGATGCCGCCGTCGTCCGCGGACGAATGGATCACCCACGTTCGGACGACGCGGCCCGAGGTGCGCGTGCTCTACGTTTCCGGATATCTCGCCGAGACCGGATCGGTCAACGCGCCGAAGCTGGGTCTCCTGCTGCAGAAGCCGTTCACGGTGGGCGCCTTCACGAAGGCGATCAGCATGGTGATGAACCGGACGAAGTAAGACGCCACCGCGGCGGCCGGTTCAGCGGAACCGCGGCATGACCTCCCGGGCGAAGAGCTCCATCGACCGGCGCACGCGTTCCTGAGGCAGCCCGCCGAAGTTCATCCAGCAGAGCATCTCTCCGACGCCGAGGCGCCGGAACTGCTCGACCCGCTCGGCCACCGTGTCGGGTGAGCCGAAGGCCACGCTCTCCGCCACCAGCTCGTCGAAGCTGACGGTCGCGAATCGCTCCTGCATCGCGCGGAAGCCGGGCTGTAGCAGCGGGTGGACGCGATCGATCCGCTCGGGGATGAGGAAGCGCCGGAGCGAGTCCTGGTACCACATCTCGGCGTCCCGGGCCTCGGCGAGCGCCTGGGCATCGGTGGGCGCGACGTAGACGTGGCGCGACACGCCCCAGCGCGAGAGCAGGCCGGCGATCTCGGCCGACGTCCGTCCGGCCTTCTCGCACGCCTTCACGTACGTGTCTCGGCTGCGAGCGAGCTGCTCGACGCCGCCGCGGAGGATCGAGTTGAGCATGGGCACGCCGCGCAGCGCGGTGGCCTCGATCGTGTCGGGGCTCGTGCACACGACGTAGATCGGCGGGTGCGGCTGCTGCAGCGGCTTGGGGATGACCCGCACCTCGGGGATCGTGTAGTGGCGCCCCTCGAACGAGAACCGCTCCTGGGTCCAGGCCTTGAGCATGATGGCCAGGCACTCGTCGAAGCGCTCGCGGTTCTCGATCTGCGGCACGCGGTACCCCTCGAACTCGACCGGACGGTTGCCGCGCCCGACCCCCACGTCGAGGCGGCCCTCGCTCAAGATGTCGACCATGGCCAGCTCTTCGGCGAGCCGGATCGGGTCGTGGAACGGCAGGATCGCCGCCGCCAGCCCGATGCGCACGCGCCGCGTCCGCATCGCGGCGGCCGTCGCGAGGACGGGCGGCGAGACCGACAGGCCGTAGTCGATGAAATGGTGCTCGGTGAGCCAGATGCTGTCGAAGCCGAGCTCCTCCGTCCACGCCATCTGCTCGATCTCCCCGCGGATGACGTCGGGGTGCGAGACGGCCGGCGGCGCCTGGAAGAAGTAGTACGTGCCGAAGCGCATCGTGAACGGACTCTACATCATCTGGCCGGCAAGATCATCTAGCCGTGCAGGTCGACCAGGAGTGCGGCGTGATCGCTCGCGTGGCTCGCGCGGGGCCCGACACGCCGGCCCCAGTCGTGGCGGACGTCCAGGAGTCGTGCCCGTGCCGCGTCGTTGACGAACGCCTGGTCGAGCCGGAAGCCGTTGCGCCCATTGGGCGAATACCAGGTGTACGCGCGCGACTGGCCGTACCGAAGACGGTACGCGTCGAGCCAGCCCGATCGCTCGAGTCCCGACAGCCATGCGTCCTCTCGGGGACCGAACACCAGGGTCTCCTCGTCGATGCCGGGACGGCCCGAATTGGTGTCGCCCAGGACGATCGCCGCGCCGTGGCGCCAGCGGCCGAGAAGCGCGAGTGTTGCCGCATAGAACGCGTCTTTCCGTCCGGTCACGCGGTTGGGGACGTGCATGACCCCGAGCGTGACGGGCTCGGGCGCCTCGATCGAGGCCAGGAGCATCAGCCTGACGGCATCGACGCAGCGCGAGTACACGCGAATTCGCGTCAGCGGCCAGCGGGTAGCGAGGAACAGGCGATTCGCGGTGGGATTCGCGGGCTGCGCAGTCGTGCACTGGTGCGGCAGACCGAGCGCGGTCATCGCGCGCGCCAGCTCGAGGCTCGGCGGCGTCGCGCGGAACTCGCAGAGGGCGACCGCGTCCGGCGCCCAGCGCTCGATCTGGGTCGCGATGCGCGCGACGCGGACCCCGCCGCCGGCCCGGATGTTCCAGAAGACGATGCGCATCGCGGCCGGCGATCCTACCGCGTGGCCAGCGCTGCCTCCAGGAGCTCGAGGGCGCGCCTGGCGAACGCCCACATGTTCTTCTCGCGATCGCCGTGGGCGGTCTCGAGCGTGATGGCACGCTCGACCGGACCGGCCACTGCGAAACAGGCGTGACCGGCCGCGTCGCCGTAGCGATTGCCCGTCGGTCCGCTGGCGCCGGTCTCGGCGAGACCCCAGGTGGCGCCGAGCAGCTCGCGGATCGTCCGGGCCTTCAAGAGCGCGTACGGTTCGCTGCTCGACCGGATTCCCTTGACCGCATCATCCGGCACCCGGAGCAGGCCGCGGCGCGCGGCCTGCGTGTAGATGACGCCGCCGCCCAGGAAGTAGGCGGAAGCACCGGGTACCGCGAGCAGCGCGGCCGAGATCAGGCCGCCGGCCGACGACTCCGCGATCGCGATCGTTTCCTTGCGTTCCTTCAGGCGTGTGCCGAGTGCCGTGGCGAGGGGCGTCAGGTCGTTCATGATTGTGCGACCTTAGGCAGGCGCCCTCCCCTTGTCAAGGGGGGCGCGGGACGAAGCGGGAGCCTGGGCTAGACGACCCGGCGCGCCGGTGACGTGAGATCGCACTCGGCGATCTTGTTGAGCAGCGTCTTGTAGCTGACCTTGAGAATTCGCGACGCCTCGGCGCGATTCCAGCGGACCCGCTCGAGCACCTCGGCGAGCGCCTTGCGCTCGGCCTCGCGGGCGCCGCGCCGGGCGATGTCCCTCAGGCTCTCGCTGACGGTGGTCGCGGGCCGCGGGGCGACGGCGTGTCCGTTCCGATCGCGGGAGGCCAGAGTGTCGAAGGCCAGCTCGCCGTCGCTCAGCACCACCATGCGCCGGATGACGTTCTCGAGCTCGCGGACGTTGCCCGACCACGAATATGCGGTAAGGCGGGCGAGCGTCTCGGGCGAGATCTGCTTCTGCCGGCCGTACTGCGCGTTGAATCGGGCGAGGAACAGCTCGACGAGGCCCGGGATCTCCTCGCGCCGCTCGCGGAGCGGCGGAACCTGGAGCTCCACGACGTTGAGCCGGTAGTAGAGGTCTTCACGGAACTCACCGAGCGCCATCTGGCGCTCCAGGTCTCGATTGGTGGCCGCGATCACGCGCGCGTCGACCTCGATCATGGCGTGGCCGCCCACGCGGGCGAAGCTGAAATCCTGGAGCACGTGCAGGAGCTTGGCCTGCAGAGACAGCGGCAGCTCTGCTATCTCGTCCAGGTAGATCGTGCCCCCCTTGGCGTACTCGAACTGGCCGGGCTTCCGGCGATGCGCTCCAGTGAAGGCGCCCTTCTCGTGGCCGAAGAGCTCGGACTCGAGCAGGCCATGCGGAATCGCGGCGCAGTTGACCTTGACGAACGGGCCCTCGCGGCGGGTCGAGTGCGCGTGGATGGTCCGGGCGACGAGGTCTTTCCCCACACCGCTCTCGCCCCGGATCAAGACCATCGCGTCGGTGTCCGCGACGTTCTCGATGATCGTCCGGATGGCCTGCATCTTCGGGCTTCCGTCCACCAGCGCGATGCGCTCAGTTATCACAGGGCCCCCCGGATGAGATCTCAGCTGCTAACTCGTCGGCGCAAATGTTTGCAAGCAAAGCGCCATCTTGCAACGTTCCGGAATGCAACTACTTACGGCGCACAGACGGGGTGGAGTAGAACGCACCGCTGCCCAGATCCTGGCCGGAGTGGACATTTTGGTGCCATACGAAGCAGCACGATCGGGTGTATCCGCGCCGTGTAACGAACCGACCACGGCGCGGTAAGGAGTCGGCGACAGCCCTACGGGCGCGGCAGCAGGACGGTGAACCGGCTCCCTTTGCCCTCTTGCGACTCGGCGGTCACCCGCCCGCCGTGGGCGGCGACCACGCTTCGCACGATGGCCAGTCCAAGCCCCGTTCCGCCGCGAGCACGGTGGGCCTGCCGATACGCGTCGAAGATGTGCGGCAGCGCGTCGGCGGGAATTCCGACGCCGGTGTCCTCGACCTGGAGCTCGAACTCCGGCCCCGCATCGATCACCCGAACGACGACCCGGCCGCCGGCCGCGGTGAAGCGGATTGCGTTGGCGCCGAGGTTGACGACCACCTGGTGGAGCCGCTGCGCGTCACCGCAATAGTCGAAGCTCGTCCCCAGCCGCTCGAACTCCAGGCTCACTCCAGCGTCGGCGGCCCGGGGATAGAGCTCCTCCACGGCGTGGTCCACGACCTTCGCCAGGTCGAGGGAGTGGCGGTCGAGCTGCACAGTGGCGGCGTGCAGGCGCGAGAGCTCGAGGATCTCGTTGACGAGCAGAAGCAGGCGCCCGGAGCTCGTCGAGATGATGTCCATGAGACGCTCCTGCTTGTGGGTGAGCGGCCCGGGCAGACGCTCGCGCAGGAGCTCGGCGGCGCTGCGGATCGAGGTGAGCGGCGACCGGAACTCGTGGGAGACGCTCGCGAAGAACTCCTGGCGCATGTCTTCCATCCGCCGGAGCTGACTTCCCATCGCGTTGAAGGATCGCGTGAGCGCGCCGATCTCATCGCGGCTGGTGACCGCCAGGGGCTCGCGGAACGCGCCCGAGGCGACGTCCGCCGCCGCGGTGGAGAGCCGACGGAGCGAGCGCGTCATGCGGTGGGCGACGATCGCCGTGCCGATGAGCGCGAGGGCGACCGCCGCTCCCAGCGCTCCCAGCACCTGGGTCCACGTGAACGACTCGAGGCGGGCGGCTTCGGCCTGTGTCGCGATCACCCGGCTGTGGGTGGCCGCCATCAGCCCGTCGAGGCTCTCCTGGAGCTCTTCCACACGCAGCTGCGCATCCGTCTCGACGAGACGCTGGGCGCCGGCGCGGTCGCCGCGCCGCAGGCGCGCGTGCTCCTCGCCGACGACGGCGCGGTAGCGCTCGAACTGTGCGATCGCTTCGGTGCGGCGCCGAGCTTCCTCGGCACTCTGCATGTACGCGGACAGATGCTCGAGATCGGCGGCGACGCGCTCGGCCCGCCGGGTCCACGCGTCCCGGTAGCGCACATCGCCGAGCGCCGCGGCCTGCGCCTCGAGGCGCGCGAGCGGCGCGATCGACTCGCGGACGGACGCCGTCAGATGCAGCGCGGGAAGCGTGCGGGTCGTGATCTCCCGGTTGACCGACACGAGCCGATCGACCGAGCGCAGGCTCAGGATCCCGACGCCCGCGAGCACGACGATCACGAGCGCCGAAATCAAAAACATCTTTGAGGCTAGTCGCACGACGTTCCCCTCCCACGGTGATGCCACGAGCAGTTGTGCGGAGTCCTGGCGATCCCGCGATGCGGCCGGACTACTCCTGAGACAGAGCTAGGGAGTGGAGGTCAGAAAACGCCGCGACCGGGGAGCCGGAATGCGGGCGGGCAGTTCGTGCGTCCTTCCACGATGCGGCAGTTTATAAGGCTTGGCCCGCGACTGTCAACGATCACGAGCCGTCAGGCGCCGGCGAGGCCGATCGTGCGCGCGACTGTCTCCAAATGATGCGCAGAATCGCCAAATTCCAGGGTAGCAGCCTGGATGCGCTTGTGGATGAGATGCAGGGGGTGCTCCTCGCAGTAGCTGATGGCGCCGAAGATCTGGTGTCCCCGGCGCGCAACCGCCAGGCACGCTTCGCTCGCGTAGGCCTTGGCCATGGCCACGTCGGCCTCGGCTGGTCGCCCCTCACTCATGCGCCAGGCCGCCGAGTGGAGCAGCGCTCGCGAGGCGTCCACGTCGCGCACGAGATCGGCGCACGCGTGCTGGATGGCCTGGTACCCGCCGATCGGCCGTCCGCCCTGGACGCGCGTCTTGGCGTGCTCGACGGCCAGCTCGAGCACTCGCTGCGCGCCGCCGACCATCTCGGCCGTTCGCGCGAGCGCCCCGGCCTGTAGCGCCGGTGCGAGGACTTCGGCGGCGCCGCCGAGACGACCCAGACAATCGTCGTGCCGGACTTCCACGCTGTCGAAGATCACCTCGAAGACTTTTTCGCCGCTGATCGTCTCGAGCGGAAGTCGCGTGATTCCGGGCCGGTCCACGGGCAAGAGCACGAGGCTCAGTCCGCCTCCGACACGCACGGCGACGATGAGATCGTTGACGACGTGGGCGTCCCGGACGAAGAGCTTGCGACCGCTGAAGCGGCCGGGCACCGCGCATGCGAGCCCGATGTCGTCGAGCTCGCCGGAGCCGCTCTCTTCCACGAGCGCCAGCGTCGCGACCCGCTCACCGGCCGCCAGAGCGGGGAGCAGACGCTTTTGCTGCGCCGGGCTCCCGGCGGCGAGCACGAGGGACGTTGCCACCACCGCGCTCGGCACGAACGGGCCGGGCAGAGCCGTGCGCCCCATCTCTTCGGTCAACAGAATGACGTCGAGCAGCGAGCCGCCGCTGCCGCCGACCTCGAGCGGGATCAGCAGGCCCGGCCAGCCCAGCTCGGCCATGCGGCGCCAGAGCGTCTCGTCGAAGCCGTGGGCATCGAGGGCCAGACGCTGCGCGAGCTCGGGCGGGCAGTGCTCGCGGAGAAACGCGCGCGCGGTCGAGATCAGGATCTGCTGCGCCGGCGCGGGGCGAAATTCCATCAGCGTTTCGCCTCCACGACCACCTTTGGCTCGGCGGGCAAGCCGAGGCCGCGCACGGCGACCGACGAGCGCAGGATCTCCGCGGTGCCGCCGGCGATGGTGTGGCCGAGTGTCGTCAGGTAGAGGTGCGAGATCTGGCCGCCGAGCTTGGCCCAGCGCGAGCCTTCACGCAACGGGCCCCAGACGCCCAGCAGATCCATCCCGAGGCGCGCCAGCTTCTGTCCCGTCTCGTCGGCGTAGACCTTGGCCATCGCCGTCTCGTAGCTGAGGGGCGCGCTGTCGCGAATGAGACAGCCCGTGCGATAGAAGACGAGACGCAGGGCGGCGATCTCGGCGGCGATCGCCGCGAGGCGCCGTCGCACGCCGGGGTCGCGCGCCAGCGGGACGCCGCGCACCTGCGTCGTGTTGGCGTAGCTCACGAGCTGCCGGAGCACCCGCTCGAGTGCCGGCGCCTTGTAGAAGCGCCCCCAGAACCGATCGGCGTCGAGCCCGTTCAGGAGCGCCTGGAAGCCGTCGCCCTCCGGACCAAGCATGAGCTCGGCCGACACGCGCACATCGTCCAGGAACACCTCGTGGTGGTAGACCTCACCGGTCAGGCTCCGGATCGGGCGAATGTCCATCCCCGGCGTCCCGTTCGCCACCACGAACATGCTGAAGCCGCGGCTGCGTCGAGCCTCACGGCTGGTCCGCGCGAACACGAGCCCGTGCGTCGCGATCCCGGCGTGGCTCGACCAGATCTTGTGGCCGCGGATCACGTAGTACTCGCCGTCGCGGCGCGCTTCGGTCTTGAGGGCCAGGAGGTCCGAGCCGGCGTCGGGCTCGCTGTAGCCCTGCCAAAAGGTCGCGTCGCCCCGGGCGATCGCCGGCAGCACCTCGCGCCGCAGCCGCGAGGTGCCGTACTCGATGATCGCGTCGGCCGTCTGCCAGACGCCGGCCAGCGGGCCGAACGGCGCGCCGGCGAGCGCCAGCTCCTCCATCAGGACGAGCTTCATGAACATCGGCGCTTCGCGGCCGCCGTGGGCCTTTGGCCAGCACATGGTGAGCCAGCCCTGGGCGCCGAGCGCCCTCAGGAATGCGCGCGAGTTGGCGCCTGAGCCGTAGCCCGCGTCCATGCCGTCGATCGCGAACGTCTCGGGTGGGTTCGCGCGGAGGAAGCCGCGAACCTCCTCCGCGAACGCCCGCTCGCCGGCGGTGAAGTCGAAGTCCATCGGATGCGCAGGATAGCGTATGGTGTCGCCATGCGATACGGGTTCTATCTGCCGACCCGCGGTCAGACGGCGACGCCCGAGGCGCTGGAGGCGCTCGTCCAGCGCGGCGAGGCGCTGGGTTTCACGTCCGTCATGATCGCCGACCACCTGGTGTTTCCCGTCACGATCAAGTCGAAGTATCCGTACACGGTCAGCGGTGCCTTTCCGGGCCAGGGCGACGTGCTCGATCAGCTGTCGCTCATGGCGTTCGTCGCCGCCAAGACCTCGCGGCTGCGCTTGGTCTCGAGCGTGATGATCGTGCCCTACCGCAACCCGGTGCTGACGGCGAAGGCGCTCGCGACCATCGACGTGCTCTCGAAGGGCCGTGTCACCGTCGGCGTCGGCGTGGGATGGATGCGCGAGGAGTTCGAGGCGCTGGGCGCGCCGGATTTCGATCGGCGCGGCGCGGTGACCGACGAGTACCTTCGAATCTTCAAGACGCTCTGGACCGAGAGTCCGGCGTCGTTCGCCGGCCGGTTCTACCGCTTCGACGCGCTCCGCTGTCAGCCGCAGCCCGTGCAGAAGCCCCACCCGCCGATCTGGGTGGGCGGCCACAGCAAGCCGGCGCTGCGCCGAGCGGCGCAGCTCGGCGACGGCTGGCACCCCGTCGGCGCCAACCCGGCGGTGCCGCTACCGCCGGCAGAGCTGCGGGCGCTCCTCGACGAGCTCTATCGCCTTGCCGAGGCGCACGGGCGCGACCCGAAGTCACTCACGATCTCGTACAAGGCGCCGGTGTACGACCTGGGTGAGCCGGTGCTGGGACCTGGCGGCCAGCGCCGGCCGTTCTCGGGCGGCGCCGCCCAGGTCGCGGACGACATCGCGACCTTCGCGCGGCTGGGCGTGAGCGAGATCGTCTTCGACTTCAGGACCGAGAGCCTCGCCGAGAGCCTCGAACGCATGGAACGCTTCGGTCCGGTGATCCGCCAAACCGCCTCGCTCTGATGCTCTGACGGAAACGGATCAGCCCGGGCCCTCGACGCGCCCCCGATACTGCAAATAGCGCGCGACCAGCCAGCAGAGAAGCGCCCAGGCCAGCCCGGCGGACCACCCGGCCAGAACGTCCGTCGGGTAATGGACGCCGAGATAGACGCGAGTGGCTCCCACCAGCAGGGCCATCAAGAGCGCAACGACCACGCAATACGTGCGGGTGCGACGCCGGGGCACGGACCGGGCGAGCATCGCGCCCAGGGTCACATACGTCACGATCGCGAGCATCGAATGCCCGCTGGGGAAGCTGGCGCTACCCACGTCGACCAGGTGAGGCACGATGTCCGGTCGCTGGCGGGCGAACCACCACTTCAGCAGCTCGCCGAGCCCGCCGGCGCCGGCGGTCGCGACCACCACGAGCGCGGCCGACGCATAGCGCCGATCGAGCAGCAAATAGCCGACCACGATCGCCAGGAACAGCGCGAGCACGGCGGTTCCGCCGAGGGCGGTCACGTCGATCGCGGCCTGGACCAGCCACGGCGGGCCGATCGGTACGTTCGAGTCGTCCGGCCGCCGCAGCGACTGGAGCACGCTCTCGTCGAATTCACGGAGATCGCCCTCCGACATCTCGGCGGCGGTCTTGGCGAAGACGAGGAGGGCCAGCGCGATGCCGAGGGCCGCCAGGAGTACCACGGCCTCCTGGCCGGTGAGCCAGCGAAGCGCAAGGCGAAAGGTTTTGGGGGATGCGTGCGACATCACGATATTCCTTCCTCCAGCGTACGACGTCCTGGCAAGCGGGCAACCGGCGGCCGCCTTGTGCTAGGCTCTCGACGAGGTGAGCGCCCGATGATCCGCGACCGTGTCCGCGTCGCCGTTGTCGGAGACTTCGATCCCGCGAATCGCACGCATCGGTTCACGAGCGATGCGCTGGAGCACGTCGACCTGGCCGCGGAATGGGTGCCGACCGACGCCCCCGGCGATTGGGGCGACCGGCTGAGCCGGTTCAACGGTGTCTGGATCGCGCCGGCCAGCCCGTACCGCAGCATGGACGGCGCCCTCACGGCGATCCGCTACGCCCGGGAGCGCGGCGTGCCGCTTGTCGGCACCTGAGGCGGCTTCCAGCACGCGATCGTCGAGTTCGCGCGCAGCGTTCTCGGGGTCCGAGACGCCGATCACGCCGAGACGAATCCTGGAGCCGAGCGACTGGTCGTCACGCCGCTTGCCTGCTCGCTGGTCGGACAGACGCAGCGGGTGGTGCTGCTGCCCCGCACGCGGGCCAGACAGCTCTACGGCGCCGAGGAAGCGGCCGAGGACTACTACTGCAACTACGGCGTGAACCCCGACTACCGGCTTCGGCTCGAGGCCAGCGGGCTGCGGGTCAGCGGGGTAGGCGGCGAGGGCGAGATCCGGATCGTCGAATTACCCGAGCACCCGTTCTTCATGGCCACGTTGTTTCTGCCGCAGGCGCGCTAGAGCGCGGCGAGCCCGCATCCGCTCGTGGTGGGCTTCGCGGCGGCTGTCGCTACGCGTTCAACCGCCGGCGCAGGAAGCCGAGCAGCCCCTGCGGCAGGAAGATGACCATGATGATGAATATGATGCCGACGGGAATCAGGTAGTACTCGGTCAGAAAGCGCGAGAGCCCCTCACGCAGCAGCAGGAAGAACGCCGCGCCCGCGAACGGTCCAACCAGCGTGCCCATCCCGCCCATGACGTTGAAGATCACCACCTCGCCCGACACGACGAAGAAGACGAAGTCGGGTGCCGCGAACTTGTTCTGGATGGCGTAGAGCACGCCGGCCAGGCCGGCGAAGAGCCCCGACAGCATCACCGCCACGATCTTGTAGCGCTCGACGTGGTAGCCGATGGCCCGCGTGCGCGGCTCGTTCTCTCTGATCGACTGGAGCACCATGCCGAACGGCGACCGGGTGATCCGCCGCACCAGGAGGTAGGACACCAGCACCACCGCCAGCGCAAACCAGTGAAACGTCGTGGGCGTGAAGCGATCGCTCCAGCCCAGAATCGACAGCGCTGGCTGGCGGAAGGTGAGCCCGTTCTCGCCGCCCGTCACCTCGGTCCAGGTGAAGATGATCACGTAGAAGATCTGCGAGAAGACGAGGGTCGAGATGGCGAAGTAGATGTCGCGCAGCCGCGTCGCGAAGTAGGCGACGAACACGGCGATGGCCCCGGCGCCGACCAGGCCGTAGAGGATGGCCAGCCACAGGCTCGGCGGCTTGATGGTGAGCAGCGCCGCGGCCGCGCCGTACATGCCCAGGCCGAAAAAGGCCGAGTGCCCGAACGAGACCATGCCGGTGTAGCCGATGAGGATGTCGGAGGACATCGCCAGCAGCCCCCAGATCAGGATCTCCGTGACGAAGCGCTGCCAGAACGGCGGGAGCACGAGCGGCGCGATCAGGAGCAGCGCCACCACCACCGCGAAGCCGATCCAGTAGCCGCGGGCAGGCGATCTCGGCGAGGCCGCGAGCGTCGCCGTCATTTCGGAGTGGGGACGAAGAGCCCGGTGGGCCGGAAGAGCATGGTCAGAACCAGCACGATGAACGAGACGATCACCGCCTGGGCTGGGCTCACCACGATCGCCGCGTAGGCCTCGAGCAGGCTCACGAAGATCGAGGCGAGGATCGAGCCGCCGAGGTTCCCCATGCCGCCGACCACGACCACGATGAACGCGCGCAGTGTGAAGTCGAAGCCCATCGTCTGGGTGACGCCGGCGAACGGACCGAAGAGCACGCCGCTCGCCGCCGCCATCGCCGAGCCGATCGCGAACACCGCGGTGTAGACGAGCGGCACCGGGATGCCCATGGCCTGGGCCATGACGCGGTCCTGGGTCGTGGCGCGGATCCAGATGCCGAACTTGCCGTACTTCAGGAAGAGCCAGAGGGCGGCAATGATGAGGCCCGCCAGGATCGCCGTCACGATGCGATACCAGGGATACTGCAGGTGGAACAGGGTGAAGTCGCCGCGGACGGGCTCGCTGATCTGGCGCACCGACGGGCCCCACTGCCACAGCGCGTACTTCTGGAGCACCAGCGAGACGCCGAACGTGGCGAGGATGGTCGTCAGCGGGTCGCGCCCGATCAGGGGCCGCAGCGTCGTCACCTGGAGCGCGGCGCCCAGCACCGCGATGACGACCGCCGCCGCCAGTAGCGCCAGCCAGTAGTTTCCGGTGACGCCCAGCACGCTGGCGCCGACGAACGCGCCCAGCATGAGCAGGTCGCCGTGGGCGAAGTTGACGATGTCCATGATGCCGAAGATGAGGGTGAGGCCGGAGGCGACCATGGCCAGCACCATCCCGTTGACCAATCCGTGGAGCGTCTGGATGAGGATCTGGTCCATGCGCGCTAGACCCCCAGGTATTCGTGAATGACGCGCTGGTCGGCGCGGAGCTCGGCCGACGACGCGTGGTGCCGCACTGTGCCCTTCTCCATGATGTAGACGCGCCCGGCGGCGTCGAGAGTCAGCGGCACGTTCTGCTCGACCAGGAGGATCGCGACGCCCTCCCGGTGGAGCGCATGCACGATCTCCTGGATCTGAGCGACCATGCGCGGCATGAGCCCCTCGGTCGGCTCGTCCAGCAGGATGATCTTCGGCTCGAGCACCATCGCGCGGGCGATCGCCAGCATCTGCTGCTCGCCGCCCGACAGAGTGCCGCCCGCCTGATTCCGCCGCTCCTTCAAGATGGGAAAGTAGGCGTAGACCTTTTCCAGCAGCTCTTCGCGGCGGGCGGGCGTGACCCCCGGCCGGTCGAGCCCGGTCCGCAAGTTCTCGAGCACGGTGAGAAGGCGGAAGATGCGCCGCTCTTCCGGCACCCACGCGATGCCGAGCCCGGCCAGGCCGTGGGGCGGCACCCCGTGCAGGTCCCGTCCCTCGAACGTGATGCGGCCGCCGGTCCGGCGCGCCATGCCCATGATGGCCTTGAGCGTCGTCGTCTTGCCCACCCCGTTGCGCCCGAGCAAGCCGACCACCTCGCCCGCGCGCACCTCGATCGACACGCCGTGCAGGACGTGGGACTTGCCGTAGTGGGCGTCGACGTTGTCCAGGACGAGCATCAGGTCTTGAGGTAGACCTCCTGGACGCGCGGGTTGGCCTGGATCTCCGCCGGCGGGCCCTCGGCCAGCACCTCGCCGTAGTTCAGCACCGTGATGGTCTGGGCCAGTCCCATCACGACCTCCATGTCGTGCTCGACGATGAGGATGGTGAGGTCGCGCGCGATGCGGCGGATCAGCTCCACCGTCGCCTGCGTCTCGGTCACGCTCATGCCGGCCGTCGGCTCGTCGAGGCAGAGGAGCTTCGGCTCGGTCGCCAGCGCGATGCCGATCTCGAGGTTGCGCTGCTCGCCGTGCGAGAGGTTCGATGCGATCTCGTCTTCCTTCTGCGCCAGACCGACGTCGGCGAGGACGGCCCGGGCGCGGTCGATGACGTCCGTGAACGCCCGGTGGTGACGCAGCATGCTCCAGTTGTGGCGGCGCGATTGGCTCGCGATCCGGACGTTTTCCAGCACCGTCGCGCCCGGGAGGATGTTGGTGATCTGGTACGAGCGCGCGATCGCCTTGCGGGAGACGCGATGCGGGGGAAGGCCCGCGATGTTCTCCCCGTTGAACAGGATCCGGCCGCTGGTGGGCCGAAGCACGCCGGTGAGGCAGTTGAAGAAGGTGGACTTGCCGGCGCCGTTGGGCCCGATGATCCCGCGAATCTCCCCGGCGGGCACCGCGAGCGACACGTTGGTGAGCGCGGCCAGCCCGCCGAAGCGGACCGTCAGCGCCTCGACCTTTAAGATCTGCGCGGCGCTGGTCAGCGTGGACACGCGCGCACGGGTATAGAGGAGCGCCCCGGGTTCTCCGGGGCGCTCGATACCTTCGAGAGTCTAGGGGGCGCTGGCTGGGCGCCCGACATCGTCACGCGAACTTGCACGCCGGCGGGACGATGGTCTTTTCCTTGGGGATCGTTTCCAGGAGCTTGTGCTTGTTGTTCTGGACCGTGAAGATGAACTCGCGCAGGAACGCCTGGTGGTCTTCCTTCCGGATCGTCTTGTCGCCCTGCGGGAAGTCGTCGCTCTCCTTGACCTCCATGCCTTCCAGGGCCTCGATCAGGTTCATGGTGTCCTCGCGACCCCGGAACCGCGACTTCTGCATGCCGAGCTTCAGGAAGTTCATCGCCTCGAAGTTCGACTGCACGTAGCGGTCCGGGAGCGGGCCGGACGGATCGATCTTCTTGAGCTCGACGACCGCCTGATCGAAGAACTTCTTGTGGTACGGCGTGTTCAGCGGCGGCTCCATCACCGGGATATAGCGGTTGATGCCCACGAACCCTTCGATCTTCTGACCCAGCGCCGGCAGGTGCGTCGACTCGGCGATGGCGCCGTCACCGGCGTACTTGTACTTCTTGGTGAGGCCGAGGTCGTAGATGGCGCTCGTGAAGCTGACGGCGTTGGGGCCGAAGAAGATACCGAAGAGGCCGTCGAAGCTGCCGCTGATCTTCGACACGAACGGCGCCATGTCGGCGGTGCCCAGCGGAATGCCGGTGGTGCCGACGACCTCGCCGCCGTTCTTCTTGATCTGCTCGATGTACGCGTCGCGGGTCGACTGACCCCACGCGTAGTCGAGGAACGCGATGTGCCATTTCTTGCCCATCTTGCTCACCAGATAGGGCGAGATGGCGACCGCCTGGGCCGGCGCGTAGTCGAAGGGCCGGAAGACGTAGCGGCTACACTTGCTGGTGGTGATGGTGGTGTCCAGGCAGACGCCGATCATCCACACGGTCTTGTGCTCTTCGAAGACCGGCATGCAGGCCAGGCAGACGTTCGACAGATAACCGCCCTCGGCGACGTCGACCTTGTCCTCGAGCACCATCTTCTCGGCCTTGCGGCGCCCGACGTCAGGCTTCGACTCGTAGTCGGCGACGACCAGCTCGATGGGCCGGCCGTTCACGCCGCCGCTGTGGTTGATCCGATCGACGGCCATCTGGGTGCCGACCAGCGCGGTCTTCCCGCCCGCGGCGCCGGTGCCGGACAGCGGCTGGAGGACGCCGACCTTGTACGGCTTGGCCTGGCCGAAGGCCTCGCGCCAGGGCGCCGGGACCAGGATGGTCGCGCCCACTGCGCCGGCCGCCGCCGACGAGAGCGCCAGAAACTTGCGCCGCGTTGTCTTGCCGCTCCACCACATATCCTTCGCCCAGGCTTCGTTGTGCCACCGTTCACTCATGCAAATATCCTCCTTGCGGTGTGGGCCGCGGGCGAGTGCCTGCGGCGCGGGCACCGGGATGACCGGTAAGAGAATTGACCCTACTTACACTAACCGACCGGGCGGTGCAAGGGTTCACCTTTAGCGGGTACGCCACGGCCGTGGAGGCTCGGGGACGGCTAGAGCGTCCCCGGGTACGCGCCGCCGTCGAGCACGAAGTTCTGCCCGGTGATGTAGCCGGCCTGGGCGCTGCAGACGAAGGCGCAGACCTCGCCGAACTCCTCCGCCGTGCCGAAGCGGCCGGCCGGGTTCTGCGCCCGGCGCTCGCGGGCGACCTGCTCGAACGGCTTGCCGCTCGCCTTGGCCTGCGACTCGATGTTAGAGCGCAGGCGATCGGTGTCGAACGGGCCGGGGAGGATGTTGTTGATCGTCACGTTGTGGGCAACGGTCTTGCGGCTGAGGCCGGCGATGAAGCCGGTGAG
>DASRIY010000146.1:0-3268 GCA_035649755.1 Candidatus Methylomirabilota bacterium
CGAACGTTGAACTCGCCGGCCGAGATGAACCGATTCATGCGCAGGCCGCCCCAGGTCCGCTCGGCTCCGTCGCTGCGCAGCTCGAGCTGACCGAAGGGCAGTGGGAGCGTCCGATCGGCCAGATCGACCTCGACCGCCTTCAGCTCGGCCTCGGTCCGGCCGACGACGGCCGACGAGCTGTTGCCGTCGGCGCCCGCCCGGATCGCGAGCGCCAGGCCAAGACCGAAATTGTAGAGATCGGCCGCGAGCCGGGTTCGCGAGTCCAGGGGATCGTCGATCGCGCCGTCCTTTCTGAACAGAAACGCATAGGCGTAGACCGCGGACGCAAGGTAGTAGTCCTTTCGATTTTCTTTCTGCGCGTAGATGAAGGAGAGCTCGGCCAGCGCGAAGAGACGGTCGCGGCTGAGCCCGGCGCCCGTGCCACGAAGCTCCTGGAGCGTGGCCACCGGGTCCTCGTCGAAGCGCTGGGCGAGCCCGAGGCGATGCAGAAACTGCTCCGTGGCGGAGCTGGGCTTACCGCTGGTCAGAACGCTTCGCGTGACCGCGCGGTGGACTGCGTCCGGCTGTGAGAGCGTGACACCGATCGGCGTCGCGCAGGCGGCAACCGCCGGCAGGACGCCGATCAGCAGGGCGAGGGCGAGAGCTCTACTTGACCGAGTACCCACGTCCCGAGAGACACGCCCCGTACGCCTTCTCATAGTTGGCGTAGCCGGCCTGTTGCTGTGCCTGCGCCTGCTGGGAGGCTTCCGCCGACGCACGGTTGTTGGCGTTTTGTCTCATTCTGCCGGAGACGGCGCCCACGCCGGCACCTACCGCCGCGCCCTTGCCCGCATCGCCCGCGATGGCGCCACCGACGGCGCCGACCGCGGCGCCGCGCGCCGCACCCCTCACCGCGCCACCCTGCTGGGGCGGCGGCGCCGCGGCGGCCTGGGGCGGCCCGGCGGGATTGTAGCCCGTCTGCTGCGTGGCCCAGTTGTGACACGCGTACTGATCACTCTCGAATGACTCTTGGCTCTGCCCCGGCTTGGGGTAGACGAACACCTCGGCCTGCGCCGCAGCCGTGAGCGCGCACGCGGCGAGCGCGGCGACGATGGCGATGGTCCAGCTCTTCATATCCGCTCTCCTCGAGCTACGAACGAGTTGTTGGCTATCGGGTACGCCGCCGGTGATCACCGCGCGAGCGGCACGATCTGTGCGAGCTGCGCGTTGAGCACGGCGTCGAGCTTGTTGTCGGCCTGAAAGAAGCGCATCACTTTGCGAGCCGGCAGGATCTTCTCGAACCGCGACACGTACTTGCTCTTGACGCCGTTCTTCGCCTTCTCGACGCTGAGCCACTCTTTCATGATGTTCTTGGCTTGCGCGTCGGTGAGGTTGTCGTACTGGTTGGAGTACTGGACCAACAGGTTCGAGACGCGATCACCGACCCTGGCCATCTCGAGCCGGTATTCGCGATAGAGTGGCCAGAATGCCTCGGCTTCCTTGGGAGTCAGATCCATCACGGACGTCACGATCGCCTGGCGGCGGAGCTGGATCGACGCGCGCGTGAGCGCCAGGTCGCTCGTTAGGTCCTCCTGCTCGGACTCCTGAGGCGTGCTCGTCCCCGGTTGTGGCGCGGGCGCCGTGGGTTGCTGCGCCGCTACCCAGCCGGACGTCCACACGGCGAGCCCGAGAGCTACCACGATCGTCAGTCGCGCTGCCTTGGTCATTCCATTCTCCTTGTTGTAGGTGCGCCTCGACCGGCGGGGCCTCAGCCCCGCGACGCCCCGCGGCGCGCACTACATGCGGTCATCGCGATGCTCTGGTGAAGGCCGAAAGCAGCGCTGTGTTGGGATCGGCCTTGCAGTAACCGAGCGCTCGATCGACCAGCTCGGCGACCTGGCGCTCGTCCCAGACCTTGAGCCCGCGCATGCCGTCCACGTAGCCGTTGAAGTACAGGAGGACCCGACTCTCGTCGGGCGCCGATTGAAGATCCGAGCACTTCACCTGATCGATCTGGATGACGCGCGGCGTGAGAGTGACCTGCGCCGGCGCGCGCTCGGGCACGAGATCCGCTGCCGCCAGGGCCAGGCACGATGCCACCAATATCGGAGCGCCCCGATTCACGCCTCACCCCCGCCATGATCTATGGCTACAAACCAGGCGCCGTATCGTACTCAGGCGGGTTGGGTCGCAACAACCCCGGCTAAGGTCGCAGGTGGACCGGTAGGGAGTCTAGATCCGCGGCAGGTCTACACCCGCGGGCGGATCTCGCGGGCGAACTTCTCGTAGATCGCGACCATGTCGTCGAGATCGCGGACGCGCGACTCGAGGATCACGTGGCTCACCCCGAGCTCGGCGAGATCGTGAATCTCGCGCAAGAGCGAATCAGCGTCCTGGCGGGCCGGGAGCCCGAGCCGGGCGCTGATCGTGAGCGAGCCCAGGTCCCGGCCGACCTTCCGGCAGGCTGTCGCGAGGTCCGCGAGCGAGGCCTTCATCTTCGCCGCGCTCGGGAAGGCGGCGTGCCACCCGTCGCCGAGCTCGGCGACCCGCTGGAGCGCGCGCGGCGTGTGGCCGCCGATCCAGATCGGGATCGTGCCCTGCGCCGGCTTCGGGGCCACGCCGAGCGCCTCGAAGCGCACGAACTCGCCGCGATAGCTCACGCGCTCGTCGCGCCAGCAGGCCTTCATGACCCGGATCGCCTCGTCGCTCCAGGCGCCCCGCCGCGCGTGGGGCACGCCGAAGAGCTCGATCTCTTCCTTCATCCAGCCCACCCCGGCGCCCAGGATGACGCGGCCCGGCGCCAGGTGATCGAGCGTCGCGAGCATCTTCGCGGCGAGCACCGGATGGCGATGCGGGAGCACGAGCACGGTCGTCCCCAGCCGGACGCGCTCGGTCACGCCGGCGACCAGCCCGAGCGCCACCAGCGGCTCGAGGAAGCTGGTGGCGGGCGCCAGAGGGAAGTCTCCGGTCGGATTGTAGGGATACCGCGACGCGATCGAGTACGGAATGACGACATGGTCGCTCGCCCAGAGCGAGTCGTAGCCGAGCGCCTCCATGCGCCGCGCGAAGCCGAGCAGCACCTCGCGCGTGGCCGCAGGTCCGTAAACAGGAAGGTGACATCCGAAGTTCATAGCCAATCGGTCCATAACGAGAGCCCCGGATCATTCACGAACGCGACCACGCGTGACCGAACGGGTGCTGCGGTGGGCAGGTGCTCCCCGCGACCTGTGTAGGCACGGTGACTTGAACAACAACCGCATGGTGTCGCCGCAAGTCAGATACGCGCGCA
>DASRIY010000147.1:0-2338 GCA_035649755.1 Candidatus Methylomirabilota bacterium
CTCGTCCTGAACCCGGATATCCTCCTGCTGGACGAGCCCCTCTCGAACCTCGACGCGAAGATCCGCATCCAGGTGCGCGCCGAGATCCGGAAGCTACAGAAGGAGCTGGGGATCACGACCGTATACGTCACGCACGATCAAGAAGAGGCACTCTCGCTGTCCGATCGCGTCGCGGTCATGCGCGACGGGTGCGTGCTGCAGGTGGCGCCGCCCAAGGAGCTCTACGAGCGGCCGACCGGCCGGTTCGTCGCCGATTTCGTCGGCACCAACAATTTCCTCTCCGGTACCTGCCGCGATACCGCGGCCGGCCGGGTGGCCGAGACCGTCATCGGCGCCGTCCGCGGAGCGCCCAATCCGCGGCTCGGGCCGGGCGATCGCTGCGTCGTGGCGGTGCGCCCCGAGAACATCGCGCTCGGCGCCGGCAACGAGAACACGTTCGAAGGACGGGTCGTGCTGGCGTCGTACCTCGGAAGCACCCTCCGGTACGATGTCGAGGTCGGCGCGGGCGTCGTGCTCAAGGTGGACGTGGGCGACCCGTGGCACCACGAGGTGCTGCCGATGGGCGCGGCGGTGCGCGTGACCTTCCCGGCGTCGGCGGCACTGACGCTTCCCGACGAATGAGCCGCCCCGACGTCGCCTCCGCCGTGCCGCAGCCGGCGATGCCGCGCGTGGGCCGCCTCTTGCCCGCGCTGGGCGTCGTCCTCATCTGGCTCTTCCTGCTGGTCTTCCTGGTCTACCCGCTGCTGCGCATCGCCTACGACGCGTTCAGTGACGACAACGGGCGGCTCACACTCGCGAACTTCGCCGCGTTCTTCGGCGACGCGTACTATCTGCGCTCGCTCGGAAACTCGCTGTTGCTGGGCCTCGCCACGGTGGTGACGACCTCCGTGCTGGGCTTCGCGGTGGCGTTCCTGCTCGTGCGCTGCGACTTCGCCGGACGCAACCTGTTCAGCTACCTGACGTTGATCCCGATCATCTCGCCGCCCCTGGTCGGCGTGCTTGGATTCACGTTCATCATGGGGCGCGCCGGGACCGTGAACGTGCTGCTCGAGGATTGGTTCGGGCTCGCCCGCCCCGTGAACTTCGTGTACGGCCTGCACGGCGTGCTGCTGGTCGAGACCCTCCACCTCTTTCCGATGATCACGCTGAACGTCGTGGACGCGCTCGCCAAGATCGACCCGGCGCTGGAGGAGGCGGCGGAGAGCGTCGGCGCGCGGGGCTGGAAGAAGCTTCTGACCATCACGCTGCCGCTCACGACGCCGGGCTACATCGCCGGCGCGCTCCTGGTCTTCATCTGGACCTTCTCGGACTTTGCCACGCCGCTGGTGCTGGGCGTGCACGATCTCCTGGCGTCGCAGGCGTACCTCAACATCGTGCAGTTCGTGGACCGGCGCCTGTTCCGCATGGGCATCGTCATCTCGGCGTTGATGGTGGCGCTCGCGCTGGTGTTCCTGGTGGCGGCGCGCCGGTACGTCGCCATCAAGGACTACTCGTCGCTCTCGTACTCGAAGATCGCACGGCGGCGGCTCTCGCCGCTCCAGCAGACGGGCGCGATCGGATTCCTCTCGTTCCTGATGCTCCTGTCGTTCATTCCGTATCTCGGCGTGGGCCTGGCCTCGGTGAGCAAGGGCTGGTCGCTGACGCCGTTTCCTGTGCGCTACACGCTCGGCTACTTCGAGCGCGTCATCGTGGAGACGCCGAAGTACATCGTGAACAGCTTCCTCTACTCGGGGCTCGCCGTCCTCTTGTGCATCGCCGTGGGCGTGCCGATCGCGTGGATTCTCGCGCGCACGCGGCTGCCCGGCCGGGACACGCTCGACGGGCTCAACACGCTGATCCTGGCCATCCCCGGGACCGCCATCGGCATCGCGTACATCCGCGCGTTCCACTTCGACCTGCCGCTGGTGGGCCGCGGGCTCACGAGCTTCTGGATCATCCTGCCGCTGGTCCTCGCGATCCGCCGGCTGCCCTACACGGTGCGCGGCTCGTACGCGTCACTCCTGCTGGTGCACCGGTCGATGGAGGAAGCGGCGGAGTCCGTCGGCGCGCGGGGGTGGCGCTCCTTCCGCGACGTGACGCTGCCGCTGATCTGGCGGGGCGTCCTGGTCGGCTCGCTCTTCTCGTTCATGACCTCGCTGCAGGAGGCCTCGGCGGTGCTATTTCTATCGCTCGGCGGGTGGGAGACCATCACGGTCGGCATCTTCTCGTTCTACATCGCGGGCAGCGCCAACGAGGCGGCGGCGCTGGGGGTCATCCTCATCGTGGTGGCGGCCGTGAGCGTGCTGGTCATCAACCGGATCGCGGGCACGCGCATGGGCGGAATGTTCGGCTAGAGCCG
>DASRIY010000148.1:0-6545 GCA_035649755.1 Candidatus Methylomirabilota bacterium
GTACGCCCAGAGGTGCACGACCTCGTTGAGCTGGGCGACCTCGGTCTGCCAGGCGCCGACGTTCTTGGAGTACTTCTCGCGCACCGGCATGATCGCCTTGAAGTAGCCGAGCCACTCTCCCGCCTTGCCCACCTGGCTCCGGTACGTCCTGAGCTCGTAGATGTGCCCGCCGTCGGCCGGCGGCTTCAGCGGCAGCTGGGGCGACAGGATCTTGTTCTCCTGGGCAAGCAGCAGCGGCCGGATCTTCGGGAGGTAGTCGCGGTTCCACGCCTCGTTCTTCGCCAGCTCGCCGCGCAGCCGCTCGCGCTCGACCAGATCCGAGTACGACCAGAGATGCACATACTGGTTCAGCGTGCCGAACTCGGTCGTCCACGAGCCTTCGAGCTTGCCGAACTTGTCGCCGCGAATCGGGCGTCCGATATCGGAGTTGTACTTGAGGTACTCGCCCTGCTTGCCGGGCTGCAGCGTGTAGGTGCGCAGCTCGTAGATCATCGTGGGAGTCTCCTCTTGGGTGTGATCACCGGTAGGGCGCGAACGCGGTATCGACGGCGTAGTCCTTGCGGAGCGGGTAGCCGACCCAGTCGTCCGACAGGAGGATTCGTCTCAAGTCCGGGTGCCCCTCGAAGACCACGCCGAACATGTCGTAGCACTCGCGCTCCATCCAGTCGGCGCCCCGGTACAGACCAGTCAGTGTGGGGCAGGCCGTCTGGCCCGCCGCCAGCCGCGTGCGCATGAACACGACCAGGGCCGTCTCGAGATTCTCGATACGGCACACGACCTCGAGCCCCTGATCCTTCCAGTCAACGGCGGAGAGCCAGTTGAAGTAGCGGCAGCCCAGCTCGTCCCGGACGAACCGGCCGAAGTCTTGCCAGCGCTCGAGCGGAACGCTGACGGTGAGTCCTGCGTCGGCGACCGCCTCCAGCCCGAACCGCTCCTTGATGAGTACGCGCGCGTCGGCGGGCGTCATGCTCCCCTGGGGTCGGACGAGGCGGAGCGCTTGCCGGTCTGCTGGAACACCTTGACCTGATCCTGGAGCTTGAGCAGCCCGTACATGAGTGAGTCCGGCGTGGGCGGGCACCCGGGCACGTACACGTCGACGGGCACGACGCGGTCCACGCCCTTGACGACGTGGTAGCCGTGACGGAACGGACCGCCGGAGTTCGCGCACGAGCCCATCGAGACCACCCACTTGGGATCGGGCATCTGGTCGTAGATGCGCTTGAGCATCGGGGCCATCTTGATCGTCACGGTCCCCGACACGATCATGAGATCGGAGTGGCGGGGCGAGGCCCACGGCACCATGCCGAAGCGCTCGACGTCGAAGCGGGACGCGAACGTGGCCATCATCTCGATGGCGCAGCAGGCGAGCCCGAAGGTGACGGGCCAGATCGACGACTTGCGCGCCCAGTTGAAGATCTTCTCGGTGGACGTCGTGACGATCCAGCCGCCAGGCATGTGGTGAATCGCGTCGGCGATCGAGGCGAGCGCATTCGAGGTCTTGTCGTCCTCGGCCCGCGACTGATGGTACTTCTCCCACTCCTGCAGATCCTTGAACTCGGTCCAGACCGGCGCCGGAATCTGAGGAATGGGCTTCTTCACTTCCATTCGAGCACACCTTCCCGGTACGCGTAGAGCCAGCCGAGTCCGAGGATGGCGACGAATACGGCCATGACCCAGAAGGCGCTCAGGCCCACCGCCCGCAGCACCAGCGCCCACGGGAACAGGAACACCGCGAGGGCGTCGAAGACGATGAACACCAGCGCCACCAGATAGAAGCCGACCGGGAACTGCACCCACGCCGATCCGATCGGCTCGGCGCCGCACTCGTAGTTCATCAGCTTGACGGCGTCGGGGCGCGCGGGCCGGAGCACGCGCGCGATGGCGAGCGACACGACACCGAATGCGACGATGAACGCGGCGAAGATGAGCACGGGCAGGTAGCCCGACAAGATTTGCCTCCTTCAGATCGACCCGGGCGCACAGTATAGCACGCAGCTTTGCGGGGCCGAGCGCACCGCCGCGGGCTTTCGTTGGCTCGGCACCTATCGTGCTAGAGTGCCAACGATGCGGGTTCTCGTGGTCGAGGACCAGGTCGACCTCGGCGACGTCTTCCGCGATTATCTTTTCGAGCTCGGCCATCAGCCCGTGGTCGTCCACACCGCCGAGGCCGCGCTGGCCCGGCTCAAGACCGACCGCCCCGACGCGATCCTGCTCGACGTCCAGCTTCCCGGGATGAGCGGGCTCGACTTCCTCCAGCTTCGCCCGGTCCGCGCCCTCGGCGTTCCGATCGTCGCGGTTTCCGGCGTCGTCAACGAGAGCCAGGCTCGCCAGTGTCTCCAGCTCGGCGCTGCCGACTTCATGGGCAAGCCGGTCCAGCTCGACCGGCTGAACGAGGTCCTCACGTTCCTCGAGCCTCAGGCCATGAGCCGGCTCGCGTCGCGCGAACATCCCAACCGGCGGCGGTCGCCGCGCATCCACCTGTCGATCCCGGTCAGCCTGCGCGAGTACAGCGGTCGCGAGCTCGCCGGGCAGCTGATCGAGGTGGGCGTCAGCGGCGGCAAGGTGCGCCTGCCGGTGGTGCTCGAAGCCGACACCGTCGCCAAGCTGGTCTTCGCGCTCCCCGACGGAGGCCCGCCGCTCGAGGTCGTCTCGATCCTCGTGCGCACCGACCCGGACGGCTGCGCGTTCACGTTCGTGCGTCTCGGCTTGACCGAGGCCGAGCGTCTTCGCGAGCTGTTGCGATCGGCCCCGGGCTCCGGACAGCCCTAGGCCCGCGCGTGCTACAGCCGCGCGAGCGCATCGGCGGCCAGCGCCACCGCCTCCGCCTCTGAGTCGGGCCCCTGCAGGACGAGCGCGCGATAGCGCGACGCCAGGCGCCGCGGCGCCTCGAAGCCGCCGCCGGTTGCCGCGGGCCGGTCGGTCATGCGCATCACGGTCTCCACGAGACGATCGAAGTGACCCACCATCCGCCGGCGGACGTCGCCGTAACCCTTGACGAGCTGAGCCGCCCGCGCGATCTCGCGCGCCAGCTCGGCGTCGAGCGCTGCGCAACGCTCGACCGCGGCGAGCCACCGATCCATCCGCGCGTGCTCGTCGCGGGCACGGTAGGAGATCGGGCGCAGGGGTCGTAGCAGCGTGAGCGCCCAGACCCGCAGATAGCCGCTGATGGTCGTCGTCTTCACGTGCTGGCCCAGCGCCGGGCGGCCGTGGGGCCAGCGGCGCTCGGCCCACCGCGCGAACGGCGCAACCAGCCGGTAGGGCAGGACGCCGTAGATCTCGTCCAGATCCGGCTTGAGGAAGTCGGTCACGACGATCTCGCCGCCGTCGGCGCCCTTCTCCCGCGCGATCCGCTCGAAGCGGCTCACGCGCGTCTTGAGCTGGGCCACGCGGATCGCGTCCTCGTAGCTCATCCACACCGCGAGGTGGCGGGCGACGATTCGAGCGAGCTCGAGGTCGCCCCGCTGGACGAACGGCCCGAGCCGCGCGAGGTAGCGCTCGGCGTACGCGCGCCCCTGATAGTCGATGAGGCGCGCGAGCGCCGGATGCAGAATGGGGCGCAGCTCGGCCGGGAAGCTCTCCGCCATCCGCGCCGCGTCCGGGCTCGGCGCCGCGGCGGCGAGAGCCGCGGCCGCCGGCGCCACCCCGCGCGCGGCCGCCGCGAGCCCGGCCTCGAATCCGCGCAGGTTCGCGTCGACCTGAACGCCCTTGGCGCGGATCGCCTGCCGGTACGCGTCAGCGCTGATCGGCAAGGCGCCCGAGCCCGCGAGGGCGCCGAGGAGCACGGCGTTGGCTTCGGTCCGGTGCTCACGAGCCAGCGCGAGGGCATCGAAGGCGACCAGCGAGCGCGAGAAGGCGCGCGCCGCCTCGTGCAGACGCTCGATCGGGTAGATGCCGAGCCCGGTCACGATCTTCTCGTGGATCGAATAGAGCCGGTGGGTGCTGGCGACGATCGTCGTCCGCGCCGGGGACGGGAACCCGAGCTCGATCGAGCGGCCCACCTCGAGAAACTCCGGCGCCAGGAGCACGTCGAGGGCGCCAGGCACCGGGTAGAGCGAGAAGATGGGCGGGGCGTCGTCCTCGCCGCGCTCGGTGGCGAGCTCGACGTAGTAGCTCGTGGAGCCGGTCCGCTGCGCGACCCCCGGGATCGAGGTGCCGTGGACCGAATAGCCGTCGGCCGTCGCGGCGTCGACGATCCATTCCAGGAGCACGCCGCCCCCCTGCCCGCCGACGGCCGGGATCAGGAGGCTCAGGAGAGCTCGATCGGTCACGCCGTGGCGGCGGCGAGCCGGCGGATGACGGCCTTGCGCACGCGGCTCACGAACCGCGTCCACCGGGTCGGGTTCGTGATCACCTTCACCTCGTAGAACGAGGGACAGAGCACGGCCGCATGGGCGACCTCGCCGCAGACGCCGCAGCCCACGCACGTGTCGTCCACGTGGGCGATCGGATCCTCGCGGAGCGCGTCGGGGTTCTCGCGCAGCGTGAGCGAGGGGCAGCCGTTCAGCCGCATGCACGAGTGGTCGCCCGTGCACACGTCGGGATCCACGCCGAAACGCGGCTGGACGACCTCCTGCCCGGCGGCCGCGAGCTGTCGGACACGGGGCCGCTCCCGGCGCTGGCGCTCGAGCATGCACTCGTTCTTGGCGATGATGACCTTGAGCCCGGCGGCGCGCGTCGTCAGCGCCTCGCGGAACGTCGCCAGAACCTCGGCGATCCGGTAAGAATTCACGGTACGGATCCACTTCACGCCCAGGCCGCGCAGGGCGTCCGGGATCGTCATCGGCAGAGGCTCGTTGCGCGCGTTCTTGCCGGTGGACGGCACGTGATGCTGCCCGGTCGCCGCCGCGTAGAAGTTGTCGAGCACGACCAGGACCGAGTCCTGGCGGTTGTACATCGCGTTGGCGACGCCATTGGTCAAGCCGTTGTGCCAGAACCCGCCGTCACCCATCACCGAGATCGTCCGCTTGCCGAACAGCGGCGACACCGCGCTCGACGACGCGAGGCCCATGCCGTAGCCGAGAACGGAGTTGCCCACGTTGAACGGCGCCTGCGTCGAGAAGGTCGAGCAGCCGATGTCCGCCGCCACGTGGGTATCGCCGATCGCCGGCTCGCGCTGCCTCAAGATCTTCAGCGCCGAGAACACGGGCCGCTCCGGGCAGCCGGTGCAGAAGGACGGAGGCCGCTTGGCGACCGGCTCGGCCAGCACCGTCCCCACCTTCTCGCGGTGCGCGGTGAGCGCGCGGTACCGCTCCTCGATCGCGCCGCTCGTGCTGGATGCGAGGCCCGCCGAGGTGAGAAAACGGCGCAGGCCGCCGATGACGAGGTGCGGGACGTACTCACCATGCGGAGAGAAGAGCTCCTTGCCCTGGATCTCGACGTCGAGCCGCGCCTCGTGGGCGAGCGCCTTGAGCTCGCGCTCGATGTAGTTCGGCATCCCCTCTTCCACCACGAGCACCCGGCGCTTGCCGCGGAGGAATCCGATCAGCTCCTCCGGTACCAGCGGATGGATGGCGTTGAGCACCAGAAGGGGAACCGGCGTGCGGCCGCGCGTGTCGGCGAGGCCCAGCACGGAGAGCCCGCGCAAGGTCGTGTTCCAGAGCCCGCCCTGCATGATGATGCCGACGTGCGCCTCATCGCCGCGGAAGTGCTCGTTGAGCCGGTGCTCGACGATGTAGCGCCGCGCGGCCGGCAGGCGCTTCTCGAACTTCTGCGCCTCCATCTGGTACGTGAACGGCGGCAGGTTGATGCGGTCGATGCTGAAGCTCGGCGCGCCGAGCGGTGAGCGCATGCTGATGACCGGCCGGACGTTGTCCTTGCACCGGAGAGTGCCGCGCATGTGACAGGCGCGAATGCGAATAGAGAAGAAGACGGGCTCGTTGCACGCCTCGGACAGGCCGAAGCCCTCCTCGACGAACCGGGCGAAGGCATCGAGGCTGTTGCGCGGGTCGAGGAGCGGAACCGACGACTTCAAGGCGGTCGAGTGGGTTCGCTCTTGTAGGATCGACGCTCCCTCGCCGTAGTCCTCGCCGATCACGATGACGGAGCCGCCGATGACCCCGGCGGACGCGACATGCGAGAGCGCGTCGGATGCCACGTTGGTGCCGACGACCGACTTCCAGGTGACCGCGCCCCGCATCGGGTAGTTGATGGAGGCGCCCAGGAGCGCGGCGGCCGCCGCTTCGCTGCCGGACTGCTCGAAGTAGATGCCGAGCGGCTGGAGGAGCGGCTCGTTCGCGTCGGCCAGGACGTCGATCAGGTACGAGACCGGCGCCCCTGGATAGCCGCCGACGTAGCTCACGCCGGACTGCAAGAGCGCCTTGGTGATGGCGAGGATCCCCTCGCCGTGGAGGAGATCACCGGCGCCGTACCCGAGCTGCTTGACGTCCTCCGCGAACGACCGCTCCCCCATGCCGCTCCCTACGCGATTGGCGCGCTACTTCTGCTTCGCGATGATCTGGTTCTTGATCTTGTCGTACGTGGCTTTCGGGACGACGTTCTTCTTCACCAGATCGTCCTTGCCCTTGTACGGACGCGCATCGACGATC
>DASRIY010000149.1:0-16102 GCA_035649755.1 Candidatus Methylomirabilota bacterium
GGCGCAAAGCCGAAGCCGCACTGACCGATGCTGACCGAGGTGACGCCGAACCAGCCGGACAGCGTCGCGTACGGATCCCAGTTGAGCTGGGCGTCGTAGTGCGTGTGGAGATCGATCGCGCCTGGAGCGACGATGCAACCCGCCGCGTCGATCTCCTTCGCGCCTCCCGCCTGGATTCGGCCACTCACGCGGGCGACGCGGCCGTTCTTGATGCCGACGTCGGCCTGATAGCGAGGCACACCGGTACCGTCGACCACCGTTCCGCCACGAATGACGAGATCGAGCTGGGCCATGCGGCATTCCTCCCGCGCCTATCCTGGCGCTTCGAGAATCCTTGTGACCGGATGCGGAACACGAGGACGCGTTCCCCCACGCGACTCTGATCAGCGCCGCGAATCAACTGCCGCCGAGCGCCTTGCGCATGTCCTCGCCCTGGGTCTTCCACCACTGGTGCATGAAGGTGATGTCGGTCCCGACCGAGAAGTGTCGCACGCCCATGTCGAGGAAGTACTTCGCCTGATCCGCGGTGGCGATCTCGGCGCGGGGCGGCACGCCCATCTTGATGGCCGTCTCGAACACGCGACGCTCCACCACGCGGAGCTCGGGCGAGTAGCGTTCGCCGGCCTTTCCGATGCCCATCGAGTAGTCGGAGCCGCCCCACTGCACCATGTCGACGCCTTTGACGCCCAGAACGTCCTCGAGGGTGTTCACCGTTCCCGGCTTCTCGATCATGATCGCCACGACGATGTTGCGGAGGGCCTCCACGTAGGCCTTGCCGCCGCCATAGCCCATATAGGTGAACCGGCGCGTGGCCACGCCGTAGATTCCTCCATCCTCCGGGGTTTCCGGCCGCACGATGCGCACGCACTCCTGCACGTCGGCGGCGGAGCGACAGTCGGCGAACAGGATGCTGTGGAAGCCGGAGCCGATCGCCCGCTGCGCGAGGAAGCCGCGCGGCTCCTGGTCGACCTTGAGCTGCATCGACATGTTGTAGATGTCCGCGGCTCGCGCGAGGTTGTCGAGGTCGTGCAGGTCGAACGGGCCGTACTCGCCGACGAACTCGACGTAGTCGTAGAGGCCCGTGTGCCCGATGGCTTCTACGACGGACGGCCACGTGGTGTGAATGTGGGTGGACAGCGTGGGCTTGTTGGACTTCAGGAGCTCGCGCAGCTTGTTGGGTCTCATGTCCTCTCTCCTATTGGGGACTCTTCGATCATGCTCGCGTCATCCATTCCGTGCGCAGCAGGCTGTACATCACGACGCTGCGGAACTCTTTCGCGACGCAGAGCCAGTCGCGCAGTATGCCCTCATCGGTGAAGCCGAGCTTCGCCGCCAGCCGCCGTGACGACAGGTTCTCTGGCTCGATCCGCGCTTCGATCCGCGGCCCGCGTGGGTCTGGATCGCCCACATGCCATGCCAGCGTGGGTCGGCTTCAGCGGACATGCGGATGCGCTCGGCCGTCTGCGACACGTCGCGCGATGGAGGATGATCCCAGTGCCGCATGGCATCGGCATCGCCGTACGCCTCGTGCAGGCCTTCGGCGTCGTGCGCGGTGATGGATCGCAGGGTCAGGCGTGGTGTCTCGAACACGGATAGCGTCATGTCTCAGAGAAAGGCGACGTCGCCGTACGGATAGAACTTGGAGATGTCGACGTGCCGGTAGGGCAGCGCCTCGAGCCGTACCGTGCCGAGGAACGGCTGCTCCGGCTCGACCAGCAAGATCGTCTTCGCGAAGCCCGAATCGTCGAAGCCGCGGCGGAAGAGCACACGCGACTTGATCGCAAAAACTTTGAACTGATCGATCGTGAATCCCGGCCCCGCCGTCAGGTCGAGTGGGTCCATGACCTGTGTGAGGTACTCACTGATCAAGACGACATTACCTCGCCCGAAGGCGACGCTCACCCGGTGCCTGCCGGCGATCTGCGCCACGTCCGCGATCGTGCCCTTGACGCGCACCGGTTGCCCGGCGGACTCGTCGGCCAGGCCGCCGACGTCCATGTCGAACGGATCGCCGGCCTTCAGACCCTTGGCCACGACGCCCTCGACGGCGGTGCGGTCGGCGATGGTGGCGATCAGCACGTCGGCCAGGTCCTGCGCGAGCACCTGCTGCAGCACCCACGTCGCCGAGCCCGAGCGGTCGGAATGGTCGGCCAGCACCACGGGCGAGGCGCCGCGCGCCACCGCCTCCTTGGCGAGCTTCACACCGTGGGGGATGGGATGCACCGTCGCCGTCTTCAGCAGCGCCTCGCGCCGACGCCATGCCCAGGTCGCGACGTCCTCGGCGGCCTTGCGCGCAAGGTCGGGCTTGCCGTTGGTCATCGCCTGGACCGTCATGCCGACATCCGGCACATCGGCGAAGGGAAAGCCGAAGAAGACGTTCATATAGAGATCGGGCTCGCGCGCTTCCCAGGTGAGGGCGCGCTGGACCAGATCCATCCACGGTGAAGCGCCAGTCCATTGCAGCACCGTCGCGGTCAGGATCGGCACCTTCACCGTGGCGCTGACGGGTGCGTAGTCGCCCCGGATGGCGCGGATCAGCATGCGAGCCGCGCGCTCGCCCTGCAGGCGGCTATCGTAGTGCGGGAAGTATTTCGCGCAGAACGCGAAGTCGGCCTGACGCAGGAACTCGGCGTCCTCGTTGCCATGCGGATCGAAGGTGCCGGCGATGAACGCGTCGCGACCCACGACCCTGCGCACGCGGCGGGCGATGTCGGCCTCGGGTCGCGTCACGCCGCGCACGCCCATTGCGCCGTGGAGCGCGAGGTAGACCCCGTCCCATCTCCCACCGTTCTCGAGCTCCGCGATCATGCGGCCGAGAAAGTGTTCGTAGGCCTCCGTCGTGATCCAGCCCGAGCCGGTCCCGGTCCTGGGCCAGAGCGGCGATTCGATGCCGACCAGCTCGACGCCGGCATGCTCGCGCGCCATCTTCACGAAGCCGCCCATGTAAGACCGCGGCTCCCAGGCGAGCAGCGCCTCGCCTCTGGCCGGCGAACCGCCATGGACGAAGTCGTCGAGCGTGGTGTCGTTGGGCAGGAACGTCACCGTCTCGTGGACAAAGTTCAGAACGGCGATGCGGGTCGCCTCAGTCCCTCCAGCGGGAAGTAAGATCGCCACATACTAGCTCAGCGGCGTCAGGGGCGCGAGCGGCGCTGAGCTGTTCCCAGGCGGGTATTCAGTTGTTGTGTCCTGAGCACGCCACCAGCACCTTGGCGTTCATCGCGTAGAAGCAGTACTCGGCCGTCGCCTCCGAGCGGTCGTCCGCCCGATACCGGATGATGCCGGCCACCAGAAGTGGGCGACTGTCCCGCATAATCTGAACGTCTTCGGTGCCGCGGGGCGGGAAGTCGCCGCCCACCAGGCGCGGGCCCTCGATCGTGAAGGACGCGCGCCCCGCCGGCGCGACCGATTCGCGTTCGCCGCTCGCGCTCTGCAATTCGGCGCGCAAGATCTTGAACGCCTCCTCTTCGCCATAGGGCGACAGGATGAAGTTGACCATCTGCACGCGCTGAATTTCCGTGGCCGCTCGGTTGCCCGAGTTCTCGAAGCCGATGCTCACTGTGACGAGCTGATTGACGCCCATCGTCGTGATCTCGCGCGTCGTCACGCGAAGGTTCGCGCGCGGCTCCGGGGGTGTGGGGGCCAGGTCCATCTTGGCCGGGACCGACACGGCGACCGGGCGAAGGGTTCGGGCCGCCGTCCAGGCCGTGGCGCAGATCCCGGCGACGGCCAGCACCACGAGGGTGATCGTGAGCGGCGCCCGCTGGCGCCCTTCCTTTCGGGAGATCTGAATGCCGATCCAGGCCGTGGCGGCCTGAGACAGCGCCGAGATGACCGCGAGCGTGATGCCGAGCACGCGCGAGGCCGGCCCGCTTCGCTATCGTTACTCGGATTCGATCAGCTCAGGCCGTAGAAGCCGAGGGCGCCGCCGGCGAGCACCTGGTGCTTCGCCTCGGGAGACAGCGGGCCGAGCCGGTCGCGGAGCATCTGCGGCGCGCCCGGGAAGAAGCCATCCCCGTGCGGATAGTCGGTGGCCCACATGATCTTGTGGGGCCCGATGTAGTCGGCCAGCACCGCGATGCTGCTCTCGACCGGCTCGAACGAGATCCAGCAATTGCGCTGGAAGAGCTCGCTCGGCTTCGTCTTCGGCGCTGACTCGTTGAAGCCCTGGTCGTCGAAGTGCCGGTCCATGCGGTCGAGCCACGGCGCGATCCAGCCGCCGCCCGACTCGAGGAACCCGACCCGCAAGCGCGGATGACGATCGACGACACCGCCCCAGATGACGCTCAGGGCGACCAGCATCATCTCCATGGTGTGCGAGATCATGTGGCGCGCCGCGCGGTCGTCCTCGAACCGATCGACGCCGACGGTCGGCATTCCGGTGGTCGATCCCTCGTGAAAGCCGATGGAAAAGTCGAGAGCCTCGGCCATCGACCAGAACGGCTCGTACATCGGGTCGTTGATCATCTTCTTGCCGTGATACGGGTTGGGCCGCAGGAACCCACCGCGCATCCCGAGCTTTTCGCGCGCGTAGCGCATCTCGTCGACCGCCAGCTCGACCGACTGCATCGGCAGCAACGCGACCCCGAAGAGGCGATCGGGATACGGCTTGCAGTAATCGGCGAGCCAGCGGTTGTAGGCGCGGCACATCCCGGCGGCCAGACCCGGATCCTCGACGGCGCCCGCGAACAGGCCGAGACTGGGATAGAGGAACGCGGCGTCGATGCCGTCGGCGTCCATGTCGACGATCCGCGCGTGCGGGTCGAAGCCGCCCTTGCGCCCTTCGGCATATTTCAGGGTGCCGGGCTTGACGATACCCTGCCGGGCGCCGACGGACCCCAGGCTGCCGATCCCCCGCGGATTGCCCAGCAGCTTGCCCTCGACGGTCAGGCGTTCCTTGCCGTTTTCGTCGATGACGAACCGCGGCCGGCGCTCGCGGAATTCCGGATCCATGTACCGGTCCCACAGGTCGAGGGGCTCGAGGATATGGCCGTCCGCGTCGATCACGTTGTACGCGCGCGTCATGGGCAATCCCTCCGGGGGCAATCGAAGTGCTTGCAATAGTACCGTTCTATTCGGGGACCGTGGTGGGATTCTTCTGGTCCGCGACCATGAACACCAGAAGCTTCACGCGCTGGTCCGGGCTCGGGTTACGCGAGGTCGAATGAACGGCGGTGGGGGGCTCGTAGAACGTGTCGCCGGCCTTGAGCAGACGCGGTTGGCCACGGTCGATCGCGAACTCGTAGGTGCCCTCGAGCACGTACCCGAACGTGTGATGTCCGGGGTGGCGATGCGGCGGGCTGGCGGACGCGGGAGCGCGATCGACGAGCAGCATGCGGACTTCTCGCCCCGGCACGTCCGCGAGCGGCTGAGTGACGAGCTGCTGAACGCCGCCGGCCGCGGGTTGCGCGGCCGAGGGTGTCACCAGCACCGCACCTTGCCAGGTCACGAGCGCTGATAGCCCGGCCGCCACTCCCGCCACCAACACGTAGGATGCGAGGGAGCCTCTGAAGACCTTGAGCATCGATCGCCCTCCCTTACAGCTGGACCATACCCATCCAGAACATGGTCTTGCCGCTGACGTCGACGTCGTACTTGCGTACGAACGTGAGCTTGCCGTCATCGCCGATGCGCAAGACCGACAGACCGGCCGGGATTGTCCGGATCGCGTCGCCGTCTTTCACGTCCACCGGCAGATTGTGCTGGGCGACGAGCATGCGTCCGCTCGGATCGATGTGGAACGTGCGCGGATGGATGGCGCGAGTCTCGACGTGCTGGATCGGGCTCGGCTCGCCGGTTGACTGGTCGATCGCGTAGACGACGATGCTGTTCTCGCCGCCCTTGAACACCTTCTTGCCCTGGAATTCGACCGTGTCCTGCGCGCGATTCGCCCCGTAGAGAAACCGGCCGTTGGGATGCACGTGGACCGTGCCGGCGGCCTGGCGCGACCGGCGGTTCGCCGGCTCGGCCAGCGTGTCCGCGCGGAATGCGATCTCCGGATTGATCCGGCCGCTTTCCATCCGGTACGTGTACATCTTGTTCTGGGTCTCGATCGAGACGTACATCCACGGCTTCGTCGGATGAAAATCGAGATGTCGCGGCCCGAAATCCCGGCCTCCGTTGGGGGCGATCGACACCTCGTTGGTCAGTACCCCGTTCTTGTAGTCGAAGACCTTGAGCGCGCCGGGGTCTTCGGCCGTGGTCGGCGTGCCTTCGTTGCCCCGCGTCACCAGGATCGCCAGCCGGTTGTCGGGCGTGACGCGCACCTGATGCGCGAAGATGCCGGGATCGATCGATCCCGGCTGCTTCACTTCCTCGCCGGGCGTGAAGTCGGGATTGATCCGGTACACGCGGAGCGCGCTCGGATTGTTGAACGCGACCAGGATGTTCTCGGAGGGGATGTCCGTGGTCATGTGGATCGGCCGCGTGGGCAGCCGGATCGCCTCGCCATGCTTGGTGAGGGCGCCGCTGGCCGGGTCGATGCGAAACGCGGTCACGTGATGCTCGGTGCCCGCCGGTCCGTATCCGGACGCACTGCTGCTGGTCGCCACGTACAGATAGCGCCGCGAGACGTGCGGCCAGGCGTACTGCACGCCGGCGGGCAGGGTAACGGTGGCGCGCTTCGTCAGCGCGGAGCCCGCCACGTCGACGTCGTAATGCGTGAGATCGGCCCCGACGTTGGCATAGAGCGCGACCTTTCGCGTCTCCGGCTGGGCGAACGCGGTGCGCGGCGTGCTCATGCCGGCCGCGACCAGTGAGAGAAATGTTCTGCGGCTGACCATGAGGTCCTCCTCTGGATGAACATGGCCCAGACAGGATACTCTCGATGGCGATCGAGGGGAGGAGAAGCCCGATGCGCATCGTGGACGCTCAGATCCATCTCTGGGGCAGCGGCCTGCCCAGCAACATGGCCCATCGCCAGGTCACCTCGTTCACCACCGAGGAAGCCCTGGGCCTCATGGACGAGGGTGGTGTCGACGCCGCCGTGATCCACCCGCCGGGCTGGGACCCCAAATCGACCGAGATGGCGTTCAAGGCCGTGCGCGACTTTCCCGGCCGCTTTGCCATCCTTGGGAGCTTCCCGTTGAATTCGCCGGACAAGGACGCCCGCGTCGAGAAGTGGCGCAGCCAACCGGGCATGCTGGGCCTGCGCTATGGATTTCTTCAGGAGCCGATGCGCGGCTGGCTGGCCGACGGGACGCTCGACTGGTTGTGGGCTGCCGCCGAGCGCGCCGGCGTGCCGATCGCGATGCTGGCGACGGACTCGCTGGCCGACATCGGCCGGATCGCCGAGCGTCATCCGGGTCTGCGGCTGACCATCGACCACCTGGGCGGTCGGGGCGGCACTACCACCTTGAAGGACGACGCGGCGATGGAGCACATGCCCGCGCTCATCAAGCTGGCGCGGCATCCGAACGTGGCCGTCAAGGCGACGGGTGCGCCGGGCTATTCGAGTGGACGCTATCCGTTCACCAGCATGCACACGTACCTGCGCCAGATCTACGACGCGTTCGGGCCGGCGCGTATGTTCTGGGGCACCGACATCACGAAGATGCCGTGCTCCTGGCGGCAGTGCGTGACGATGTTCACCGAGGAGCTACCCTGGTTACCAGAGCGCGACAAGCGTCTCGTCATGGGCGAGGCCGTGTGCGCCTGGTGGGGCTGGAAATCGTGACCGGAGCGTGTGAAAGAGAGGATCGGCGATGACACAGTCACTGCAACTGCGTTCCATCGGTACAGCGCTGGGAACCGAGATGCTCGGCGTCGATCTGTCGAAGCTCGACGACGGCACCTTCAAGGAGATCCAGGCGGCCTTCGCCGAGCATCCGGTGCTGGTCTTCCGGGATCAGGATCTCGGTGCCGCCGAGCTCGCCGCCTTCGGCCGCCGCTTCGGCGTGCCGCGCCCCCACGCGCTGACCAAGTATCGGCACGCCGACCATCCCGAAGTCTCGTGGCTGACCAACGTGGAGGAGACGGGCCAGATCGACTGGTACGGCGTCAAGCGCGCCACCGACTGGCACACTGATTCGACGTTCGAGGATACTCTGCCGCTGCTGGCCATGTTGCACGCGAAAGAAGTCCCTTCGGAGAAGGGCGGCACCGTCTTCGCCGACATGCGCGCGGCCTACGACGCTTTGCCTGGGGAGCGGAAGCAGCTGCTGTCCGGCCTGACCGGCTTGCACGGCCGCACCTCTGGGCCGGCCGGCGATCGCCTGTACGGCGACGAGAAGGGCGCGACCGACAAGCAGTACCAGGAAGTGAAGTGGCCCGCGGTCACGCGGCATCCGGTGACCGGACGGTCGATCCTGTTCGTGAATCCGATGCACACGCACGGCTTCGTCGGCATGAAGCGGGAAGAGGCGTGGCCGCTGATCGAGGAGCTCGCCGCTCACTCGACCCAGGAGCGCTTCGTCTATTACCACCGCTGGCGCGTCGGCGACGTCCTGATCTGGGACGAGCGCGCGACGATGCACCGAGGCGCCGGCGACTACCGGCCGGACGAGCGCCGGATCATGCTGCGCACGATCGTGTACCCGAGCTGAGCGGCTCGTAGACCAAGGAGCTGCCGAATGACGAATGGATCCGTTCTGTTCACCCGGCACGACGGCATCGTGACACTCACCCTCAACCGGCCCGAGAGCCTCAACGCCATGAACGAGGCGATGATGGGTGAGATCGAGCGCCTCCTCATCGAGCTCGAGGCCGACACCGCGGTGAGGGTGGTCGTCCTCACCGGCGCCGGCCGCGCGTTCTCGTCCGGCGGCGATCAGAAGCGCGACGGCACCCCGGTCCCGCCGTCGTTCTTCGACGGCGATCCGGGCGGCCCGCTCATCGAGCGCCTGAATCGCTGCATCCTTCGCATGCAGCGACTGCACAAACCGGTCATCGGCAGCATCAACGGCGTGGCCGCCGGCGCCGGCTTGAACATCGCGCTGGCCACCGATCTGCGCATCGCGTCCGACACGGCGCGCTTCGGTGAGGTCTTCGCGCGCGTAGGGCTCGTGCCGGACGGAGGAGGCACGTACTTCCTCCCGCGTCTGGTCGGCACCGTCAAGGCCATGGAGATGATCCTCCTCGCCGACATCATCGACGCGCCGGAAGCGTTGCGGATCGGCCTGGTAAACCGCGTGGTGCCCGCGGAACAGCTCGGCCAGGAGACGCTGAAGCTCGCCGAGCGGCTGGCCGAGGGGCCGACCGTGGCGTACGGGCTGGCCAAGACGGGACTCTACCAGGGGCTCGGCATGTCGCTCGAGGACGTCTTGAACATGGAGGCGCGCAACCAGGCGATTGCTGCCCGAACGCCGGATCGCGCGGAAGGCGTAGCCGCGTTCCGTGAAAAGCGGCCGCCGCGCTTCACGGGGCGCATCTCTTAGGAATTCTATCGCTCCCCGCGCGATCCTTTGGAGACCGGTCGTCGTCCTGGGTCTCCTGCTGGCCGTGACCGTGAGTCAGAGCCCGGCGGAGACGGTACGTGTGGTCACCTTCAACCTCCTGCACGGAGGGCCGTGGTCCGGGCTCATCGGCAACGGCGCCGACCTGGACGAGCGGCTCGAGCTGGTCGTCGAGCAGCTCGCCGCGCTTCGTCCCGATGTCGTGGCCTTGCAGGAGGCCTCGCTCGGCGGTAACCGCGGCAACATCGCCGAGCGCCTGGGCCGGGCGCTCGGCATCGAATGGATTCATGCGCCGACGACCTCGCAGGTCTTCGGCATCGAATGGCTCGACCGGGCGATCACCTCGGCGATCCGGTTCAACGAGGGGCCCGCCGTCTTGAGCCGCTTTCCCATCGTGGGCTCGGAAATCGTCGCGCTTCCGCGCTGCGCGAATCGCCTGTTCCCCCGTGTGCTCCTGCGCGTCGAGGTCCGGACCCCTCACGGGCCGCTCGATTTCTATTCCACCCACACCTCCCGCGACGACTGCCAGCTACGTCGAGTGGCGGAGCTGGTGGGCGCGCGGCGTGGCCCCTTGCCGGCCATCGTTGCCGGAGACTTCAACACCCGGGAGAGTGCCGACGCCTACGCCGAGCTCCTGGCCGCGGGATTCGTGGACGCCTTCCGCGCCGTCAATCCCAGCGCCACGGGGCTCACGTCCCGGCAGGACGTGTACGCAGCCCGGCCGACAGTAGCCCGGCGGATCGACTTCGTGTTCGTGGTCGCCGGCGGCCACGGCGCCCCGCGGGTGCTGGAGAGCCGGGTGGTCCTCGATATTCCGCGACAGCGACCCGACGGCACCACGCTCTGGCCGTCAGATCACTACGGAGTGCTGGCCGTGATCGAAATACCGACGAACGGAGCCGACTGACGGTAACGGGCCGGGCGCCGGTATACTCACGTCACGGCCATTGGGAGCCATGAGCGCGGACACGAGCCGGACCGTCACGGGGCGGGGTACTGCGGATTCTGCGCTGTGCACTGCCCTGTGGTGACGACGGTCGACGCCGGCGCGCGCCCGCTGAGGGTCGAGCCGGACCGATCGCATCCTCACGGCGGGGCCATCTGCGCCAAGGGCCGGGCGGCGCCCGAGTTCCACGATCAGCGCGACCGGGTGAACTTCCCGATGCGTCGCACGCGGCCCAAGACGAGCTCCGACCCGGGCTGGGAGCGCTGCAGCTGGGACGAGGCGCTCGACCTGATCGCCTCGAAGCTCCTCGAGGTGCGCGCCGCCTCCGGAGCCCACGCCGTCGCGTTCAACAAGGGCACGACCGGGGGCACGGCGCTCACCGACACCGAGCGCTGGCTGCAGCGGCTCATCAATCACTTCGGTACGCCGAACATCGGGGGCACGACCCATCTCTGCCAGTGGCCGCGTGACACGGCCGGCGCGCAGTACACCTTCGGGACGCCGGCGTTGCCGATGCCCGACGTGGCACGGAGCGCGTGCATCGTGGTGTGGGGCTCGAACCCGAACGGCAACTTCCTTACCCTCGCCACGGACATCGCGGCAGCCAGGGCACGGGGCGCCAGGCTGCTGGTCGTCGATCCGCGCCGGGTGGGGCTGGCGAACAAGGCGGATGTCTGGCTGCAGGTCCGGCCGGGTACCGACGGCGCACTGGCGCTCGGGCTGATCCACCTGCTGATCCGCGACGGCGGTTACGACCGGGAGTTCGTCCGCGAGTGGACCAACGCGCCGTTTCTGCTGCGCGACGACACCGGCGCGCTCCTCACTGGCTCCGACCTGGACGGCGCGCCCGGTATCGGTCGGCGCTACGTCGCGGCGGTCGAGGGGAGCTCCGAGCTCATCGTTTACGATGCCGAGCGGGGAGCCTATGCGACGGACACGGCGCTGGCCCTGAGGGGGGCGCGCACAGTGCGACTGGCCGATGGTCGCGAGGTGACGTGCCGACCCGTCTTCGACCGGCTCGCCGCGATCGCCGCCGACTACGAGCCCGAGACGGTCGCGCGAATCACGGGCGCGTCCGCAGACAGGATCGTCACGGCCGCGCGGCTGCTCGCCGAGCACCGGCCGGTCTCGCACTACTTCCACAACGGGCTCGTCCAGCACACGAACGCCACCCAGGCGTCGCGGGCCATCGAGATCCTCTACGCCCTGCTCGGCGACTTCGATCGCCCCGGTGGCAACGTGCCGGGCCCCTCGCCGAAGGTCGAGGACGTGAGCGCGCGCTCGGCGCTGGGCCAGGTCATGGAGCTGCGCCGGCTCGGCCGCACCGAGCGACCGATCGGACCACCCGCCACGCCGGGCACCGTCACCGCGTACGACCTGTATCGCGCGATCCTCGACGGCGAGCCCTATCCGGTGCGCGCGCTGGTCTCGTTCGGGGCCAACGCGCTGCTCGCCAACGGCGACACCTTGCGCGGTCGCCGTGCGCTCGAGCGGCTCGAGTTCTTCGCCCAGGTCGAGCTGGTCGAGACGCCGACGAGCCGGTTCGCGGACGTCCTGCTCCCGGCCGCGAGCTGGATGGAGTGCTCGGCGCTCAAGGTCGGCAACCGCTATCCGCACGAGGCCATGGCCCACGTCCAGCTCCGCGAGGCCGTGGTGCCCCCGCTCTACGAGCGCCGGTCCGATGTCGCGATCATCTTCGACCTCGCGACGCGGCTCGGCCTCGGCGCAGAATTCTGGGGCGGCGACGTGGAGGCCGGCTATCGCCACCTGCTGGCGCCGAGCGGGGTGAGTCTCGAGTCGCTGGCGGCGATGCCGCACGGGACGTCGGTCCCGCGCGCGCCCCTCCGCTACCGCAAGTTCGCCGAGCTCGACGAGTCCCGGGGCGCGCCGCGAGGATTCGCGACGCCGACGAAGAAGGTCGAGATCTTCGCGCTCAAGTTCGCGGACCATGGCCTGCCCGCGCTGCCGGCGTACGTCGAGCCCGCACTGAGCCCGCTGAGCCGGCCGGACCTGGCCGAGCGCTTTCCTCTGGTGCTGACGAACGCCAAGCGTCCGCAGTACATGCACAGCCAGCTGCGGGGTCTGCCGAGCCTCAGGAAGACCGCGCCGAACCCGACCGCCGAGATCCATCCCGAGACGGCCGCGGAGTACTCGATCAAGGGCGGCGAGTGGATCGCCGTCGAGACGCCGAGCGGTCGGGTTCGCGCCCAGGCGCAGATCAGCGACGCCATTCTGCCCGGAGTGGTCTGCTGCTCGCACGGTTGGTGGGAAGCGTGCCCCGAGCTTGGTCTGCCCGGCTTCGATCCGTTCAGCGAGACGGGCGCCAACCAGAACTTGCTCGTGCTGAACGACGTGCACGATCCGGTCAGCGGTGGCACGCCGCACCGGTCGACGCTCTGCCGCGTCCACGCGCTCTGATCGTCACTCGCCGATGACCCTGTACGAGAGCCGCGATGGGCGGCTGCGCCTGTTCCGCGGCGACAGCCGCCACCTCCATCCGATCGTGTCGGGGAGCGTCGGGGTGATCCTGACCTCGCCGCCGTACTGGGTGAGAGGGAGGGGGCGTCAGTCGGCCGAGCGGTACGCGCGCGACCTGGCCGTGGGTTTCGGGCGTGAATGGAAGCGCGTCCTCGCTCCCGATGGCGATCTCTGGCTGATGATCGGCGATCGCCACGACGGCGTCGAGTGGGTCGGGATGGACGCCCTCGTCACCGGCTGGCTCCGTCGCGCCGGCTGGCGTCTTCAGTCGCGCGGCTTCTGGCTCCAGACACGCTCCCGCGAGCGCTGGGACAGCCGCGTCAACTATCTCCTGCGCTTCAGAAAGGCCGGCCAGGCCGTGCGACCGCGCGGAACCACGCTGGGCTGGATGCTGCCACTGCCGCGCTCACACCCGGAAAGCCTGTGGGACGCGATTCCGGAGCCGCTTGTCCGGACGGTGCTCGAAACCAGCAAGAAGCGCGGGCCCGTCCTCGATCCGTTCGCCGGTTCGGGCACGGTGGGCCGGATCACTGCGTCCTACGGACGCGACTGGATCGGCGTGGAGCGCGATCCGCTCATGGCCAGGGTCACGGCGCGGCGGCTCAGGCTCAGACTGAGGCGCGTGCTTCGGTCAGGCGCTTGACTTGGCCACCCGAGCGCGCAATCGTGACGCCCGGCGAGAGCGCTGTGCGCGCCGCAGGCCGTCGCGGGGCTGGGGCCCCGCCGGGTGAGGCGCGCCTATGGATTGAGGTCAAGACGACTTGGCGGTGAGGCCGCGACGCAGTGTGCTGTTCATGCCCGGCTCGAACGCGCGGGCGCTCGAGAAAGCGCGCACGCTGCCGGCCGATGTGCTCGTCTTCGACCTGGAAGACGCCGTGGCGCCGGAGATGAAGGTAGAGGCCCGCGCCCAGGTCGCCGCGACGATCAAAGCCGGCGGCTACGGCCACCGCGAGATTGTCGTGCGGGTGAACGCGCTCGGAACACCGTGGGGCCGCGACGACCTGGCGGCGGCAGCGGCCGCCGGCGCGGACGCCGTGCTTCTGCCCAAGGTCGAAGCGGCGGACACCGTGAGCGCCGCGCTTGCCGTCCTGAGCGCGCCGCCGCCGGTGTGGTGCATGCTCGAGACGCCCCGGGGCATCTTGAACGCGCCCTCGATCGCCGCTGCGAGCCCGCGCGTGAGCGCGCTGGTCATGGGCACCTCCGACCTGACGAAAGACCTTCACGCGCGCCACACGCGCGAGCGTCTTCCATTGCTGACGAGCCTCCAGGTCTGCGTGCTGGCCGCGCGCTCCGCCGGTATCACCGCCCTGGATGGAGTCCACCTCGATCTCGACGACGACGCCGGATTCGCGGCGGCGTGCCGCCAGGCCGCCGACTTCGGCTTCGACGGCAAGACGCTGATCCATCCCAAGCAGGTGGCCCTCGCCAACGAGGTGTTCGCGCCGGCCGCCGGCGACGTGGACTGGGCGCGCCGGGTGATCGCGGCCCACACCGAGGCGCTCACCCACGGGCGCGGCGTGGCGGTGCTCGACGGCCGCCTGATCGAGAACCTGCACGTCGACGATGCCCGCCGCGTGCTGGCCCTGGCCGACGCGATCGCCGCATCCGACGGAGGTGTGCGCTGACACCCCTGCGCCCCACCAACGTTCTCGTCATCCTGTCCGACGAGCACACCCGCCGTGTCCTCGGCAGCTACGGCAACCGCATCGTGAAGACGCCGCACCTCGACCGACTGGCCGCACGGGGAACGCGGTTCGCAAGCGCGTACTGCCAGACGCCCATCTGCGTGCCCTCGCGTGGAAGCCTCGCGACCGGCCGCTGGCCCCACACGATCGACTCATGGGACAACGCGACGCCGTACGTCGGCGCCGAGGCGCCGAGCTGGGGGCATCGCCTGACCGCGCAGGGCCATCACGTGACAACGATCGGGAAGCTGCACTACCGGCGCGTGGACGATCCGAGCGGGTTCCCGGACCAGCGGGTGCCTCTGCACGTCGTGGACGGGACCGGCGACCTCTACGGGCTTCTGCGCGGTGACATGCCGCCGCGTCCGCAGAGTCTCCGGCACGTCATCGAGGCGCGCGCGGGCGAAAGCGAGTACGTGCGCTACGACCGGGCGATCGCCGAGACGGCCTCGCGATGGCTCCGCGAGGAGGCCGATGGCGCCGGTCGCCGAAAGCCGTGGGTGCTCTTCGTCGGCTTCGTGTCGCCGCATTTCCCGCTCGTCGTTCCCGATGAGTACTTCGGCCTCTATCACCAGGACGATCTTCCGCTGCCGGTCGCGTGGACCGACGCGCGGTGGTCGCGCCATCCGGTGCACGAGCTGCACCGTCGTCAGCTCGGGCTCACGACGGCGCTCGGCGAGGCGACGGTCCGAAAGGCCATCGCCGCGTACTACGGCCTCGTCAGCTTCCTCGACGAGCAGATCGGGATGGTGCTGGCGGCCCTCGAGGAAAGCGGGCTCGGCGGCTCGACGCGCGTGATCTACACGTCGGACCATGGTGAGATGCTCGGCGAGCACGGGCTCTGGTGGAAGAGCACGATGTTCGAGAGCGCGGTGACGGTGCCGCTCGTCGTCGCCGGCGCGGACGTCCCGGTCGATCGCGTGGTCCGCACGAACGCGATGCTGGTCGACGTGTATCCGACGCTTCTCGAGATGGTGGGCGCCGTGCCGTCGCCCGAGGATGCCGACCTGCCGGGCCGGTCCCTCGTGGCGCTCGCCCGCGACCCCGACACCGACCGGCACGCGTTCAGCGAGTATCACGCGATCTTCTCGAGCCGTGGCATGTTCATGCTGCGGCTCGGTCGCTGGAAGTACGTTCACCATGTGGACGGGCCGCCCGAGCTCTTCGATCTCGACACGGATCCGGACGAGCTCCGCGACCTCGCTCTCGATCCCGGTCACGACGGTGTGCGCCAAGCGTGCGAAGCCGAGCTCTCGCGCCTCGTGGACGCCCAGGCGGTGGACGCCAGGGCCCGCGCTCATCAGCGGCGCCGGCTCGACGCGGGCGGCGGCTTCGAGCAGGTACGCTCCGGAGGCCCCAGGATCATCTACACGCCGCCGCCCAAGGAATTCCAGGGCGCCACCGGCACATGATCGAGAGCAGGGGAGACAGGGGAACGCCATGAAGCTGGGAGTCGCGCTGCCGCTGGCCGGTGACTGGGCCACGCCCGAGAATCAGATCACGGTCGCCCAGCGCGCCGAGGCGCTCGGCTATCACTCGCTGTGGGTCTTCCAGCGCCTGTTCTACGCCCTCGCTCCGCAGAACGACTATCCGCCGATGCCGGG
>DASRIY010000150.1:0-5151 GCA_035649755.1 Candidatus Methylomirabilota bacterium
GCACAGTCGCGAGCGCGCCTCGCAGGAGGCCGCTACCAGCGTCGGCTCGACCCTGGTGGGAATCGTCGCGGACATCTTCCTCCCCGGGAGCGGACAGCTCGGCTCCGCGGTCGCGGGCACGGCGGGGCAGCTCGCGTACAACCTGCCGTACTCACGGATCCAGGAAACCGAAGCCGACCGCATGGGAGTCGAGCTGGCGGCGCGCGCCGGCTACGACCCGCGTGCGGCGATCGCCCTCTGGCAGAAGATGGCCAAGCTCTCCAGCGGCGGCGAGCGTCTGCAGATCCTCTCGACCCACCCCTCGCACGAGACGCGCATCAAGGACCTTACCGAGTTCGCCCAGAAGGTACTACCGCTCTATGATCAGGCTCGGACCAAGTCATCGCCATGACGCCCGAGGAATATCTCCAGCGGGTCCGCGCATTGATCCCGGCCATCCGGGAGCGCGCCCTCCCCGCCGAGCGCCTCCGCCGGCTGCCCGAGGAAACCTTCGCCGAGTTCCAGGAGGCGGGGCTTTTCCGGTGCCTCCAGCCGAAGCGCTACGGCGGCTACGAGCTCGATCCGGGCACGCTCTACCAGGCCGTCATGGAGATCGGCGCCGTCTGCGGCTCGACGGCCTGGATTCTGGGCGTGATCGGCATTCACAACTGGCACCTCGCGCTGTTCGCGTCGCAAGCGCAGGACGACGTGTGGGGCAAGGACACGGGCATCCAGGTCTCCACGTCGCTGGCGCCCACCGGGACGGTGACGCGCGTCGACGGCGGCTTCCGCCTTCGAGGCCGCTGGTCGTTCTCGAGTGGCTGCGATTTCTGCCAGTGGGCGGCGCTCGGCGGTCTCGTGCCGCCACTCGGAGACGGTGACGCCCCAGACATGCGGACCTTTCTGGTTCCGCGTTCGGATTACACGATCGACGACACGTGGTATGCGGTCGGGCTCTGCGGTACCGGGAGCAAGGACGTGGTGGTCGACGATGCGTTCGTGCCGGAGTACCGGACTCACTCGTATCGCGACGCCTTCTACCTCACGAACCCGGGCGCCACCGTCAACGACGCCCCGCTCTACCGGCTGCCGTTCGGGCTCGTGTTCCCGGCGTGCATCAGCTCTCCGGCCATCGGCGTCGCGCTGGGCGCGCTCGAGGCGTTCCGCGATCAGACAACGATCCGCATCTCACCGCGCGACCGGAGTCGCGTCGCCGAGGACCCGTTCGCGCAGCTGGCGCTGGCGGAAGCGGCCGCGGAGGTGACGGCCGCCCGCGATCGCCTGCTGGGCAACTTCGCCGAGGCCATGCGGACGGTGCGCGACGGGACGGCGCTGTCCCTCGCCCAGCGGGCACGCTATCGGTGGGACACCGCTAAGGCCGTGGATCGCTCCGTTCGCTCCGTCGACCGCCTGTTCGAGGCCAGCGGCGGCCGCGGCGTCTTCCTGGACAATCCCATCCAGCGCGCGTGGCGCGACGTGCACGCGATCCGGGCGCACGCCGGCAACAATCTCGAGCGGGCGGCCTTCGTCTTCGGCCGCTCCGAGTTCGGCCTACCGCCGGTCGATTTCCGGTTCTAGCTGCTGGTGCGGCCTCGACGTGGTCCGAGGTAACTTGACACCACGTCGAGACCGCTCTTTGTGGTTACGTCTGCGCCAGGTCGTAGCGATCGCGGCAACGGCGACCGGGCGCCTCGCTTCGTACCGGGTCGACGGTGCGATCGGCGCGCTGACGCCGCTGGACACTTACGCGGTCGGCCGGCGGCGGTACTGCCGGTGCCTCTCAGCGGCTCATCGAAGCTGCGATGAGATGCGGCGCGAGAAAGTCGTGCCTATGATTGACGCTAGGCTGGAACTGGCTCGGGCGCATGCGTGATTTACCTGATAGCGGCGGCGCCCAATCGCGTCTCACGCGGTGCAACACCTGAAGAGAGGTCAACCGTGAACGAGCAAGCGCGATGCTTCCTTCGGGTCCGGCTCTTCTCGATCGGGCTCGCGGCACTGTCGGCAGTCGGTTGCGCGAGCCACAAACCCCTGGCGAGCGCGACGATCACCCAGGCCGAGCGGGCGATCGATGAAGCGCAGGAGGCGGGCGCCGCGATCAGCGCGCCGGCCGAGTTCAAGACCGCTCAGGACAAGCTGAAGGCCGCTCAGGCGTCCATGGCTCAGGGCAAGCACGAACGGGCAATTCGGTCCGCGGAGCAGGCGGCGATCGACGCAGAGTACGCGCGCGTGCGCGCCGTCAATCAGCGCGCCAACACGAGGGCCGATGAGATGGGACAATACATCCGGACACTGCGCGAGGAGATCGAGCGCCTTCCTCAATAACACGGCGTCCGCCGGAGGTCTGAAGATGAGTCACCGGACGATTCAGCTCAGTCAGGTCGTTGCGGTCGTCCTCCTGCTGCTCGCCGCAGCGGGCTGTGCGTCGGAGCAAAAGCGGGCGGCGCAAGCGCAGGTGGAACGGGCCCGAACCGCCTATCAGCGGGCCCAGACCGATCCGACCGTTCAAACCTACGCACCGCTGCGGCTGATCGACGCCGAGAGGGCGCTGCGCGCCGCTGAGGGCGCGAAGGATGTCGACGACAGGCTGCACCTCGGCTATATCGCCGAGAAGAAGGTCGAGATCGCGACGGTGACCGGCGCCACCGGCAAGACGGAGCAGGGCATGCAGCAGCTCGGCAAAGAGGTCTCGGACACGCTGCTGCAGAAGCGCGACCGCGAGCTCAAGGCCGCGAGAGCGGGAACCCAGAGGTCAGATCCCGATGCCGACCGGGCGCGGCGCGCGGCCGAGACGCGCACCCGCGAAGCCGAGGCACAGGCCCGCGAGGCCGAAGCGAAAGCCCGCGAGGCGGAGCAGGCGCGGCGCCAGGCGGCGGCGACCGAGCAAGCCCGCGCGGCCGAGCAGGCCAAGGCGGCCGCCCTCGCGACCGAGCTGGCGAATCTGAAGGCACAGCAGACCGGTCGCGGCCTCGTGCTGACGGTCGGTGACGTGCTCTTCGCTTCGGGCAAGGCCGAGGTGAGCTCGGGCGCGCAGCGCAGCATCGACAAGCTTGCGGACTTCCTCAAGGCCTATCCCAGGCGCAACGTACTGATCGAAGGACACACGGACAACATTGGCGACGAGGGCTTCAACATCAAGCTGTCACAGCAGCGGGCTGACAGCGTACGGAACCAGCTCGTCGAAAGAGGGGTGGCACCTCAGCGGATCCGCACCAAAGGCTATGGCGCCAAGTTCCCGGTCGTCGACAACGACACGACGGGCGGACGACAGCAGAACCGGCGGGTCGAGGTGGTGATCCTGGAGGAGGGGGCCAGCGCCGAAGGATCCTCGCGCTAGAAGGCACGAGACGCCAGTTGCCTGCTTGGCCGATAATGGCGCATGACCAAAGAAGGCAACAACAGGGTCCGGGCGCACTCGAAAGGCCGGCAGGTCGACGCCGGGGCGCTCGAGGACGTGCGCGCGCTGCTCGGTGACGAGCCGCGGCGCCGAGATCTATTGATCGAGCATCTGCACAAGATCAACGACCGCTACGGCCACCTCTCGTCGGCCCACCTCGCGGCGCTCGCGCAAGAGATGAACCTGTCGCAGACCGAGGTGTACGAGGTGGCGACCTTCTATCACCACTTCGATGTGGTGAAGGAGGGCGAGAGCGCGCCGCCGGCTCTCACCGTCCGGGTGTGCGACTCGATCGCCTGCGAGCTCGCCAATGCGAGCGACCTGCTGAAGGGGCTGCCCGGCGCGCTGGGCAAGAACGTGAGAGTGCTGCACGCGCCCTGCGTCGGCCGCTGCGAGGTCGCGCCCTGCGTGGTGGTGGGGCAGAACCCGATCGGCCACGCCACCATCGAGTCGGTGCGCACGGCCGTGCTCGCGAAGAACGTGACCTGCCAGACGCCGCGCTACATCGACTACGCCGAATACCAGAAGGCGGGCGGCTACAAGCTACTGGCTGAATGCCACGCCGGACGGCGTCAGCGCGCCGACATCACCCAGATGATGGAGGACTCGGGCCTTCGCGGCCTGGGCGGCGCCGGCTTCCCGATCGGTCGCAAATGGAAGATCGTCTCGGCCGAGGCCGAGCCGCGCCTGATGGCGGTCAACATCGACGAGGGTGAGCCCGGCACCTTCAAGGATCGCTGGTATCTCGAGCGCGACCCGCACCGTTTCCTGGAAGGCATGCTGGTGGCGGCCTGGGCGGTGGGCATCGCCGAGATCTACATCTACCTGCGGGACGAATATGCAGGCTGTCGCGCGATCCTCGAGAAAGAGCTGGCCGCGCTCGAGCGCAACCCGCCCTGCGACCTCCCTCCCATTCATTTGAGGAGAGGCGCGGGCGCGTACATCTGCGGCGAGGAGTCGGCGATGATCGAGTCGATTGAGGGCAAGCGCGGCATGCCGCGCCTGCGCCCGCCGTACGTCGCGCAGGTCGGCCTGTTCGGCCGGCCGACGCTCGAGCACAACATGGAGTCGGTGTACTGGGTGCGCGAGATCGTGGAGAAAGGGCCCCAGTGGTTCGCCGGCCACGGCCGCAACGGCCGCAAGGGCTTGCGCTCCTTCTCGGTGTCGGGCCGGGTGAAGAAGCCAGGCGTGCATCTGGCTCCCACAGGCATCACCGTGGTCGAGCTGATCAACGAGTACTGCGGCGGCATGCTCGACGGACATCAGTTCTACGGCTACCTGCCGGGCGGCGCCTCGGGAGGAATCCTGCCCGCGTCCAAGGGCGACATCCCGCTCGACTTCGACACGCTTCAGCCGCACGGCTCCTTCATCGGATCGGCTGCCGTCGTCATCTTTTCGGACAGGGACAAAGCCGCCAGAGTAGCGATGAACCTCATGAAGTTTTTCCACGACGAGTCCTGTGGCCAGTGCACGCCCTGCCGGGTGGGCACGGCGAAGGCGCTTTCGCTCATGGAAGATCCCCGCTGGGACCAGCCTTTGCTGAAAGAGCTCTCTCAGGCGATGATGGACGCCTCGATCTGCGGCCTGGGACAGGCGGCGCCGAACCCGGCCCTGACCGTGATGCGGTATTTCCCACAAGAGGTGGATTGATTGGGGCGGGGAGCCGGCGTGCAGGTCGCGGTGATGCCGATTGAGTTCACGCTCAACGGCCAGACGGTCATCGGCCGTCCCGACGAGACCATCATCGAGACGGCGAAGAAGCACGGCTTCGAGAT
>DASRIY010000151.1:0-3889 GCA_035649755.1 Candidatus Methylomirabilota bacterium
TATTTCCATCAGATGTATCATGCTGCGGAGGGCTTTCTGGCGGCGACCAACGAGCTGATGTCGCTGCACGTCAGCGAATCGACGCGACGGAGCGCCCCGATGGCCTCGGAGATTCTCGAGCGGCTCGGGCGGATCCAGGCGACGCACGACGCGCTGCCGAGGCCGCCTCAGGTGGGCCGCACGATCGGCCTCGTACAGCCGGCTCGTCAGGGAGGGTAAGAGGATGACCACGGTCGGGCTTCTCAATCCAGGTGACATGGGCAGCAAGGTGGGCGCCGCTGTGCGCTCGGCCGGCTCGCGCGTCTTGTGGGCCGGCGAGGGCCGGAGCGCGGACACGCGCAAGCGGGCCAGCGAAGGCGGGCTGGAGGACGTCGGCTCGGTGGCCGCGCTGGTCCGCGCCAGCGATGTGATCCTGTCGGTCTGCCCGCCGCACGCAGCACTCGACGTCGCGAAGCAGGTTGCGGGGCTGCGCTTCGCCGGGACCTTCGTCGACGGCAACGCCGTCTCGCCCGCCACCGCGCGGGAGATCGGCGGCGTCGTCGAGAAGGGCGGGGCCAGCTTCGTGGACGGCGGCATCATCGGCCCGCCGCCGGTGAAGCCGGGCACCACGCGCTTCTATGTCTCGGGCACCGCCTCCGAGCGCATCTCCGCGCTGCTGAACGCGGGCCCGCTCCAGGCCATCGTGGTGCCGGGTGGGCCGGGCGCCGCCTCCGCGGTGAAGATGGCGTACGCGTCGTGGACCAAGGGAAGCGCCGCGCTGCTCCTGGCCGTGTGCGCGATGGCCAGCGCCGAGGGGGTCGAGGACTCGCTCCAGCGCGAATGGAAGATCTCGCAGACCGAGCTGCCGTCGCGCGCCGAGGGCTCCGCCAAGTCGAACGCGAAGAAGGCGTGGCGGTTCATCGGCGAGATGGAAGAGATCGCCGCCACCTTCGCCGCGGCCGGGCTGCCCGACGCCTTCCATCAGGGCGCCGCGGAGATCTATCGCCGCATGGCGATCTACAAGGAGGGCCCAACCCCCTCGTTCGCCGAGGTACTGCGCGCGCTCACCCCGCGCCGCCCGGCCTGACGGCGCTCCTCGAGCTCCTCGAGCGTCCGCGGCCAGTCCTGCTTCAAGAGGCGTGACAGCGCGCGGTCTGCCAGTAGCCGGCCTCCGGTCTGACAGACCGCGCAGTAGTTCGTCTCGTTGTCGGCGAAGACGATTCGCTGAACCGGCGATCCGCAGACCGGGCACGGCTTTCCGTACCGGCCGTGCACGGCCATCCCCGCGCGAAACGCGGTGACGCCCTCCGGGAAATTGCCGCCGGCCTCGACCCGAAGGCGCTCGCACCAGTCCAGGAGCGTCGCGCGGGTCGCCTCGAAGAGACGCGCGGTCTCCTCGGGCGAAAGCTGACGGCTCTGCTTCACCGGCGAGAGCTTCGCGCGATGAAGAATCTCGTCGGAGTACGCGTTGCCGATGCCGCTGAAGATGCCCGGATCGGTCAAGGCCCGCTTCAGCGTGTGGTTCTCCCGTCCCAGCGCGGCGCGAAAGCTTTCCAGATCGGTGTCCAGCACTTCGAGCCCACCCGGATCGTGCTCTCCGAGACCGGCCTCGCCGCGAACCAGGTGCAGCGCAGCACGCCGCTTCGTGCCGGCCTCGGTCAGCGTGAGCGTCCCCGACGAGAAGTCGAAGGCGGCAAGCCCGATCCGGGCCGGCACCTTGTCGCCCGGCTTTCGCCAGTGAAGCCGGCCCGCGATCATGAGATGCAGGAGGAGAAAGAGGTCGTCCTCGAGCCCGATGGCGATGCGCTTGCCCAGACGGCGGAGCGCGGTGACGCGCCGGCCTGAGGCCGCGGAGAGCGGTGGATCGACGGAGCGCAGCAGGAACGGGGTCGCAAGACGGGCGCGCTCGAACCGGGCGCCCGCGATGCGCGCCTCGAGCGCCTCGATGTAGACGGTGACGTCGGGCAGCTCAGGCATTCGCGGCGGCGGGGCGGGTCGAGCCTACACGGGCGGCCAGGGATAGCGATGGCCGCTGCTGTCGACCGGGAAGCAGTCGCTCGTCGCGAGCGCGGCGGCGCGGGCGCGCAGCGCCTTCTGCTCGTCCGGCTCCAGCAGCGCGGCGATCTCCTTGGGTATGGCCCCGCGCGCGAAGCGCCGGATGTCCGACAGCATCTCCCGCGGGATCGGCGTGCCTCCGAACTCCCAGATGACCGTTCGCAGCTTCGGCTCGACGTGAAAGCAGAGGCCGTTGTCGACCGCGTAGATGCCGTCGGGGCCGAGCAGACAGTGGCCGCTCTTGCGGTCGGCGTTGTTGGCGATCAGGTCGAAGAGACAGATGCGCTGGAACCGGGCGCGGTGCGCCGAGTCTTCATGAAGCGTGAAGTAGTGCTGCTCGAAATCGGCTTGGATGAAGAGCTGGAACGATCCCTCGCCGTACGGACCGTCGCGCTGCACGGTGAGCGGGACCACACCCCAGCGGAGCGCCTCCGACAGATACCAGGCCGCCAGCTCGCGCTTGAAGAGGCCGCGCGGGAAGTCCCACAGGGGCCGCTCGCCGCGCTCGGGCTTGTACACGGCGAGCGTGGTCTCCCCTGCGTGCGTGACCTCGACGAGGAACGTGGCGTTGGAGCTCCACGGCATCCGGCCCTTCACGGTCACCTCGCCGCGGAGGAGGAGCCGGGACGTTTCAGTGGACGACGTGGCCGTTGCTCCGGGCGCAGACGTGACCACCGGGGTCCTTGGGCTGGTTGCACCACTGGCAGATCTGCCGGCTGGCCTTCATCAGCTCGTTCGCCTGCTTGATGAATGCCGCTGCCTGCGCGCGGGTGACCAGCAGGCGCACCGAGGCGGCGTCGCCCTCCTCGTCCTCCAGGAGCTCGTTGGCGACGACCAGGATGCGATCGCGCGCCTCGTCGTAGCCGACGGCGATCGAGGCGACGATCCAGACCGCGTCGACGGGCTCGAGCAGCGCCGCGGCCTTGAACGTGGCGGCACCGACCGCCGGCAGCTTCTCGAGCAGGCCGCTCAGGTACTGGGCGAGCGCGCGGACCTGCTCCTTCTCGCTCTTGAGCGTGACGAGCTTGCCCTTCTCGCGCGACTGCAGATAGAACACGCGCTGGCCGGGCGGCCCGATGGCGCCGGCGGTGAAGTGATCGGGGGCGACGAACTCGAACGACGCGCTCATTTTCCTCCCAGCCAGCCGAGGTCGCCGTCGACCGAATTCACGGTGAGCACGACCGGCCCATGCCGATGGTACCCGATCGCGGTGACCGAGCACGGCGCGATCATGATCCGCTGGAACAGGTCGAGATGGATGCCCAGCGCGTGCGCCACCGCCGCCTTGATCGGATCGGCGTGCGACACCGCGACCACGACGGAACCGGGATGCCGCGCCACCATGCGCGCCAGGGCCGAGGTGACTCGGGTCTGCATCTCGGTGAACGATTCGCCGCCGGGAAAGCGAAACCCGGAGGGATGCCGCTGAACGACCTGCCACTCGGGCTTGCGGGCGAGCCGCCAGAGCTTCTCACCGGTCCACTCGCCGACATCGCCGTCGGCCAGGTCACGGTCGATGCGCACGGCCAGCCCGCGGGCGCGGGCGATCGGCGCCGCCGTCTCGCGCGCGCGCTCGAGCTGCGAGGCGTAGATGGCCTCGATCTTGGGCAGCCGGTCGATTCGCGCGGCAACGACGTTCGCCTGCCGCTGACCCTCCTCGGCCAGGTGCAGACCGGGCGCCTGGCCCGGGAGTATCTTGCCGGTCGTCGGTGTCAGGCCGTGGCGCACCAGGAGGACGAGGGTTGGACGCATGAGCGGGTTTAATAATCCCTGGGATCGAGCAGGTCGCGCAAGCCGTCGCCCGCCAGGTTGAACGAGAGCGCGAGCGCGAAGATCGCCAGCCCCGGCCACCACG
>DASRIY010000152.1:0-11895 GCA_035649755.1 Candidatus Methylomirabilota bacterium
TGATGACGGGCCAGTGGTGGCTCACGGTGTTTCCAGGCGCGTGCATCCTGCTGATCGTTCTCGCGACCCAGCTCTTCGGCGACTGGCTGCGCGTACGGCTCGATCCCCAGCAGAGGAATCTATGAATATGGGGGGCCTCGACGGGCCCCCCATGCCCCCCGCGCTCGGAGACGCCCCGGCGCAGCCGGGGCGCCCCTCGGAATCTGTTCGCGACGACGGGGCGCCCGTGCTCCAGGTGTCCGATCTGCAGACACACTTCTTCACCTTCGGCGGATCGCGCGTCGTCAAGGCGGTGGACGGCGTGAGCTTCGCGCTGCGGGCTGGCGAGACGCTCGGGCTCGTCGGCGAGTCGGGGAGCGGCAAGACGACGACGTGCCTGTCGATCGTCGGCCTCCTGCCGCGGGCCGCCCGCATCGTGGGCGGCCGCGTCCTCTTCGAGGGCGAAGACCTGACCCGCATGAGTCAGGGTGAGCTGCGGCGGGTCCGCGGGCGACGGATCGCCGTGATCCTCCAGGACCCGATGGCGTCGTTGAACCCGCTGTTCACGATCTTCCGGCAGGTCGCGGAGCCGGCTTTTTTCCATCAGCAGATGAGAGGCCGGACGCTGCGGGCCCGGGTGCAGCACCTGCTCAAGGCCGTGCGGATCCCGTCGCCCGAGTGGCGGATGCGGGACTATCCTCACCAGATGAGCGGCGGCATGCGCCAGCGCATCGTCGGCGCGATCGCGCTCGCCGGCGGCCCGAGCCTGGTCATCGCCGACGAGCCCACCACCAACCTCGACGTGACGATCCAGGCGCAGTACCTCGACCTGCTCAAGGACATCCAGCGCGAGACGGGCGTGGCGCTGATCTTCGTGACGCACAACCTTGGTATCGTGGCCAAGATGTGCGATCGGGTTGCTGTGATGTACGCCGGGAAGATCATCGAGCAGGCGCCGGTGGAGGAGCTGTTCGACGACCCCAAGCACCCGTACACACGCGCGCTGCTGGGATCGGTGCCGAAGCTCGGCAGCAAGGAGCCGCTCTACTCGATCCCGGGCCAGCCACCGAACCCCGCCAGCCTGCCGCCCGGCTGCCCCTTCCACCCGCGCTGTCGCGAGGCCCTGCCGCGCTGCGCGAGCGCGGATCCGCCGGATTTCCACCTCGGCGACGGGCGCGTCGCCCGGTGCTGGCTTCTGGACGATGCCGTCGCCCGTTCTTGAAGTTCGGGGGCTGAAGAAGCACTTCGCCGTGCGCCGAGGGCTGTTCGGCCGCGAGAGCGCGTGGGTGAAGGCCGTCGACGGCGTGGACTTCGCCATTCATCCCGGCGAGACGCTGGGCCTCATCGGTGAGTCCGGCTGCGGTAAGACGACGACCTCGAAGCTCATTCTGCTCCAGGAGACACCGACGGCCGGTAGCATCGCCTTCGAGGGACGGGACATCGCCAGGCTCGCGGGTGCGGAGCTCATGGCGTACCGACGGGCGGTCCAGGTGGTCTTCCAGGATCCGTTCAGCTCGCTCAGCCCGCGCATGCGCGTGCGCGACATCATCGCCGAGCCGCTGGAGATCCACACCGACCTCGCCCGCTCGGCGGTCGACGCGCGGGTGGCCGAGGTGCTGGAGCTGGTCGGTCTGGCGCGCGACGTGGCGCCGCTGTTCCCGCACGAGTTCAGCGGCGGCCAGCGGCAGCGCGTCGCGATCGCTCGGGCCCTGGCCACCGACACGCGACTCATCGTGCTGGACGAGCCGGTCTCCGCGCTCGACGTGTCGGTCAGGGCCCAGATCATCAACCAGCTCGAGCACCTGCAGCGCACTCTCGGCGTGAGCTATCTCTTCATCGGCCACGACCTGGCCACGGTGGCGCACATCAGTCATCGGATCTCGGTGATGTACCTGGGCAAGATCGTCGAGACGGCGGACAGCGACACCCTGTGCGCGCGCCCGATGCACCCGTACACCAAGGCGCTGTTCGCGGCCGCGCTGCCGTCGCATCCGGGTGACCGCACCGAATCCGGGGCGATCGTCGGAGAAATCCCGAGCCCGCTCAATCTGCCGACTGGATGCCGCTTCCATCCGCGCTGCCCGGCGGCGATGCCGACCTGCTCCCAGGTGGAGCCGGCGCTGCAGCATCGGGACGGCGCGGGCCTCGTCGCCTGCCACCTCTACTAGCCGCTCTCACACCGCGAGAAGCCCTCGACGCAGCGCCACCGCCACCGCCTCTGCGCGGCTTCGCGCTCCGAGCTTGGCCAGGACAGACGCGACGTGAAACTTCACGGTGTGGCGCGAGATGGCGAGCCTTGACGCGATGACGCGATTACTCGCGCCCTCGGCCATCAGCTCCACGATCTCGCGCTCGCGCGTGGTGAGGGGCGCTCCGGCCTCCACGGTCGTGTCGGCGATTCGCGACGGGACCAGCGCATCCGGATGCAGGGCCAGGGGCCCGGCGTGCACGGCCCGAATCGCCGCGGCGAGCTCCTCTGCCGTCGCGCTGAAGGGGAGCGCGGCGCGCAGGCCGAGCGCGCGCGCCGCTGACGTCCAGAGCTGCGCCGGGTCGTCGGAGACGGCGACGATGGCCGGGCTTCGCGGCCAGGCGCGCATCGTGCGGAGCATCCGGCGGCCGGCCGCGGCATCGAGCACCAGCGCGACGATCGCCTCGGGATGCTCTGTGAGAAGGCCCTGCAGCTGTCCCGGCCTGCCAACGTCGATGCGCCAGCCTTTGAGCAGGCGCAGCGCGGCTTCCACTCGCGCCGCGCGCGTTCCATCGTCAGCGACGACGATCACGGCTCCAGGTCGAGAATCCTCCGTCATGTGACGGACGCGGCCCTGGCCGCGACGAAGCGCCGGACGTCGTTGATGGGGATCGCCAGCGCGAGGCCACCGGCGATCATCGTGTTGATCCCGACGACCCGGCCGGTCGTATCGGCGAGGGGGCCTCCCGAGTTACCGGGCGCGAGCCGCAGATCGGCCTGGATCCAGCGGCTGCCTGACCGGGACGGCGGAAAGCCGTGCACGACCCCGGCGGTGAGCGTACGGCGCAGACCCAGGGGATGCCCGACTGCGACGACGAGAGCGCCGACGCGCAGGGTGTCCGAATCGGTCGAAGCGGCGGGCGCGATCTCGACCGGCGGCACGCGGAGCAGCGCCAGGTCCGCGCGACGATCCGACGCGATCAGGCTCGCTTCGACCTGCCGGTCGTCGGCGAACCCCACGCGAACGCGTGGCGCGCGTGCGACGTGCGCGTTCGTCACGATGAGATCGGGCGCCCACAGAACGCCGGCGCCGCCTCCGCCCGGGCCGGAAACCTCGACCGTCATCTCGCGAAGCCGGTCGGCGATCCACGCCAGGTGGGCAGGCGCGTCAGCCGCGAGCAGGCCGCTCACCGACGGTCACCTGGATCTGCCGGGGCTCGCCGCCTCGCGCGATGCTCACGGCGACGGCCTGGCCCACTCGATCGGGTTGCAACACGGCGACGAGATCTCCGGGCTCGGCGATCGCTTGCCCCGCGATGGACACGACGACGTCGCCGATGACGAGTCCCGCCGCGGCGGCCGGGCTTTCGGGGGCGACGTTCACGACGATCACCGCCGTGCGCTGGGTGAGACCGAGCCGGTCGCGGAGGTCGTTCGGCAGCACGACGGGCTGCGTGCCGATACCGAGGTAGGCTCGCGGGATCCTGCCGCCACGGACCACGTGATCGGTCAATCGCGTGACCGCGGAGGCGCGGACCGCGCACTGCAGATGCCGGGAGGCGCCGGACGTCGTGATGCCGACCACGCGGCCGAGCACGTCGACGAGCGGCCCGCCGGAGAAGCCCGGATAGAGCGTGAGATCGACCGCGAGCATCGCGCCGGGCTCACGCTGGCGGCCGCCGCGAACGTCGAGTGCGCTCACGATGCCGGCGCTGGCGCGGGGGCCCGTGCCGACCGCCAGAACCAGATGGCCGACGCGAAGCTCGCCATCGTCGTGAACGTCGGCGGCCGGCATGCCGGCGACCTCGGCGCGGAGCACAGCGATGTCTAGCCCAGGGTCGCGGCCGGCGACTTGCGCCGAGAGCGTCCGGCCGTCTGGCGCGGTCAGCGTCACCTCGCGATCGGGCTCGACGGTGTGGCTCGCGGTCACGATGAGGCCCGCGCGCCAGAGGACTCCGGTCGACGGCAAGCGCGGACGGCCGTGCACCGCGAAGAGCGATCCGGCAGCCCGTTCGACGGCGCCGGCCAGAGCATTGGAGAGATCGACGGCTGATGTCATGGCTTCCTCTCTTTCCAAGGGTGACGCCTTCCCGGCGTTGAATCCAGGATAGAGAGGATCTCGCGCGGCGCACATCCGCCACACGGGCAGGTATCAGAAGCGCGCGATCATCTCCTTGCCGTAGCGCAGCACGTCTTCCGGTGTGCGTACCTGGGCGGGCAGCCCGGCGGCCGAGCTGACCGGCACCGCCACGCGGGCGACGCCCTGCCGGGCCAGCTTCTCGATCTCCGCGGGCTCGGTCGGCGCGGCCACGGTCAGCTCGATGTCGGCGGGATTGCGGCCCGCGGCCTCGGCGGCCCGGCGCATCTCGTCCAGGAGCTCGGCGGACGCGGGACGGGCGGGGAAGTAGCCATCGCCCAGGCGGCCGGCCCGGCGCGCCGCCGCCCTGGTATCGCCGCCGACGATGATCGGGATGCGGCGGCCGGGCGGAAGCGGCCGGCAGAAGACGTCCTGGAACGATACGAAACGTCCGTGAAAACTCGCGCGCTCCTGGCTCCACAAGGCGCGCATGGCTGCCACGTACTCGTCGGCGCGGGGCCCGCGGTCGTCGAAGGGCACGCCGAGCGCCGAGAACTCCTCGGCCAGCCAGCCCACGCCGATGCCCAGGAGCACGCGGCCGCCGCCGGCCAGATGATCGAGGGACGCGACCGCCTTGGCGGTGACGACCGGGTTGCGCTGCGGCAGGATCAGGATCGCTGTCCCCAGCTTGAGCGTCCGGGTGGCCGAGGCGATGAACGAGAGCCACACCAGCGGATCGGGGATGGGAAAGTCCTCGAGTCCCGAGCCCATGCGGCCGGTCGGCGAGTAGGGATAGCGCGACTGGTAGCCGTTCGGGACCACCACGTGCTCGACCGTCCAGATCGAGTCGAACCCGGCCGCCTCGGCCGCCTGGGCCAGCTCGACCGCCGCCGGGCCGTCGGCGTAGCGTCCGAGGTTCGCGTAGCGCAGACCGAACTTCATGAATCGCGATTCTACTGTATCGTCGCTCTCGTGGTCGTCCATCTGATCGACGGGACGTACGAGCTGTTCCGCTACTTCCTCTCGCCCGCGGCGGCCTTCGACCGGAGCGCGCCGCCCGAGCTCCGAGCGGTGCGCGGGGTCGTCGGCTCGATCCTCGGCATGCTCGAGGGCGGCGCCACGCACGCGGGCGTCGCCACCGATCACGTCATCGAGTCCTTCCGGAACGCGCTCTGGGCCGGCTACAAGACCGGCGATGGGATCGATCCGCTGCTGCTCGCGCAGTTCGAGCCGCTGGAAGACGCGCTCAGGGCGCTCGGCGTGGTCGTGTGGGCCATGGTCGAGTTCGAGGCCGACGACGCGCTGGCCGCGGCGGCAGCGATGGCCGAGCGCGACCGGCGTGTTGAGCAGGTCGTCGTGTGCACGCCCGACAAGGATCTATCGCAGTGCGTTCGCGGCACCCGGGTCGTCCAGCTCGACCGTCGCACGCGCGAGGTGCGCGACGAAGAGGGTGTGCGCCGGAAGTTCGGCCTTTCGCCCGCGTCGATTCCGGACTGGCTCGCGCTGGTGGGCGACAGCGCCGACGGCTATCCCGGCCTGCCGGGCTGGGGCGCGAAGTCGGCGTCCGCCGTGCTCGCCCGCTACGAGCATCTCGAGCGCATCCCCGCACGGGCCGCGGAATGGGACCTTTCGCTCCGCGGAGCGGAGAAGCTGGCGGCGACGCTCACCGAGCAGCGCGAGCGCGCGGAGCTGTTCCGCACCCTCGCCAAGCTTCGTGCGGACGCCCCGATCGGCGTCGACGTGGACGGGCTGCGATGGCTGGGACCGCGCGCCGACTTCGCAGCGTGGTCGACCCGATTGGGCGCGCCCACGCTTCACGAGCGCGCCACGGCGCTGGCGGCCGCGCGCACGGCTGCAACCCGCTGAACACTGCGGGCGTGTCTCGGTCCACGGACGTTGACCGACCTGTTCGCCGGCCGCTACGATGCAGGTTATGGCAAGCTATGAGACCCGACGATTCAGCCGGGCCGAGTACGACAAGCTCATCGAGATCGGCTTCTTTCAGCCGAGCGATCCGATCGAGCTCATCGGCGGCGAGCTCATGGTCGCCGAGCCGCAGGGCGCCGAGCACTATACGGCGATCCGCAGGACCGCCCGTGCCCTCGAGGTGGCCTTCGGACCCGGCTGGGACGTACGCACGCAGGGACCAATCGGCCTGGACGACGAATCAGAGCCCGAGCCCGATGTCGCCGTCGTTTCCGGCAGCCTGGACGACTATGGCCACGCACATCCTTCGCGCCCCGTCTTGACGGTCGAGGTCGCGGTATCGAGCCTCGGCGTCGATCGACAGCGCAAGGGGAGCGTGTACGCCCGCGCGGGCCTGACGGACTACTGGGTGCTGAACCTGGTCGATCGCGTCCTGGAGGTGTATCGAGAGCCGGTAGCCGATTCCGCGGCACCGTTTGGCTGGCGTTACAGCCGCGCCGAGGTGCTCGGCGCCGACGCGCACGTCACGCCGCTCGCCGCGCCGGCGGCGAGCATTCCAGTCGCGCGGCTTCTGTCCTGATCCCTCAGCCGGGGAGCGGGCGCGGCTCCACGCGAATGCCGTGCTCCACCGAGAAGTCGATCCGGAGCACGGAGGCTGCGGCGTCGCTGGTGCCCCACTCGATCGCCGGTGCGCCGGCGTAGTGAGCGAGCACGCTGCCCTGGCTGACGTTAGTCCGGGCGTGGTGGTGGCCGAGCGCCAGGTAGTCCCAGCCCGAGTCACGAATCTCGTCGGCGAAGATCGGCGACGAGCGGTCCGGCCGCTGCCGCTCGGCGAAGAAGAATCCGTGGGCCATCACGAGCGACCAGCGCTCCGCGTCGCGCCCGGGAAGCTCGGCGAGCGGCCGGAACTCCGGCGTGTGCTCTTCCATGGCGCGGCCCCACACGACGGCGTCGATTTCCGGAAGCTCGATCGTCTGCCCGTCGAGCCGGCTGATGACGCGGACGTGGCTCGCCCCGGCCGAGAAATCGTACCGGTCGTAGATCGCGTTCGCGCGTAGCGCGTCGTGGTTTCCCGGAAGGATCACCACCGGCTGGCGCAGCCGATCGAGCTCTCGCCGGACGAACGCGATGGTCTCGTCAGACGCGCGGTTGTGATCGAAGAGGTCGCCGGCGATCAGCACGAGATCGACCTGGTCGGCCAGCGCGCGATCGACGATGCGCCGGAAGAGCTGCCGGCCGCGCTCGTTGTGCTCGGCCTGCCGGCCAGGACCGCCACCGTCGCTGTCGAGGTGGATGTCGGCCGTGTGAAGGACGCTGAGGGGTCGTCGGGATGGGCTCACGACCAGAGCATGCCACATTCCGGCATAATGCCGCCATGACAACCCACGCCGTGACACCGGAGCAGTGGCTGCAGACGTTCGAGGCCGCCGTGCGCGCCCGTGATTTCGCGGGCGGCCGCACCCTGTTCGCCACCGACGCGGTCGCCTTCGGCACGTGGGCCCGCGCCGTGGCCGGCCTCGACAACATCGTGCGCGAGCAGTGGCAGAACGTCTGGCCCCGCATTCGCGGCTTTCACTTCGAGCCGGGCGCTCACGTCCACACCGCGGGCGACAGCGCGTGGATCGCGGGTGGATGGCTGACCGAGGTGACCGGCCCGGATGGCCGGCCGTTCACGCGCCCCGGCCGGGGAACCTTCGTGCTGGAGCGTCGCGGCGGGAAGTGGCTGGCGGTGCACAGTCACTTCTCGCTTCTGCCGTCACAGTCCGAGTCGGCCCACGGGCGGCTGTCCGGATCCTAGTCTCGCGCGCTCAGGTCTGCAGATCGCCGACTGCCGCCGCCAGCGCTTCGAGCTCGGCGCGCCACGACACCGGCGCGACGATCGGGCGCACCACGAACTTCGAGAAGCCGACGGCGATGAAGCGCTCGATGGTCTGACGCAGCGCCGGAAGCCCGACCGGCGTGAGCTCCACCGAGCGCGGGCGGCGGGCGGTCATCGTGCGGGCCATGGCCGGGTCGATGGGCGTACGCGCGTAGCCGATGCTCATGCCGAAGTGCTCGCTGCTGATCGACCGCCCGGCCTTCGCGGCCACCTCTTCGATGACGACGCGCCCGGCCGCCGCCTCCTCGGGCGTGCACTGCGACGGTAGCCACCCGTCCGACAGCCGGCCGCAGCGCTCGAGCGCGGCGGGCGCCGTGCCGCCGAGCCACACCTCGAGCGGCTGCTGCACCGGTAGCGGCGAGAGCTTGACGTCGCGGAAGGTGCCGGCCGCGCCCTCGTGGCTGACTGTCTCTCCCGCCCAGAGCCGCCGCAGCAGCGGCAGCGTCTCGTCGATGACGGCCCCGCGGCGCTTGGGCTCGACGCCGATGGCGTCGCGCTCCGGCGCGTAGGTCAGCCCCGGAACGAGCGTCACCAGGAGCCGCCCGCGGCACAGCACGTCGAGGCTCGCGAGCTGCTTGGCGAGACGGATCACGTTGCGTCCGGGCAAGAGCATGGTCGTGCCGACCTTCAGCCTTGGATTGCTCGCGGCCGCCCAGGCGAGGCCCACCACCGGGTCGATCACCGGGCCGGTCAACACTTCCGAGAGCCAGAGAGAGTCGAATCCCAGGTCGTCGAGGCCCGTGACGAGCTCGGTCAGCGCGTCCGGGCTCGACGCGGCGCCGGCGGCTCCCACTCCGATGCGAATCTTCATGTCGCGGCTCCCTATTTTTGACCCGAATACTCGGGCAGGTTGTCCGGATTGGTCTGGACGGATGGATTGTCCGGGTCGATGCCGGCGGCGCAGAAATACTTGACCGCTCTGCGCTTGAATCCGTCGCGACGCTCGGTGTCGCTCTGCCCTGGGCGAGTCCAGTACGTCCGGTCGAGCGCCATGAATATCAGTGCGGAGCGCCACAACCCGAAGCTCATGTTCGATCTCTTCTTGTAGTACTTGCCGCCTTCCCGGACGACGACATATTTTGGCGGCTCCATGCCGCGACCGACGCCTGTCAGTCCATCGACCGGGCTCGTCAAGCGCGGCAGGCCCGGAAGGAACGCGGCAGATTTGGCCTTCTGAAAGGCGCTGAGTCGGTCGAGCGCGAACGTCACCGCCTTCTCGTCGGCCAGGTAGAGCAGCGCGGTGTCATTGCGGGGAGAGCTGCCGGGGCACGAGACCTTGGACGAGCGAAAGCCCTCGTGATCGTAGACGGCATCGACGATGGCCGCGAAGTGCCCGCCCCGTCCGTCCGCGGCGAGATTGAGGTAGATACGCTGATCCATGGGCTTGCTAGAGTTCGCCTTGTGTCGGACGTGAATGAAGTCGTGGACGATGGATTCTGACGTCTTCACGCATATGTTCGCATCTTCCTCGCCCCCCAGATGAAATTCCAGGGAACCGCCATTGGCGAGGTGCTCGAGATGGTCCGCGCTGACGGAATGCCAGTGCGGGTCCTGGATGACGCAGGTCGCCTGGCGCTTCTCGACGAGCTTGGAGAGATCACGCAGGAATTCGGGCATACCGGCGGAATCGCCACTCGCACCTGATCCGGTAGTCTCGCCTTTCGTGTACATCTTGTAGATCCTGCTGACGCCCCTGTGCTCGAGCACGTCCGCCGCATGGATCGCCCGGCCATTCTGCGTGAAACCCTGGAAAATCGCGGTCCGTTGTTGCCAGACCTCGTTGAGCCACTTGTCGAGATCAGGGTGCATGATCGACCTCCCCGATCGAGCGATCCCTGGCACAGGAGTCCTGTATCGCTCGCAGGTGGCACGCACGATGCCACGAAAATGGGGTTGCGACAACCGTGTGCCTGGCCCTGACACCGCCCGACCGCGTCTCTTCCTCGCGTCGCGAACCCGCAGGCCTTGCGGTATCATCCCGTCGCCATGCCGCTCAGCGCGGGGCCTCCCGGTCGGTAGAGCACGCTCGATGGTCGGACGCGACGAAAGGAGTAACGCCATGAGGATGAGACGGCTCCTGTACCTCGGTGTGGCGGTGATCGCGATCGCGGTGATCTGGGCCGGAGCAGCCGGCACGCTCAGCGCCCAGCAGGGAGCCGGCGGCGCCGTACGTATCGATGGCAACGCCATCGGCGGTGTCGTCACCGGGCCGAGCGGCCCCGAGGCCGGCGTGTGGGTCATCGCGGAGACGACCGATCTCCCGACGAGGTTCGCCCGCATGGTGGTCACCGACGACCAGGGCCGGTACGTGGTGCCCGACCTGCCGAAGGTGAAGTACAAGGTGTGGGTGCGCGGCTACGGGCTGGTCGATTCCGCGAAGGTCGACGGCGAGCCCGGCAAGAATCTGAACCTCCGCGCCGTCGCCGCGCCGAGCGAGGCGGCCGCCGCGCAGTACTACCCGGCGATCTACTGGTACTCGATGCTGAAGATCCCGGACACGGATCAGTTCGGCGGCAAGAGCAACATTCCCGCGAACATCAGCCAGAGCGACTATCTCGTGGTCGTGAAGAACCGGGCCTGTGTCGGCTGTCATCAGCTCGGACAGCTGTCGACGCGGACCATTCCCGCCTCGCTCGGCCAGTTCGAGAGCGGCGAGAAGGCGTGGATTCGCCGCGTGCAGTCAGGGCAGGCCGCCCCGCTCATGCTGAACCCGCTCACCCAGGTGCTGGGCGGTGTGCCGTTCAAGTACTTCGGTGACTGGACCGACCGGGTGGCCAAGGGCGAGCTGCCCCACAGCAAGCCGCCGCGACCGTCCGGCGTCGAGCGCAACATCGTAGTCACCACCTGGGAGTGGGGTGATCCGAAGAAGTACCTGCACGACCTGATCGCGTCGGATCGCCGCTATCCCACGGTCAACGCGTACGGCAAGCTCTACGGCTCGCCCGAGTATGCGACCGACGACTATCCGATCCTCGATCCCAAGACGCACACCGTGACGACCTTCCGGGCGCCGGTGCGCGACGCCGACACCCCCGAGGCGCTCGGCCCGGGGCACGCCGCGATCGAGAAGCCGATGGCGCCCTCGCCGTACTGGGGCGAGGAGAAGCTCTGGGACACCAAGGCCAACAACCACAACGGCATGTTCGACCGGAAGGGACGGGTCTGGTTCGCGGCGGTGGTGCGCGGGCCCAAGAACCCCGAGTTCTGCCAGAAGGGGTCCGATCATCCCTCGGCCAAGCTGTTCCCGCTCGAGCGCACGAACCGGGCGCTCACGTTCCTCGATCCGAAGACGATGAAGTACACGTTCGTCGATACGTGCTTCCAGACGCACCATCTGCAGTTCGGCTATGACGCCAACGAGACGGTGTGGACGAGCGGCGGTGGCCAGGTGCTGGGCTGGGTCAACACGAAGATGTTCGACGAGACGGGCGACGCGGCGAAATCGCAGGGCTGGACGGCGTTCGTGCTCGACACCAACGGCAACGGCAAGCGTGACGACTACGTCGAGCCCGACCAGCCGGTCGATCCGACCAAGGACAAGCGCATCGCCGGCGGCTTCTACGCCGTCATGCCGAGCCCGGTCGATGGCTCGATCTGGGGCTCGGTCGGAGTGTTCGGCGGCACCGCGGCGGTCGTGCGGGTGGTGCCGGGTCCCAATCCGCCGGCAACCGCGCTGGCCGAGATCTACAACGTACCGAAGCCGTACTTTGGCATTCGCGGGGCCGACATCGACAAGCAGGGCGTCGTGTGGGCCTCGATGGGCTCGGGCCACATCGGCAGCTTCGACCGGCGCAAGTGCAAGGGACCGCTCAACGGTCCGAAGGCCACCGGTGATCACTGTCCCGA
>DASRIY010000153.1:0-2792 GCA_035649755.1 Candidatus Methylomirabilota bacterium
CCTCGGCGTCGTGCCGCTGATGCTCGCCAGCGGTGCGGGCGCCGGCGCTCAGAACGTCATGGGCACCGCGGTGTTCTGGGGAATGCTGATCGCCACCGCGCTCGGTGTGTTCCTGATACCGGGCAACTACACCTTCGTCGAAAGCCTGGGGCGCAAGGGAGCGTCGACCAAGAAAGCCGTCGCGCAACCCACACCGGCCTCCGTGCCCGGAAGGCAGCACGCATGAAAGCTCGCGCGATTGTCCTGTCGGCAGCGCTCCTGCTCGCGGGATGCACCGTGGGCCCGGACTACCGCCGGCCCGACCTCTCGATCCCAGCCGACTTCCGGGGCCGAGCGCCCGATGCGCCGGCCGGCACCGGGTCGCTGGGCGACGTGGCGTGGTGGGAGATCTTCCAGGACGAGACCTTGCAATCGCTGATCCGCGCCGCGCTCGAGGAGAACTACGACCTTCGCATCGCCACCGCGCGCATCCTCGACGCCCGCGCCCGGGTGACGATCAACCGCTCGTTCCAGTTCCCGGAGCTGAACGCCTCGGCGTCCGCGCCCTACACGTACACCACCAAGGAGCGCACGCCCACGCAGTTCCAGCAGACGTTCAGCCCGGCGGGCGGGTTCGACATGTTCTGGGAGCTCGATTTCTGGGGTCGGTTCCGGCGGAGCACCGAGGCGGCCCGCAACGATCTGCTGGCCTCGGAGTCGGCGCGCCGTTTCGTGGTGACCAGCCTCGTGGGCGACGTCGCGACCGCGTACTTCCAGCTCCGGGAGCTCGACCTCGAGCTCGAGATCTCGAAGCGGACGCTCGCGAGCCGGGAAAACTCCCTTCGCCTCGTCAAGCTGCGTCAGCAGGGCGCCGTCGCGTCGATGATGGACGTACGCCAGGCCGAGGTGCTGCTCTACACGGCGGCCGAGACGATTCCGGATCTCGAGCGCCGCATCGAGCAGACGGAGAACCAGATCTCGATCCTCCTCGGACGGAACCCGGACGCGGTGCCGCGAGGCCGTACGCTGCTGCAGCAGCTCGCGCTGCCGGCGATACCGGCCGGGTTGCCGTCGAGCCTGCTCGAGCGCAGGCCCGACGTCCAGGAGGCCGAGGGCCAGCTGGCTGCGGCCACGGCCCGCATCGGCGTCGCCAAGTCCGAATACTTCCCCCGGGTCTTTCTGACGGGCGCCGCGGGGGCCGGCGGCGTCAAGATCGACGGCAGCTGGTTCGGTCCGCAGGGGATCCTGACGATCGCGCCGCAGCTGACCCTGCCGATCTTCAACACCGGTCGGATCGGCGCCGGCGTGGACTCGGCCACAGCGCAGGCGCAGGCGGCGCTCGAGCGCTACCGGCAGACGGTCCAGCAAGCCTTCCGCGACGTCGCAGACTCGCTCATCGAGCATCGCAAGCGCGGTGAGTTCCGCGTGCAGCAAGAAGCGCTCGTCTTGTCGCTGCGTGATGCGGCCCGGCTGGCCGACATCCGCTACCGCGGCGGTGTGACGAGCTATCTCGAGGTGCTGGATACCGAGCGGCAGCTCTTCGATGCCGAGCTGCAGCTGGCGCAGGCCCAGCGCGACGAATTGCTCGCCGTGGTTCTACTCTATCGAGCCCTCGGTGGGGGCTGGGAATCTACGGCAGAGCAGCGGCCCGCGGCCGCGGCCGGCGCGCACGCCTTTTGAGACGGCGCCGCGGGGCGCGGAGACTCCTGCACGCCGCTCGCGCAGGATCGCTGCTGCTCGTTCTAGCGCTCGGGCCATCGTGGCCGGGGCTCAGATTGCCGCGGAGCAAGCGCAGACCACGCCGGCGCCATCGAAGCTCCGCTCGGAAGAAGACGGCTGGTTCGATCTGAGCGGCTTCCTCGACGAAAAGTACGGGTTCCTTCCAATCGCTATCCCGATCACGGAACCGGCGGTCGGATACGGGGCCGCGGTGGCCCTGGCGTTCATCAGCCAGCCGCTGGGCGAGGCGAGAGAGAGGGCTTTGGGCGGCCCGATATCACGGTCGCGGGAGGACTCGGAACCGAGAATGGCTCGTGGGGTCTCATGGCGGGCGACGTCCGGCACTGGCTCCGCGACCGACTCGAGACGCAGGTGGCGATCGTGCACCTCTCGGCGAACCTCGATTTCCACGGCATCGGTCAGGACGCGCTCCTCGACAAGCACCCCCTCCGGTACAACCTCGAGCCCACGGGCGGACTCGTACGGGCCAAGTATCGCCTGGGCGATTCGACGTTCTGGGCCGGCCTCGGCTACGTGTTCACCGCGACGCGCGTGACGTTCGAGGCGCCGGCGGGAACACCCGGGCTGCCGGACGTTCGGCGCGACTCCAAGGTGGGTGGGTTCACGCCGTCGCTCACGTACGACAGCCGAGACAACATGTTCACGCCGCTGCGCGGCACGTTCGTCGAGGCGATCTTCGGTGTGTTCAGCCCGGCACTCGGCGGCGACGACGACTTCCAGCGTCTTCAGGTAACGGCGATTCAGTATTTCACTCTGCTTCCCAAACTCTATCTCGGGCTGCGCGGCGACGGCGCCGCCACCTTCGGGGATGCGCCCTTCTACCTCAAGCCGTTCATCAGTCTCCGCGGGGCGCCGATCATGCGCTACCAGGGCGACGAGGTGGCGTCGATCGAGGCCGAGCTTCGCTGGCAGCTCTGGAGGCGTTTCAGCGTACTGGGGTTCGTGGGGACCGGTGCTGCGTGGAACGATGCCGAGCGCGTGCACAACACCCAGACGATCGTCACGGGCGGGTTCGGCTTTCGGTACGAGATCGCGCGCAAGTACGGCATTCACATGGGCCTGGACATCGCGTT
>DASRIY010000154.1:0-4574 GCA_035649755.1 Candidatus Methylomirabilota bacterium
CGCGGCGGCTTCACCAAGAAGGACGCGCTGATCGACTGGATCTACGACAACGCGCGGATGCCCGCGGCCGAGTTCTGGGACTATCAGCTCGTCCAGAACTATCTCTACCCGCGGGCGACGTTCGGCGAGGAGCCATGGGCCGCGAAGCTCAAGGCTGCGCCCGACGAGATGATCCAGATGTATCGGCGCGAGGACATCCACGTCGTGGTCGTCGGCGGCGAGACCAACGGCTACTGGCGGATCATGGGCGCGTCGTACGCGAAGACCGTCTCGGTCGACGACTGGCGGTAGGCGAAGGGCGAGTCGCGATCGAGGCTCGAAACCCGCGGCCATCGGTACGGCCCGGACCGGCCGTCCTCCGGGAGCTCGGCGCCCTCGTCGAAGATGCCGAGAATGAGGTCGCGCTGGTCGTACGTGATGACGATCTTGGGCTTGCGCCGATCATATTCGCCCGGATGGCGCCATCCGTGGTTCTTGTACGTGATGATCTCGAAGATGCCGAGGGTGACGACGTCCAGGAGGGTCGCCACCCCGGCGTCGCCCGGGTGTGACGGGATCCCCGCGTTGTACTCGTACACGGCATAACGGACGTTCGTCTGGGACACCCCCTCATCCAGCGGCTGACCCAGGGCCGCCTCGACCACGGAGCGCTTAACGCCAGCCTGAATGGCGCTGAAGTCCGGGCCTTTCTCTCCTCGCAACGACCGCACCACGACGCACCCCGTGAGCACCGCGAGTGCGGCGACCATCGCTGCGCCGCGCAGGACTACCGCGCGTCTCATGCGGCGAATGGCCTCACGCGGTGAGGCCGAGCAGCCGCTCCAGATTGCGCCAGAGGATGGCTTCCTTCTCGGCTTGCGTGAGGCTCTCCATGGCGAGGATCCAGGAGACCGGCCAGTCGAGTGCCATGTCGTACGGCCAGTCCGTGCCGAACACGACCCGGTCGGCGCCGACGGTGTCGATCAGGAAGCGCAGCGCCGACTCGGTGTAAACGATGCAGTCGTAGTAGAAGCGCCGCAGATAGGCGCTGGGCGGCTGCTGGATGTTGGTGCGCGCCTCGGTCCGGACCTGCCAGCCGTGATCCATCCGCCCGATCCCGAAGCAGGTGTAGCCCCCGCCGTGGCCGAGAACGATCTTCAGATCTGGGCACTCGTCCATGACACCGCCCGACACCAGGGTTGCGAACGTGACCGCGCGATCGACCAGGTTGCCGACGGTGTTGGGCAGGTGATAGCGCTTCGTCCGCGGGCTCACCAGCGTCTCGCCGCCCTGATGGAAGAAGACCAGCGCGCCGAGCTGCTCGGCCGCCTTCCAGAAAGGACGGAACTCCGGCTCGTCGAGCGTCCGGCCGTTCACGTGATCGTTGATCTCGACGCCCTTGAGCCCGATCTCCGTCATGCAGCGCTCGAGCTCCGTGATGGCCGCCTTGACGTCTTGCATGGGGAGCGTGCCGAGGCCCGCGAATCGCCTCGGCCACGCCTTGGTCATCGAGCTGATCTCGTCGTTGGTGGCCCGCGACGTGGCCACCGCGATCTTCGCGTCGAGGTGATAGTTGTAGAACCCGACATAGGGCGAGACGACGTGCACGTCGACGCCCAGCGAATCCATGTCGGCGAGCCGCTCCTCGGGCGTCCACCGGGCGCGCGGCGGGAGCACCTGGCGCCGGCCGCCGACGATCGCGTTCTCCTGGCCGCGCTCGTCCTTCTCGCGCTTGAGCGTGTGCCAGTCGCCGCCCTTCTCGGTGGCCTGCCAGAAGCATTGCGGAGTCAGGTGGGCGTGCACGTCGATGCTTCGCATCGGTCTCTCCCCCCTCGGAGCGTGTAGGTCATGCGAGCGACGGGGCAGCATAGACGGGCGGCCTGGGCAAAGCAAGGCGCCGGAACCTGCTATCCTGCTCGGGCCACCAGGGAGGTCTCGAGCGATGCGCGTCGCGGCGATCGGGGTGAGTCACTGGCATTCACTCTACGACTCGGCCTATCTCGTCCATCTCGCCGGCATCCCCGACACCGAGCTCGTCGCGATCCAGGACGAGAGCGCGTCGGTCACGGCCAGGCGCGCGGCGGCGCTCGGCAATCCGGCGGTCTACACCGACTACCGGAAGATGCTGACCGAGACGCGCCCCGACTTCGTGATCGCACTCGGGCGGCCGAGCCGCATGGCGGAGACGGCCCACCACCTGCTCGATCAGGGCTATCCGTTTCTCATGGAGAAGCCCATGGGCGTCGACGCCGACGAGGTGCGCCGGGTCGCCGACAAGGCCGCCGCGCGCAACGTCTTCGTCGCGGTGCCGCTCGGCCAGCGCTACCAGCCATTCACGACGCGCGCGCGGCAGCTGCTTGCCGAGCGGCGGTTCGGTCCGATCTCCCACTTCTACGTGCGCCAGAACCGGCCGACGTCGGCGCGCTATCCCGCCTGGGACGCGCCGTGGATGCTCGACCCGCGCGAAGCCGGCGGCGGTTGCCTGCGCAATCTAGGACCACACGGCCTGGACCTGTTTCTCTTCCTGACGGGCGAGGACGCGGACGTGACGGGCGCGCAGGTGAGCTCGCGCGCGCTGGGCCAGCCGGTCGAGGACTACGCCTCGGTGCTGCTGCGCTCGGCGAGCGGCGTGCTGGGGACGATCGAAATCGGCAACACATTCCCCCGGATCGGGACGGACGGCGAGTGGAAGATCGCCTGGCGCGACGCCATCCTGTCGCTCAAGGACGGGACACTCCGGCTCATTACCGCGGAGGGCGAGGAGACCGCGGCGGGCGAGCCCGCGGAGCCGATCGCGCTCACCGCGCTCCGCGACGCGCTGGACCACTGGCGCCGCGGCCTGCCGCCGCCCATCGGCGTCCACGACTGCCTGCGAGTGGTCCGTCTCATCGACCAGGCGTACGCGCTCGCGCGCCGGGTGAAGTGAAGCGGCGCTGAAACAAATACGGCGCGCCGAGGCGATCGTATCGCCGTCGGCACGCCGTCGTATTGACGCGGGCGCCCGCTCTGGTGGCGGGAGCTACTTCTTCGGAGCCAGACCCAGCCGGTTCTCGAGGACGAGCCGCATCTCGGCCACGGCCGCGCGCCACAGTGGGGCGCCCGGCACGGTGTAGGCGTCGCCGACCTGCTTGCGCATCTCGGCCATCGCGGCGTCCGCCTGGTCCTTCGGCGCGACGTCGACGGTCTTGGCGCGGATCTGGGCGGCCTTGCCCGTCGCGGCGTGGGAGCGCTCGATCCAGCGGCCGATCTCGTTCCAGTCCTTGTCGAAGAACACCACGACCGGAATGGACTGATAGCCGTTGTTGAGGAACGTGTCGCGCAGGTCCGTTTCCTTGTCGCGGAAGAACACCCGCAGGTCGCAGCCCTGCAACGCCTCGCAGACGTGGGCGATGAGCGGAGAGTTGCGATGCACGTCGCCGCACCAGTTCTCGGCCAGCATCATCGCGTACTTCACCTGGTTGATGCCCCCGAAGAACTTCTTCTCGTCGTCGGTCAGCACCGCCTTCGAGTAGTAGTCCTCGGTGCGTGCCCGGGTGTCGCCCATCTGGGCCATGTAATCCTTCCAGGACAGGCCTTTGGAGAAGCGCTGGGCGTCGAGGTTGATCTTCAGCTGGGCCATCGGGTCTCTCCTTTGTTGAGGTTCGGACTTCGGGCCCCCTTTATACACCAAACCGACCATCGAGGACAGCGATCGGCATCCCCGGGCCGTTGTCGCAGAGGCCAAAATGATCGCGGTGATGAACGCCGGCTAGCCGCAGGCTTCAGTCGGCCGGCGGACCTACCAGCCGCGTCGACTGTCAGCCATCCCGCGCAGGAGGAGGAGGAGGCCGAGGGCGGCCGCCCGGTCACTATTCTCGAGGACGCTCCGTTGGATTTCAGGGCGCGAGCGTGCAGCAAGCGGCTTGGCGTCCGCTGCGGACGCCGGACTGGCATTCGCCGGGCCGATAGTGCCCACAGGAGCCACGCCGGAGGATACGAGTAGTACACCCACTAGTAGACTCACGATGGCGCGGATCACAGCGGTACCAGGGGACTTTATTGCTGGCCTGCAGGACTCAGCGCTGCTGACGCTACGTCTTCGATACGCGGCTCTCCGTAGTCTCCAAACTGGAAGCACGTGACGTGAAACTGAGCGCGCTTCTTGGCGCTGAGCGTCGAGACGATGCCGTCCATAATCAACTGCTGCATCGTGATGGGCCTGTCGCAAGCGTCGCAAATCGCGCCGTCGGGATCGCCCCAGTATCGTGCCATCGCCCGTAGGATGCCCAAGGCAGGTTCCTGAGATCTGGTCAAAATTGACCATACATGCGAATGGTCATGGTTCACCTACGTGCACAACGAGCGCGGTGTGGGAGCGCGCACCGTGGCTACACCAAACTGAGCATCGAGGACAGCGATCGGCATCCCGGGTCTGTCGTCGGGGTGGCCATCGGCAGGCTCTATGCGCGCAGCGGCACGTCACGCGCCGGGGCCGGCCGCTCGCGAAGCTCGCGGCTGAGGATCAGCCACATCAGAGCGATCGCGGTGATGAACGCCGGCAGGCCGACGAACGCGCGCACCTCGGGAAATCGAACCGATCCCCCGCTGATCTGGTA
>DASRIY010000155.1:0-7489 GCA_035649755.1 Candidatus Methylomirabilota bacterium
GGCCACCTGCGGCCAAGGTCCTATGGCCGCTGATCGCGCGCGCGGCCACCCTTGCTGGCATGAAAACAGCAACCATCCTCGCCAGCGCGCTCGCCGCCGTGCTGACGCTCACAACTGTCCACGCGCAGACCACACCGAAGATTCCACCAGAGATCACGACGCCGGACAAGGTTCAGACGAGCATCGGCACGCTGGAGTTCAAGGACGGCGCGCCGAGCGCGGACACCGTCCGGAAGGTGTACGACAGTCTGGACTTCGTGCGAGGCGTCGACGCGTTCATGAACAGCTTCTCGGGTGCGTCGGCGTACGCGATTCGCGAGGGCTTCCGTAGCATCGGAGCTGACGACAATACGATCGTTATCTTCTCCGAGCTGATGGACTCGAACTCCCTCTTCCTCACCGCCAACGCCGATACGATCTATACGGTTGCGACCCTCGACCTGACGAAAGGCCCGTTGGTGATCGAGGTGCCGCCGATGGCGCTCGGCACGCTGAACGACATGTGGTTCGGCTGGATCATCGACATCGGCTTGCCCGGCCCCGACCGAGGCGAAGGCGGCAAGTATCTGATCGTGCCGCCCGGTTATGACGGCCCGCTTCCGGATAGCGGGTTCCACGTCGGCCGGTCGAAAACCATGCATGTGCTCTACGCGGTTCGCGCCTTCATGGACAACAACGATCCAAAACCGCCGGTCGCCTCGATCAAGAAATCGCTGAAGGTCTATCTGTACACGCCGGGAGGCTACGGCACCAGCATTGCCACGGCACTGGACGGCAAGGTCAGGCCGGCGGCCATCGCACCCGTGCCGCCGACGAAGTTCGTCGAGGGGAGCGGCAAGTCGTTCAACACCATCCCCCCCAACGACTTCTCCTATTTCGAAATGGTCAACAAGCTGGTGCAGCTGGAGCCGGCCACCTCGTTCAGCTCGGAGCTTTCGGGCCAGTTGGCGGCCATTGGCATCGTGAAGGGCAAGCCCTTCAATCCGGACGCTCGAATGCGCAAGATTCTCACCGACGCAGCAGCGGTGGGTAACGCGGCCGGACGGGCACTGAACTGGCGTGCCTCCGAGTATCCTGGTTGGGCTTACTACCCAGGCTCAATGTGGGCCAACATGTTGTGGCAGGGCGGCTACACCTTCGAGACTCCACCACCGATGCTCACCAGGGAGGGCATCAAGCCCTTCCCGCCAACCGGCGCGAAGACCCTCGATTCCCGCACGGCGTTCTACTATGCGTACACGATGGACTCGCCAGGCATGATCATGCGGCTACCTAATATCGGCTCGCAGTACCTCATGGGCTTCGCGGATGCCGCCAAGAATCCCTTCGATGGCGGCAAGACGTATCGGGTGATCCTGCCCCCAAAGATTCCCGCGGCCAAGTTCTGGTCCTTCACCGTGTACGACAACCAGACTCGCTCGATGCTCCAGACACCCCAGCGCTACCCGCGCGCCGGAAGCCAGACGTACCCGTCACCGGCCGCCGTGGCGAACGCGGACGGCTCTACGACCATCTATTTCAGCCCATCCCAACCGGCCGACGCAAAGGCTGGCACCTGGATTCAAACTGTGCCCGGCAAGGGCTGGTTCACGCTTCTGCGCCTCTACAGCCCGGAGGAGTCGTTCTTCGACAAGACCTGGCGTCCGAGCGAGATCGAGCTCGTGAGATAGGCAGCTCGATAAAAGAAGCCGCATCACCTCCCGTCGGAGCCCGCGGCCGACAGTGAGTCACGAAGCAGGTCGGCGACCGCGGCCATGTCTGTCAACTGTTCACACCTACCGAGCGCGTCGATGATCGTGCTCGACCGCTTCGCGTCGAGCAGCGACGCCGTGTAGCGCCCGAACTTCTCGCGTGCCTCGTCCGATGTGAAGGGGTTGGACGGCGCGCCCTTGTGCGGCCGGGTGTGCAGCGCGTGGCGCTGCCCCGTGGCCTCGATGAGAATCTCGGCCGGCCAAACGCCCGGCGACTCGTGTCTGTCGTCAGCCACCGGTACCAGCTCGATCCGTCTCGCCAGATCGCGCACGATCGGATCCGCCACGGCCTCGGTGTTGTAGACGAGCGGGTTGGCCATATCGCGCGTCAGCGCCACCGCCGTCGTGAAGGGCAGGCTGTACTGCCCACCGAGGACGTCCCGCGGCGCCCGCTCCGTGTGCCGCTCTTCCATGATGCGCGGCGCCCCCCGGATCACCACGCGCGTGATCGCCTTCGGGTCGAGCGGATGCTCGGCCTTGAATTCCTGGATCGCCGCGACGACCGCTTGCTGGGTGACGTGGGTCGCGTACGACTTCAGTGAGGGCGGCTCGATGGCCCACGCGATGCCCAGGCCCTCCACGAGCCTCTCCATCTTCGTGGGCGTCGAGAACGCGTTGAAGTAGCCGTAGCGACCCTCGAGGACAGTCGTCGGGCCCCGCACGCCCTGCCGGGCCAGCAGCGCGCTCTCCAGCCCGAGCTGGCTGGCGCGCCCGAGGTGCAGACGCTTGGTGTCGCCGCCGCTCCACGCGAACTCGAGAAGCCCGGCGCTCGACGAGCCGGCGATGCCCAGCGCGTCGGTCAGCCGCTCCTCGTCGAAGCCGTACAGTTTGCCCACCGCCGCCGCCGCGCCGAACGGGCCCTGCGTGCCCGGGTTGTGGAAGCCGCGCACGGTCTCGAGCCCCACGGCGGTGCGCGCGATCCGAGCGGACACCTCGAAGCCCACGGCCAGCGCGGTGAGGAACGCGGCACCGCCAAGACGCTCGCGCTCGCAGATGGCGAGGGCCGCCGGCAGTACGGTGCCGCTCGCGTGCGAGCCGGTCAGGGGCTCGCACTCGAACGCACCGATGAGGACCCCGTTGGCGAAGGCGGCCCGGGAGACGTCCGTCCGCCAGCCCTGGCTGATGACGCTCGCTTCGGTCGTGCCGCCGAGGGCCTGGGCCACCGCCAGGATGCGCTGGGCCCAGGGCTGAACGGATCCCACGAAGGCCGCGCCGAGCGTGTCCAGGATGGTGATCTTGAGGTTTTCGACGAGTCGAGGCGGCAGGTCGGTGAACTTGGTCTGTGCCACGAATTGGGCGAGTGTCCGTGTCTCGTTCATGAGCTCTCTCCTGCTCTCGCGACGTTCGTCGATCTGCGGCTACCTTCGCCCAGCGCCGCCACCTTGGTCCAGCGCGCCGCTGACGTCAAGCGTCGCCACCTCCGAAGGCCCGCGACGCCCTGGTGTACACTACCGCCGGAAAAACCGTGAACAGCGAGCTCTGCTTCCAGACCGCGACCGAGCTGGTGCGGCGCATCCGCACCCGCGAGGTCTCCGTCACCGAGGTCGTCCAGGAACACCTGGCGCAGATCGAGCGCGTCAACCCGAAGGTCAACGCGATCGTCACGCTGACCGCCGAGCGCGCGCTCGACGAGGCGCGCGAGAAGGACGCCGCGCTCGCGCGTGGTGAGGCGGGGGGGCCGCTGTTCGGCCTGCCGGTCGCCCACAAGGATCTGGTGCCCACGCGCGGCATCCGCACGACGTTCGGCTCGCGGGTCTATCGCGACCACGTCCCCGACCAGGACGCGCTGCTGGTCGAGCGCCTGCGGGCGGCCGGAGCGGTGACCCTCGGCAAGACCAACACGCCGGAATTCGGGGCGGGCTCGCAGACATTCAACGAGGTCTTCGGCCGCACGCTCAATCCCTACGACGCGACGAAGACGTGCGGCGGGTCGAGCGGCGGCGCCGCCGTCGCGCTGGCCTGCGGCATGCTGCCGATCGCCGATGGCAGCGATACCGGCGGCTCCCTGCGCAACCCCGCGAGCTTCTGCAACGTGGTCGGCCTGCGCGGGGCCATCGGGCGCGTGCCGGCGTGGCCGACCGACAACGCCTGGGCGCTCCTGCACGTGCCCGGGCCCATGGCGCGGACCGTGGCCGACGTGGCGCTCATGCTGAGCGTGATGGCGGGGCCCGACCGGCGAGCGCCGAACGCCGTCGCCGAGCCGGGCGACCGCTTCCGCGCGCCCCTCGGGCGCGACTTCAAGGGCGTGCGCATCGCCTGGAGCCGAGACCTCGGCGGGCTCCCGATCGACCGGCGGGTGACGCAGGTGCTCGACGCCCAGCGCGCCACCTTCGCGGCGCTCGGCTGCCAGATCGGCGACGGCCAGCCGGATTTCGCCGAGGCGCGGCAGGTGTTCCAGGTGCAGCGCGCGCTCAACTTCGCGACGCGCTACGGCCCGCTGCTCGAGCGGCATCGCGACAAGATCAAGGACACCGTCATCTGGAACATCGAGGAAGGTCAGAAGCTCACGGCGCGCGAGATCGGCGAGGCCGACCAGGCGCGCACGCGCCTCTACCACCGCGTGCGCGAGTTCATGGAGCGCCACGAGTTCCTGCTGCTGCCCGCGGTGCAGGTGCCGCCCTTCGACGTCACTCAGCCGTACATCACCGAGATCAACGGTGAGCGCCTGCCGACCTACATCGACTGGATGCGCAGCTGCTCGGACATCACGGTGACGGGCCTGCCGGCGATCTCGGTTCCGGCGGGGTTCACCGACGACGGCCTGCCGATAGGGCTCCAGATCGTGGGCCGTCATCAGGACGAGTGGGGCGTGCTCCAGCTCGCCCACGCCTTCGAGCAGGCGACGGGCTTCTACAAGCGGCGCCCGCCCATCGCCGGCTAGGGCCAGCCACTCTCCGTACGGCAGGCTGGCTGGGCGTGCCCTATGTGGCAGGATCCTTGGGATCTCTGTCATTGCTGACGGTCTCGAGGAATGAGACAAGCAGGCCATGCGAGCGATGACTCCTCGCCGCGTCGTCGTGGTCGCAATGCCCTGCCACGAGGTCGTCGAGATCGGCGGGGCACTCGACATTCTCTATGTTGCCAATGTCCGGCTGCCGCCGGGCCGCGGATACGCCGTGGAGGTCGTCTCGCCCGTGGCCACCGTCTGCGGCTGGGCGGGCCTGCGGCTGGCGTCCGACCGCTCGTATCGCTCCGTCCGCGGTGACATCGACACGCTCATCGTGACTGGCATCGACGAGCCCGCCGACGCGCGGCGCGATCCGGATCTGATCCGGTGGCTCGCGCGCGTCGCGCCGCGGACGCGCAGGGTAGTCGGACTCTGCACCGGTACGTTTGTCCTGGCCGAAGCGGGATTGCTCGACGGCCGGAGCGCCACGACGCACTGGATGGACTGCGATGAGCTCGCCCGCCGATTTCCGGCCGTTACCGTCCAGCGGGATCCGATCTACGTTCGCGACCGGGGCATCTACACCTCGGCCGGCAGTACCGCCGGCCTCGATCTCGTCCTGGCGCTGGTCGAGGAGGACGTCGGGCGCCGTGTCGCGCTGCAGGTAGCCCAGCGGATGGTCTTCTTTCTCAAGCGGCCCGGCGGTCAAGCGCAGTTCAGCGCCCAGCTCTCGACCCAGCTCGCCGAGCGCGAGCCCCTGCGCGACTTGCAGGCGTGGATTCTCGAGCACCCCGGTGTCGATCTGTCGATCGAGGCGCTCGCCCGGAGAGTCGCCATGAGCCCACGCAACTTCTTCCGCGTGTTCGTGCGCGAGGTCGGGATGACGCCCGGACGGTTCGTGGAGCGCGTGCGCGTGGAGGCGGCGCGCCGTTTGCTCGAGGAAACGTCGCGCGGTGTCCCGGAGGTCGCCGCCGCGTGCGGGTTCGGCTCCTCCGAGACGATGCGCATCGCGTTTCGCCGCACGCTTGGCGTGAACCCGCAGAGTTATCGGAGCCGCTTCCATACGACCGTTCTAGCTCAGGTGGAGGATGACGAGCGATGACGATCAACGACGCCGCGCTCCGCGAGTTTCGGGCTGCCATGAAGGGGGACGTCCTGCGGCCGGGTGCCGACGGCTACGAAGGGGCCCGCCGCATCTTCAACGCGATGATCGATCGCCGGCCGGCGTTGATCGCCCGGTGTGAGCGGGCTGAAGACGTCGTGGCCTGCGTCGGCTTCGCCCGAGCGCACGGTCTCGACGTGTCCGTGAAGGGCGGCGGTCACAACGTGTCGGGCAAGGCCGTGTGCGAGGGCGGTGTGATGATCGACCTGTCTCCCATGAAGCACGTGCAGATCGATACGCAGCGGCGCACCGTACGTGCCGAGCCAGGCCTGACCCTGGGTGAGTTCGATCGCGAGTGCCAGGCGTTCGGCCTCGCCACGCCCACCGGGAACGTTTCCCCGACGGGCATCGCCGGTCTGACCCTGGGCGGCGGCATCGGCTGGCTCAACGGCAAGTACGGCCTCGCGTGCGACAACGTCGTGTCGGTGGACATCGTCACTGCCGACGCGAAGCTCCGCACGGCCAGCGCTGCCGAGCACCCCGACCTCTTCTGGGCCGTTCGAGGCGGCGGAGCCAACGTCGGCGTGGTCACCTCGTTCGAGTATCGACTGCACCCGATCGGCCCGGTGCTCGGCGGCGCCGTCGCGTGGCCAATCGGTCAGGCCCGGCGAGTCCTGGCGTTCTACGACGAGCTCGCACGGGGGTGTCCCGACGAGCTCTGCATCAACGCCGGTTTTGGCCGGGGTGAGGACGGCGCGCCGGTGCTAGGCGTCGCGGTCGCGTGGATCGGTGATGTCGACACTGGCGAGCGGTTGCTGAAGCCGCTGCGATCGCTCGAGCATCCGCTCGCCGACGGCATCGGCCACATGAGCTACATCGACTTGCAGCGTGGGGGCGACGGCGCCTTCCCTCAGGGCCGGCGGCACTACTGGAAGGGCGGTTTCCTGCGCCGCCTAAGTCCAGAGGCGATCGAGGTGCTGGCGCATTTTGCCGTCACGTGTCCCTCCGCCCAGTCCCAGATCGGTCTCCAGCAGATGCACGGCGCGGCCGCGCGCGTGGCGCCGACGGAGACCGCATTCGCGCACCGCCACGACCAGTGGGACTGTCTGATGCTGGCGCAGTGGGAGGACGCCGCCGCCGACCAGAAGAACATCCGATGGGCGCGTGAGCTGCATGGGGCGATGGCCTCGCACCTGGAGCGCGCCGTGTACGTGAACGATCTGGGGGCTGAGGAGGCCGACCGCATACGCGCTGCGTACGGAGTGAACTACGAGCGCCTGCTCGCGATCAAGGCGAAGTACGACCCCGGGAACTTCTTTCGGGGTAACCAGAACGTCGTCGCGGCCGCTTGACCTGCGTAGGCCGGCGCCCGCTCGACTTTCCGAGCGACATCCTGATTTAGCTGACGGCGCCCTGGGCGCGCAGCTTCTCCACGTCGTCCTTCGACAGGCCGAGAAGCTCGCCCAGCACTTCCGCGGTGTGCTCGCCGGCCAGCGGCGGCGGCGACGTCGGTGCCGGCGAGGCCGACAGGTGCACCGGGCAGCCCGGCAGCCGGACGCGGCCGCGCGTCTTATGCTCGATCGTGTGAATCTGGCCGCGGGCGTTCAAGTGCGGGTCGTCGAGGACCTCGCCCGTGTCCAGGATGGCGCCGCAGGGCACGCCCGCCTTGCCCAGGGCACTCATCACCTCGTGCTTCGTGCGCGCGCTCGTCCAGGCGCGGATGACCCCGTTCAGCTCGTCGCGGTGCTC
>DASRIY010000156.1:0-11597 GCA_035649755.1 Candidatus Methylomirabilota bacterium
CGCGTGCTCGAGCTCGAGCGGTGGGGCGCCCTGTTCGACCGCACCAAGGACGGGCGCATCTTGCAGCGCGACTTCGGCGGGCACCGCTACGCGCGCCTGGCGCACGTGGGCGATCGCACCGGCCTGGAGATGATCCGCACGCTCCAGTACCACGGCATCCACCAGGGCATCGACGTCTACATGGAGTGCAAGGTCGAGCGGCTCCTGAAGGACGGCGACCGGGTGGTCGGCGCCTTCGGGTACTGGCGCGACACCGGCAAGTTCGTTCTGTTCAAGGCCAAGGCGATCGTGCTCGCCACCGGCGGGGTCGGCAAGGCGTGGAAGGTCACGTCGAACTCCTGGGAATACACCGGCGACGGGCAGTCGCTCGCCCTGTGGGCGGGCGCTGACCTGATCGACATGGAGTTCGTCCAGTTCCACCCGACCGGCATGGTGTGGCCGCCATCGGTGCGAGGCATTCTCGTGACCGAGGGCGTGCGCGGTGACGGCGGAACGCTGAAGAACACCAAGGACGAGCGGTTCATGTTCAATTACATCCCGGAGTTCTTCAAGGGCGAGACCGCCGACAACGAGGCCGAGGCCGATCGCTGGTACGCCGACAAGAAGAACAACCGGCGCACGCCCGATTTGCTGCCGCGCGACGAGGTGGCGCGCGCGATCAACGCCGAGATCAAGGGCGGGCGCGGAACCGCGCACGGCGGTGTCTTCCTCGACATCTGCACGCGCCGGCCAGCCGATTACATCCGCAAGCGGCTGCCCTCGATGTACCACCAGTTCAAAGAGCTGGCGGGCGTCGACATCACGAAGGAGCCGATGGAGGTCGGGCCGACCTGCCACTACATCATGGGCGGCGTGCGCGTCGACGCCGACACGACCGCCGCGACCGTCAAGGGGCTCTACGCCGCCGGCGAGGTGGCGGGCGGGATGCACGGCTCGAATCGCCTCGGCGGCAACTCGCTCTCCGACCTCCTGGTCTTCGGCCGGCGGGCCGGGCTCTACGCCGCGCTCTACGCCAAGGACTTCGGCGGCGCGCTCACCGTCGATTCCGCCCAGGTCGCGTCGATCGCCCGCATGATGCTGGAGCCGTTCACCCGGAGCGGCGGCGAGAATCCGTACGCGATCCAGGCCGACCTGCAGCAGACGATGCAGGACCTGGTCGGCCTCATCCGGACCGAGAACGAGCTGCGGGAAGCGATCAAGCGGATCGAGACGTACAAGCAGCGCGCGCGGCGGACGCACGTGGACGGCGGGCGGACCTACAACCCGGGCTGGCACATCGCCCTCGACCTCGCCTCGCTGCTCACGGTGGCCGAGTGCTGTGCCCTGGCCGCGCTCGAGCGCAAGGAGAGCCGCGGCGGCCACACGCGCGACGACCATCCGTACACCGACGACACGTGGGGCAAGATCAACGTGGTCATCCGCGAGCGGCAGGGCGCGCTCGCGCTCAGCCGCGAGGCCTTGCCGGAGATGCCGGCCGAGCTGAAGGCGCTCTTCCAGGAGAGGAAGTGATGGCGACCTTCACGATGCGCGTGTTCCGCGGCGACGCCACCGGCGGCGGCTTCAAGGACTATTCGGTCGAGCCCGAGGAAGGCATGGTCGTGCTCGACGTCATCCACAAGATCCAGGCGACGCAGGCCAACGATCTGGCCTGCCGGTGGAACTGCAAGGCCGGCAAGTGCGGATCGTGCAGCGCCGAGGTGAACGGCAAGCCCCGGCTCATGTGCATGACGCGAATGGAGCTGTTCCAGCCCGGCGAGACGATCACGGTCGCGCCGATCCGGACGTTCCCGCTCATCCGCGACCTGGTGACCGACGTGTCCTACAACTACGAGAAGGCCCGCCAGGTGCCGCCGCTCCGTCTCAAGCCGCCCGAGCCCGACGGCACGTACCGCATGATGCAGGAGGACATCGATCGCATCCAGGAGTTCCACAAGTGCATCGAGTGCTTCCTGTGCCAGGACGTCTGCCACGTCATCCGCGACCACGAGGACAAGAAGCGCGCCTTCGCCGGGCCGCGGTTCTTCATCAAGCTGGCGGGCCTCGACATGCACCCGCTCGACACCCGCGACCGCTCGGCGTTCATCAAGGAGCAGGCGGGCGTCGGTCTCTGCAACATCACCAAGTGCTGCACCGAGGTGTGCCCAGAGCACATCCATATCACCGACAACGGCATCATCCCCCTCAAGGAGCGGCTCGCGGACAACTACGACCCCATCGTCTGGCTCCTGCGCAAATTCAGAGGGAAATAGTCCGATAAAAATTCACGAGTATCAGGCCAAGGCGCTGCTGCGCGAGTTCGGCGTGCCCGTGCCGCGCGGCGAGAAGGCGACGACCCCGGCCGAGGCCAAGACCGCCGCCGCGGGGCTGGGCGGCCGGGTGGTCGTGAAGGCCCAGGTGCACGCCGGAGGCCGCGGCAAGGCCGGCGGCATCAAGGTGGCCGACGACGCGGACGCGGCCGAGCGCGCGGCCCGGCAGATCCTCGGCATGCGGCTCAAGAGCCCGCAGACGCCGCCCAGCGGCATCGAGGTCCACTCGGTGCTGGTGGAGGAGGCCTCCGACGTTGCGCGTGAGCTCTACCTCTCGGTCACGCTCGACCGCGCGCGCGCGACTCACGTGGTCATGGCGTCGGCTTCCGGCGGTATGGACATCGAGGAGGTCGCCGCGCGCACCCCCGACAAGATCATCCGGCAGTGGGCCCATCCGGCCCTCGGCATCCAGGATTTTCAGGCGCGGCGGCTGGCGTACGGCCTGGGGCTCACCGGCGACCAGTTCAAGCAGGCGGCGGCCCTGATCCGGAGCCTCTTCTCGCTCTACCTGGCCCTCGACGCCTCGCTGGCCGAGATCAATCCGCTGGTCGTCACGAAGGACGGCCGGGTCCTCGCGCTCGACGCCAAGCTGAACTTCGACGACAACGCGCTCTGGCGCCACCCGGCGATCCTCGCGCTCCGGGACGTCAACGAGGAAGATCCGCTCGACGTCGAGGCGTCGAAATACAACCTGAACTACATCAAGCTCGACGGCAACGTGGGCTGCATGGTCAACGGCGCCGGCCTGGCGATGGCCACGATGGACATCGTGAAGCTGGCCGGCGGCGAGCCGGCGAACTTCCTCGACGTGGGCGGCGGGGCCTCGCCCGAGCAGATCGAGAACGCGTTCCGGATCCTTTCGTCGGACCCCAATGTGAAATCGGTGTTCATCAACGTCTTCGGCGGCATCCTGCGCTGCGACCGGCTCGCCGCGGGCGTCATCGCGGCCATCCGCAACCTCGGCCTGCGCCTGCCGGTGGTGGTGCGCATGGAAGGCACCAACGTCGAGCTGGGCCGACAGATGCTCGCCGAATCCGGCCTGCCCCTGACGAACGCCGACGACATGGGTGATGGCGCGAAGAAGGCCGTGGCGCTCGCGCGCGGCTAGCCGGTGGCTCACGCTCCTCGTGCTGACGGCCGGCGCCATGGCCGCGGGCTGCTGGCGGCCGGCCGACCAGCGGGCCTACGAGGATGCCGCAGCCTCCATGTCGATGGTGAAGGCGCGCGCGTTCTTCGAACAGTACCCGAAGAGCTCCTATCGCGACCGGCTGGTCGAGGACATGATCGGCTGGTGCAGACGCGAGGACACCACGGCCTGCTATGAGATCATCTTGCAGACGATGCCGAAGGATCATCGCCGCTACCAGGAGGTGCTCGCCGTCTACGAGAAGCGGCTCGCCGACAAGCGCCGTCCGCGCCCGCCGGGCGCCGGGGAGCGGCGAGAGGGCGTCCGTTAGGTGAGCATCCTCGTCGATCGCGCCACGCGGGTGGTCGTGCAGGGCATCACCGGTCGCGAGGGCGCCTTTCACGCCGCGCGCTGCAAGGAGTACGGCACCACCATCGTCGGCGGAGTCACGCCGGGCAAGGGCGGAACGACCCACGAGGGCTTTCCGGTCTGGAATACGGTGGCCGAGTCGGTGGCTGGCGAAGGGGCGAACTGCGCCCTCATCTTCGTGCCGCCGCCCGCGGCCGCCGACGCGATCATGGAGTCAGCCGCGGCGAGTGTGCCGCTGATCGTCTGCATCACCGAGGGCATCCCGGTGGGTGACCTGGTGCGGGCCAAGCACTTTCTCGCCGGGACGTCGAGCCGGCTGATCGGGCCCAACTGTCCCGGGGTGATCACGCCGGAGCAGACCAAGATCGGCATCATGCCGGGCCACATCCATCGCGCGGGCCCGGTCGGCGTCGTCTCACGCAGCGGCACCTTGACGTACGAGGTCGTGGGCCAGCTCACCGGACGGGGCATCGGTCAGTCGACCTGCGTGGGAATCGGCGGCGACCCGGTCAACGGCACGAGCTTCGTCGACGTGCTGCGGCTCTTCAACGACGACCCGGAGACGCGGGCCATCATGATGATCGGCGAGATCGGCGGCACCGCCGAGGAAGAGGCCGCCGCGTTCGTCAAGGCGAAGGTCAAGAAACCCATCGTTGCGTTCATCTGCGGCCAGACGGCACCGCCGGGACGGCGGATGGGCCACGCCGGCGCGATCATCGCGGGGGGCAAGGGGACCGCGGCGGAAAAAATGAAAGCACTCGAAGACGCCGGCGCGACGCTCGTGAAGAGCCCGGCTGACATGGGAGCGACCATGGCCAAGGTCATCGGACGATGACGCAGCGCACGCTGGCCATCATCAAGCCGGACGCCGTGGCCAAGGCGGTGGTCGGCCAGATCATCACCAGAATCGAGCGAGCGGGCCTCACGATCATCGCGGCCAAGCTCGTCCACATGACGCTGGCCGACGCGCGCGGCTTCTACATCGTCCACCGCGAGCGCCCGTTCTACGACAGCCTCTGCGCGTTCATGACCCAGGGGCCGTGCCTGCCGATGGTCCTCTCGGGGGACGACGCGATCCGCAAGTGGCGCGACCTCATGGGCGCCACTGATCCGGCCAAGGCCGCGACCGGCACGATCCGCAAGGACTTCGCCTCGTCCATCGAGTCGAACGCGGTACACGGCTCGGACGCGCCCGAGACGGCGGCGTTCGAGATCCCCTACTTCTTCTCGAGCTTCGAGATCTCCCCGCGATAGGCCGCGCGGTCCGCGGGAAGGGGCGATGAAGATCAACAAGGTCCTGGTGGCGAACCGAGGCGAGATCGCGGTGCGCGTGATTCGCGCCTGCCGCGAGCAGGGCATCAGCTCGGTGGCCGTGTTCTCCGACGCCGACCGTGAGGCGCTCCACGTGCTCATGGCCGACGAGGCGTACCCGATCGGGCCCCCGCCGCCGGCCGAGAGCTATCTGGCGATCGACAAGCTGGTGCGCGTCGCCAAGGCCTCCGGCGCTGACGCCGTGCATCCCGGCTACGGCTTCCTCGCCGAGAACGCCGCGTTCGCCGAGGCGTGCGGCGCCGCTGGGCTCGTCTTCGTCGGCCCGCCGCCGGCGGCCATCCGCGCGCTCGGGGACAAGACGGCGGCGCGCCGGATCGCGCGAACCCTCGGCGTTCCGACCGTGCCGGGCACGTTCGAGCCCGTGTCGGGCGCCGGCGCGATGCGCGCGGCGGCGCGGGAGATCGGCTACCCGCTCATGGTCAAGGCCGCGATGGGCGGCGGCGGCAAGGGGATGCGCGTCGTCCGCTCCGAGAGCGAGCTCGAGAACGCCCTGGCGCTGGCGCGGAGCGAGGCGGCCTACGCCTTCGGCGACGGCGCGGTCTATCTCGAGCGGTACCTGGCCGAGCCACGCCACATCGAGGTGCAGGTGATGGCCGACTCCCGGGGCCGTGTCATCCACCTGGGCGAGCGCGAGTGCTCCATCCAGCGCCGCCACCAGAAGCTGGTCGAGGAGTCGCCCTCGCCGTTCGTGGACGCTTCGCTGCGCGAGCGGCTGGGCGAGGCCGCGTGCCGGGTCGCGGCGGCGGCCGGATACGTCAACGCCGGCACCGTCGAGTTCCTGGTGGACGCGGAGCGAAACTTCTATTTCCTCGAGATGAACACGCGCCTGCAGGTGGAGCACGGCGTGACCGAGCTGGTCACCGGCATCGATCTCGTCCGCGAGCAGCTCCGGGTCGCCGCCGGCGAGGCGCTCGGCTACCAGCAGGCCGACGTCGTCATGCGCGGCGCGGCCATCGAGTGCCGGATCAACGCCGAGGACCCGTTCAGCGGCTGGATGCCGTCGCCGGGCATGATCACCGGGCTGCGCGCTGCCAGCGGCCCGTGGGTGCGCGACGACTCGGGCGCCTACGAGGGCTACACGGTCCCCCGCTTCTACGACACGCTGCTGGCGAAGCTCATGGTGTGGGGCGTCGACCGCGAGGCGGCCATCAGCCGGATGGCGCGCGCGCTCGCCGAGTACAAGGTGGTCGGCGTCCTGACGACGATCCCCGTGCTCGCCCACATCGTGGCCCACGAGGACTTTCGCGCCGGCAAGCTCTCGACCGGATTCCTCGACCGCATCCTGCCCACCCTGACCGCCAACCGCGATCGCGCCCGCTCGATCGCCATCATCGCGGCCGTCCTCGCCGAATACGAGCGCATCGGCCACCGCACCGACGTCGAGCCGCCGTCTCCGAGCGACAACTGGCGCCTCGGGCGCCGACCCGGTTGGCGGTGACAAGTGATGAGTGGCGATGATTGACCTGCTCCTCATGCCGGACTCGTCGACCGCGGGCGCCGGAACGGGCGAGCGGAGCCACGCCGCGTCTATCTCAGGCCACCCTCGACCCAAGCCGGCCTCATGAGCCCCGCTACAACAAAATTCATCGTCACGATCGGCGACGCGACCGAGACGGTCGAGGTGAGCGGCCAGGCTCCGCGCTATCGGGTGACGATCGGCTCGGAAGTGTGGGAGGTCGACGGCCGGCTCACCGCCCAGGGCATCTACTCGCTCCTCCTCGGCGGCGCCTCGTACGTCGCCGACGTCCGGGACGAGGGCGGCTCTTGTGTCGTGGACGTCGGAGATGAGCGCTACGTCCTCCGGGTCGAGGAGGAGACCCGCCACATCATCCGCACGCGCGGCCGCTCGGCCGCCGGCGCCGGGCCGCAGACGCTGGTGGCGCCCTTGCCCGGCCGGATCGTACGGATTTCGGTGAAGCCGGGTGACCGCGTCGAGAAGGGCGACACGCTGCTGGTCATCGAGGCCATGAAGATGGAGAACGAGTACCGGGCGGCCAGCGAGGGTACGGTCGCCGAGGTGCGGGTCGTGCCCGGGCAGGCGGTGAACGGCGGCGACGTGCTGGTGGTGATCGCCTGATCTAGTGGTGCAGGATCTTCGAGAGGAACTGTCGCGCCCGCTCGGAGCGCGGCGTCCCGAAGAAGTCCTCCTTCTTGTCGTCCTCCACGATCTGGCCGTGGTCCATGAAGATGACCCGATGGGCGACACGGCTGGCGAATCCCATCTCGTGCGTGACCACCATCATGGTCATGCCCTCGCGGGCCAGCTCGGTCATGACGTCGAGCACCTCGTTGATCATCTCCGGGTCGAGCGCCGAGGTGGGCTCGTCGAAGAGCATCGCGAGGGGATCCATCGCCAGCGCACGCGCGATGGCCACCCGCTGCTGCTGACCGCCCGAGAGCTGGCCCGGGTATTTCGTCGCGTGCTGCGAGAGCCCGACGCGCTCCAGGAGCTTCAGCGAGCGGGCGTTCGCCTCGTCGCGCGAGCGCCCGAGCACCCGGACCTGGCCGAGGCTGATGTTGTCGGTGACGCTCATGTGCGGGAACAGCTCGAAGTGCTGGAAGACCATGCCGATCTTCGCGCGCAGGCGCGTCAGGTTGGTCTTCGGGTCGCCGACCGAGATACCGTTGACCACGACGTCGCCCTTCTGAAAGGGCTCGAGGCCGTTGACCGTCTTGATCAGCGTGCTCTTGCCGGATCCGGACGGGCCGCACACCACGACGACCTCGCCCTTGTTCACGCGGGTCGTGCAGTCGTTCAGGACCTGGACGGATCCGTACCATTTGCTGACGTTCTTCATCTCGATCATCGGCATGACGGCGTCCCCCGGGCTCGGCGAGTCATCGGCTGGGCACGGTCAGCCGGGTCTGGAGCCGCTTGACCAGGCTCGACAGCCCGAAGCTGATCGCGAAGTAGACCACCGCGACGAACAGGTACATCTCGACCAGGCGGCCGTCTCGCTGAGCGACCTTCGAGGCGGCGCCGAGGAAGTCCGTGATGGACAGCACGTACACGAGCGAGGTGTCCTGGAACAGGATGATGGTCTGCGTCAGGAGCACCGGCAGCATGTTGCGGAACGCCTGGGGCAGCACGATCTGCCCCATCGTCTGCCAGTAGGAGAGGCCGAGCGCGTAGCCGGCCCACATCTGCCCGCGTGGGATCGACTGGATCCCGGCGCGCATGATCTCGCAGTAATACGCGGCCTCGAACATCATGAACGTGATCAGCGAGGACAGGAACGCGCCGACCTGGATCGGGCGCGTGGCCCCGAGGAGCCAGCCGCCCATCCACGGCACCAGGAAGTAGAACCAGAAGATCACGAGCACGAGCGGCGTCGAGCGCATGACGTTCACGTACGCGCTGGCGGTGGCCGAGAGTGCGCGATAGCTCGCCAGCCGCATCATCGCCAGGAGCGTGCCGAAGACGATCCCGCCCGTCATGGCGAGCGCGGTGAGGGTGAGCGTGAAGGTCATGCCCTCCCGGAACAGGTAGGGCGCGGTGCGGCGGATGACGTCCCAGTCGAAGCCGGTCAGCACGCTCAGTGCCCGGCCTGCGGCATCGCCTGCCCCGATCCGATCAGGCCCGGCACCGCCAGCTTCTTCTCGAGCCAGCGCATGCCCGTCACCACGAGGAGGTTGAGCACCATGTAGATGAGGGTGGCGGCGGTGAACGCCTCGAAGACCTGGAAGCTGAACTCCTGGATCGACCGCGCGCTGGCGGTCAGCTCGACCAGGCCGATCGTCAGGGCCACCGCGCTGTTCTTGATGACGTTCAGGAATTCCGACGTGAGCGGCGGCATGACGATCCGGAGCGCCATCGGCAGCAGGACGAATCGATAGGTCTGCGGCAGCGTGAGCCCGAGCGCGACGCCCGCCATCCCCTGGCCGCGGTTGAGCGACTGGATGCCCGCCCGCACCTGCTCGGCCACGCGGGCCGAGGTGTAGAGCCCGAGGCAGACCACCGCCGTGTAGAAGGCCGAGCGCGGCAACTGCTTGAGCCACGTTCCGACCGAGACGGGCAGGAGCTCCGGCACCACGAAGAACCACAGGAACATCTGGACCAGGAGCGGGATGTTCCGGAACACTTCGACCCACGCGTCGCCGAGGCGCCGTAGCCAGGGCAGGGGCATGGTCCGAATGACGCCGACGACCATACCGAGCACGAGCGCGATGATCCAGGCGGCCAGTGCGGTGGCCAGCGTCCAGCCGAGCCCGGCCACGAGGGTGTCGAGATAGGTGCCGCGCCCGTCCGGGGAAAGCTGCCAGAAGATGCCCCAGTTCCAGTTGTACTTCACCGGGTCAGCTCCCCGCGGGAACGGGCGCGGCGCTCACGAGCCGGCTTACTTGTAGTCGTTCGGATCGCCCGAGTCCGTGGGCTTGGCCACCACGTGCTTGAAGACGTCGCTCATCGGCACGTTGAGGTTGATGCCCTTGGGCGGCACCGGCGACAGGAACCACTTCGAGTAGATCTTGTTGATCTCGCCCGACTTGTAGACGGCCGTCATGGCGCCGTCCACCACCTTCTTGAAGGACGGGTCGTCCTTGCGGAGCATGATGCCGTAGGGCTCCACCGAGAGCGCCTCGGCCGAGATGGCCCACTCGGCCGGTGTCTTCGAGTTGGCGACCAGGCTATAGAGAAGGATGTCGTCCATGAAGAAGGCGGCGGCCCGGCCGGTCTCGACCATCAAGAACGCCTCGGCGTGGTCCTTGGCCGGGAGGATCGTGATGCCGAGGTTCTTCTGGCCGTTGATCTCGGTGATCTGCTTGATGTTGGTCGTGCCCGACGTGGAAACGACCGTCTTGCCTTTGAGGTCGTTCAGGTCCTTGAGGTTCGACGCCTTCTTGCTCACGAACCGGTTCGCCGTCACGAAGTGCGTGATCGTGAACGACACCTGCTTCTGCCGCTCCAGGTTGTTGGTGGTGGAGCCGCACTCGAGGTCGATGGTGCCGTTCGCCATCAGCGGGATGCGCGTGGCCGAGGTGACGGGGTTCAGCTTCACCTGGAGGTTCGGCATCTTCAGCTCGGTCTTGACCGCGTCGACGATCTTGCCGCAGAGGTCGAGCGCGTAGCCGATGGCCGCCTGCTTGTCGTCGAAATAGGAAAAGGGGATCGACGCGTCGCGGTGGCCGAGCGTGATCACGCCCGTCTCCTTGATCTTCTTGAGCGTGCCCTCCTGGGCGTCCGCCGGCGAGCCCATCAGCATGAAGGCGCAAAAGGTGACGAGGCCGGCGGAGACGAGGCGTCTGCAATTCATCATGGTCGCGTGTTCTCCTGACTGTGTGTTGTCGGTCGTTCTCTCAATTTGATAGAGGGCCGGGCGCGGCCCAAGGGCTCCACTATACAATGGGCGGGCCGATTCGATCGCACCCAGGTCAGGAGGACCACGATGCCCGAAACCCCCGCCGCGTTCACCGAATCGCTGCTCCGTGAGGCGCGCGAGACCCATCCCTGGCTCCACCATCCGCTCTTCCACATGATCTGGGACGGCAAGCTCGGCCGCTCGCAGCTCCAGAACGTGATCCGGCAGCAGGGCGCCTTCTTCCTGGACACGCTCCGCCACGCGGCGTGGAAGATCATCTCGGTCGGCGGCTACACGCCCACCTTCGAGGACCTCGAGCGCCAGCGCGCCCTCATCCCGCTGGTCGTCGAGGAGGGCGGCGAGGACACGATCGGCGGTAAGACGACCGCGCATTCCTTCCTATTCATCAAGCTCGCCGCGGCGCTCGGGATCTCGCGCGACGAATTGTTCGCGACCGAGTACCTGCCGACGACGATCATCGAGAAGAACGAGCTGTTCCTGCTCCAGCGCTCCTCGACCATCGAGGCGCTCTGCGGCGGGAACATCGCCACCGAATCGCTCAACGCGATCCACGTCCAGAAGATGGCCGACGCGCTCGAGCGGCATTACGGCGTGCCGCGCGAGGCTCTGGATTTCTATCACGTCCACATGGAAGTGGAAGGCGACCACGCCGACCGCGCCGTGCGCATCCTGTCCGCGCTCGCCACGACCGACGAGGCTCAAGCTCGGGGCCGACTCGCGATGCGCCGGGCGATCGCGGCTCGACGGATCTGCGCCGACGGAATGTTGTCCGCTTTCGTTCCCACGGTGGCCTAGCCCGCTCGCGGCGGAGGAGCTGGGCGACCGGGGTGCGGGAGGGGTCGCCGGACCACGCGGCACGCTTGCGCTGCTCCGTGGCGGCTGGGCTCCATCCGGGTGCGTGGCGCCCGCCGCTCGCTTGGAGGGAACGGGTCCGGTCGACCCCTCCCGCACCCCGGTCGCCCAGCTCCTCCGTCTCGGCGGGCAGTCCACTTCCGTCGGTGATAAATGCGGCGGGTGGCGTGGAGCGCGGCCGGCTCGGCGCTGGTTGGCGTCGAGCCGGTCGCGTTTGTGGCGGCTACTTGATGGCGCCGGCGGTGAGGCCGGAGACGTAGTAGTCGAGGAAGAAGACGTAGAGGACGACGATCG
>DASRIY010000157.1:0-4519 GCA_035649755.1 Candidatus Methylomirabilota bacterium
CGCTTGCCCGACGCGACCGCGATGACCTCCTCGAAGATCTGCCGGCCGACCGTCGCGATCGGGGTGCCCTCGAGGACGACGCCGCAGTTGAGGTCCATGTCTTCCGCCATGTGGCGGTACATCAACGAGTTGGTCGCCAGCTTGATCGAGGGTACCGGCTTGCAACCGAACACTGAGCCGCGGCCCGTCGTGAAGCAGATGACGTTGCAGCCGCCGGCGACCAGGCCCGTGATCGACACCGGGTCGTGGCCCGGCGTGTCCATGAACACGAATCCGCGAGTGGTGATCGGCTCGCCGTAGAGGAAGACGTCCATCATCGGCGTCGTGCCGCCCTTGGTCACGCCGCCGAGCGACTTCTCGAACACGGTGGTGATACCGCCGGCCTTGTTGCCGGGCGCGGGATTGTTGTCCATCGCCTCGATCCCGCGGCAATACCATTCCCACCATTTGTACCGATCGATCAGCTTCTTGGCGACGCCCTCGTTGACGGCGCGCCGGATCAGGAGGTGCTCGGCGCCGTAGATCTCCGGTGTTTCCGCGAGCACGCCGGTGCCGCCGTAGCGCACCAGCTCGTCGACTGCCCACCCGAGCGCCGGGTTGGCGGTCATGCCGGAGTTGGCGTCGGAGCCGCCGCAGTTGGTGGCCAGAGTCAGCTCCGAGACCGGTTGCGGCGTGCGCCGCGCGTCGTTGGCCGCGGGCAAGAGCTTGGCGACCTCCTGCGCGGCGCGCTCGACGGTCTTCCGGATCCCGCCCGCCTCCTGGATGTTGACGATCGTCGGCTTGCGCTCCGGATGGCCCGGCGCCGCCATGCGCTGGCGATCGACCATCACTGCGGCCTGGTTCGTCTCGCACCCCAGGCCGATCAGGATGTAGGCGGCCACGTTCGGATGCTTCGCGTAGCCGGCGAGCACGCGCTGGAGCGCCATGTGATCCTCGCCGAAGAGCTTCGTGCCGCAACCGGACTTGTGGGTGATCGCGAGCACACCGTCGATGTTCGGATAGTCACGCTGCACGTCGCGGAAGCGGTCCTTCACGAACTGGCTTACGCTGGCCGAGCAGTTCACGCCCGAGATGACCGCGACGTAGTTGCGCGTGCCGACCCGGCCGTCGTCGCGCTTGAAGCCGTCGAAGGTGCGCATCCGCTCGGGGGGATAGAAATCGACCGGGCGCACGTCCACCCCGATCTCGTAGCGGTCGGTGCTCAGATCGCCGATGCCGAGGTTCTGCGTGTGGACGTGGTCTCCGACCGCGATGTCGCGCGTCGCGAAGCCGATCACCTGGCCGTAGCGGCGAACGGGAGTGCCGGTGGCCACCGCGTGCCGGGCCACCTTGTGGCCGGGCTTGATGTCCTGGCGCACCTCGATCCGGTTAGCACCATCCTCCAGGATCGTGCCCGCGGGCAGCTCCGCCTTTGCGACCGCGACGTCGTCCTCTGACCGCAGCAGCACCGTCTTCTCGCCGAGCGCGTATGTCGCCATGAGCCCCTCCGGCGGCCAACTATACCGCCCGCGTATTCTGCGACGAAAGTCTCATTGCCGTGGCCGCACGAGTCACCTTCCATGGTGCGGGCTCGCCGTCCGGTGTCCCTCAGGCAGCGCCAGGCCTCCGACGGAAGCCGTGAGCTCTTCGGCGTGATCGATGCGCGGGCCGGCACCGAGCAGGTCAGCCTGAAGCCGATCCGCTGACGCTACGACGATCCGGCCGCCTGGGCCGAGCCGGGCCCCTGGATCCGGAGTACCGCCGGAGGCTCCATCTCGAGCTGGATGGTCGTGTGGTCGATGCCGAAGCGCGCGTGCATCACCGCGTGCAGCGTCTCGAGGAGGCGCTCGCTGTCGCGGACGTCGTCGACCACGGCGTGGGCGCTCATCGCCTCGCGGCCCGACGTCAGTGTCCACACGTGCAGGTCATGGACACGCCGCACGCCCGGAACCCGGCGCATCGCTTCCTCGATCTCGCCGAGGTTGAGGTGCGCCGGCGTCCCCTCCAGGAGCACGTTCACCGCCTGTCGCAGGAGGCGCCACGTCCGCGGCACGATGACCAGCGCGATCGCCCCGCTCGCCAGCGCATCGGCGAGCGTCCAGCCGGTGAGGATCACGATCGCGGCGGCGACCACCACCCCGACCGAGCTCAGCGCGTCGCCGAGCACGTCCAGATAAGCAGCGCGCACGTTGAGGCTCTCCTCCGCGCCGGCGTGCAGCAGCCACGCGCAGACGAGATTCACCGCGAGGCCGGCCGACGCGACGGCGAGCATCGGGCCCCCGAGGATGGCGGGCGGCTTCAGCAGACGCTGATAGGTCTCGACGAGAATCCCCGCGGCGATGCCCAGCAGCACGATCGCGTTGACGAGCGCGGCCAGGATCTCGGCGCGGTAGTAGCCGTAGGTCTTCTCGGGCGTCGGAGGTCGCGCGGCGATCCAGATCGCGAAGAGCCCGAGCGCGAGGCCCGCGGCGTCGGCGAGCATGTGGCCCGCGTCGGCCAGGAGCGCGAGACTACCCGACCACAGGGCCCCCGCGACCTCGACGATCAGGAATCCGCACGTCAGGGCCAGGGTCGCGGTCAGCCGCCCTCGCGAGCGCGAGGCCGCCGTCGACCGGTGCGAAAGCCCGTCCATCGAGCGGATCGTAGCAGGTTCCGCGCCGGAACCCGCGATGCAAGTAGTGCGCGCTGCCGGCCGTCGCCGGGCTGAGGCCCCGCCGGCCGAGGCGCGCTTCAGACCAAGAACTCAGCGCGCGCGCAGCCGGCGCGCCGCCTCCGCGCGCATCTGCTGCATCGCGCGCGTCTCCTGGTCGGAGTAGCGCTCCTCCGTGAACGGATCGGCGTGCATGTGGTAGCCGTTCTGCTCCCAGAAACCCGGCGGATTCACGTCGAGGAACTCGAGGCCGCGCAGCCACTTCGCGCTCTTCCAGAAGTAGAGCTTCGGCACGACCAGCCGCATCGGGCCGCCGTGGTCGGGCTCGAGGTCGCGGCCGTTGTGCTTGAGGGCCAGCACCACGTCGTCCTGCACCAGGTCGTCGAGCGCGATGTTCGTCGTGTAGTCCGGGTCGGCGTGCTGCATGACGAAGCTCGCCTCCGCGCGCGGGCGGACCCGGTTCACGATCTCGCGAATCGACACGCCTTCCCACGTGTTGTCGAGCTTCGACCAGCGCGTGACGCAGTGGATGTCGGACGTCACCGTCACGCGCGGGAGGGCCTGGAACTCGGCCCAGGTCCAGGTCACCTCGCGCTCGACGAGCCCGAAGCACCGGAAGGTCCAGCGCGCCGGATCGAATCGCGGCGTGAGGCCGTAGGTCAGGACGGGCCACTTCTCCGTCAGGATCTGTCCGGGCGGAACGCGAGGCGCGAGCGCGGGATCGATCGCTTTCATGGGCCCACTATACCCCGGCGTCTCCCAGAAGCTTTCGGGTGCCGTGGGGGCCAGCCGTATAATCGACTCGAGCGGGCCTGGCCCGGCCCGTCGGACGAAAGGATCTGGAATGAATGGAGAACGGAAGCTGGCGATGTTCATGGACTTCGAGAACATCGCCCGCGGCGTGAAGGAAGCGCAGTACAAGCAGTTCGAGCTCAAGCTGGTCCTGGAGCGGCTCCTCGAGAAGGGCAAGATCATCGTGCGGCGCGCCTACGCGGACTGGAACCGGTTCACCGAGTACAAGCGCCCGTTCCACGAATGGGCCATCGAGCTGATCGACGTCCCCCAGTCGCGCTACAGCGGCAAGAACTCGGCGGACATCCGGATGGTCGTCGACGCCCTCGACCTGGCCTACGGGAAAACGCACATCGACACGTTTGCCCTGGTCTCGGGCGACTCGGACTTTTCACCGCTGGTGTCCAAGCTCCGCGAGAACGACCGCTACGTGATCGGCCTGGGCGTGAAGTCGTCGTCTTCCGACCTTCTGGTCGCGAACTGCGACGAGTTCATCTTCTACGAGGACCTCATCCGCGACACGAAGAAGACGACGCTGCTGCGGGGTCTGCCCGAGAAGAAGGCCGAGGCCATGGCCCAGCTCATCGACGCGATCCAGGCGCTCCAGCGCGAGAACAAGGAAACGCTCTGGGGCTCGATGGTGAAACAGACGATGATCCGGAAGAACCCGGCCTTCAACGAGACGTACTACGGCTTCTCGACCTTCTCCAAGCTCCTCGAAGACGCCGCCAAGCAGAAGATCGTCACGCTCGAGCGCGACGAGAAGAGCGGCACGTACGTCATCACAGCTCTCAGCGAAGAAGGCGGCCGGGCCGCGTAGCCGGGGGCTCAGAAGGGCCCATCTGCTTCGTTGGCGACTTCGGCCCTCCCTGCGGCGTATGCGGCATACGCCGCAGTCGGGCCCGAAGTCGCCGCCTTGCATCTGGACCGTTTTGAGCGACCTGCCTCTGTTCAGCCGCCGCCCCGCCGCGGCTACTTGCCGGAGACTTTGACCGCGGAGAGTCGCTCGATCACCGTCATGATGACGCTCGTGTCTTGCTCGCCGAGGCCCGCCGCGAGCGCCGCCTGCTGATAGCGCTGGGCCACGTTCGCGAAGCT
>DASRIY010000158.1:0-19735 GCA_035649755.1 Candidatus Methylomirabilota bacterium
GTGGCGGATCCAAAGGAATTTGAGATCGAGCTGGGGTACTTCAATCTCGAGCGTGGGCGCCACGACAACACGATCACGACGCCGAGCCTCGTTCTGAACTATGGCTTCGTCACAAACTGGGAGGCCGTTGCCGAATTTTCCGTGGAGGCGAGTCCGGAGCTCGAGGTCACGGATCCCGGGTTGTTCGTGAAAGGGGTCCTGAAGGAGGGCGTACTTCAGGACAAACCAGGTCTAAGCATTGCCGTCGAGGCTGGCGTGCTGCTTCCGTCGACCCTTCCGCACGAGCATGGCGTTGGACTCCAGGCGATCGGTATCGTGAGCGGAAAGGTCACGCCCGTCACGGTGCATGTCAACGGCGGTGGCGGCCTCGACCGCGACGATCTGCACGCCTTCGGCGTCTGGGGTGTGATCGCCGAACTCGAGGTGCATCCGAAGCTTCGGCTTGTCGGCGAAGTCAACGGCGAAAGCATCCAGGATGCGCGGCCAAACAACTCGGCGTTGCTCGGAGTCATCTGGCAGCCCACCTCCGCGAATCTGTTTCTGGACGCCGGCGTTCGGCACCGAATCAGCCAGGCGGCACCAGTGTGGCAGTTTACGATGGGCCTAACGTTTGGATTTTCGCTCCCCGATGTCTTGAGGCGCTAAGACCACCTGGGGCTCTGTGACAGCCCGGATTCGGGCGAAATCCCGTTGGGACCACGCCCGATCCGCGGGCCTATGCGGCGATGCCGACGCCGGCGAAGTCCACCTCGAGCCAACTGGTCGGATGTAGGCGAGGCCTTCGACCCCTGATACGCCGGTAATCGACCCGACCACCGTGTTGTTTCGAAGATTGATCACATAGAGGAGTCCTGCGGCGAGGTGCGCGGAGAACAGCTGCCCGCCGTCGTCGTCGACGGTGAGGTCATCGAAGCGGCGTCCGGGAGGACCGGGCAGATCGATCGTTGCTACTTGTCGCAGTGTTGGGCCCGCATTCGGCGCTGACTGCGCCGCAGCGCGTGTCGGTAGCCGGGGTGCGACGACGGCGATGACGCCAACAAGGGTGATGACGGCCAAGGTAGTGACAACGTGCTGTCGCGAGGGGCGGGTTATGACATGAGCGAGCGCAAATATCGAGTGGCAATGATGTTCGCCGGGGATCCGAGCACCCGTGCGACGGTGAAGCTCGAGGAGACGCGGCTCAGTAACATCGCAAAGGCGCTACGCGAAGTTGGCCTCGACGTCGAGGCTGCGAGCTACGCGGATGAGGTCGCCGACGAGGTGCACGAGCAGCTGCTGAGGGTCGACGGTGTGCTCGTCTGGGTCGATCCGGTCCGCAACGATGGCAACCGCGCGAAGCTCGACCCGATCCTGCGTGACGTGGCAAGCCACGGTGTGTTCGTGAGCTCGCACCCGGACTTGATTCTGAAGATGGGCACGAAGGAAGTGCTCTATCGGACGCGCAACATGAGCTGGGGCACCGACACACGTCTCTATACGACATTGGAGCAATTCCGTCGCGAGTTGCCGCAGTGCCTTGCTGAAGGCAAGCCGCGCGTGCTGAAGCAAAACCGCGGCAACGGCGGCATCGGTGTCTGGAAGGTGGAAGCGGTCGACCCGCGCGCACCCGAGGCGCGTGTTCGCGTACGCCACGCAATGCGCGGCAGCCAGGAATCCGAAGAGTCGCTGGATGAATTCGTCGCGCGCTGCGCGCACTATTTTCAGGGCGGCGGCCGCATCATCGACCAGGTTTATCAGCTGCGGCTCACCGACGGGATCGTGCGTTGCTACCAGGTGCGCGACCGCCTGGCGGGCTTTGGCGAGCAGCTCATCAATGCGCTGTATCCGGCGGCGCCCGGGGCCGCGCCTGCCGATGCGCCGCAGCCCGGACCGCGGCTTTACTACCCGCCGACGCGCCCAGACTTCCAGAAGCTGAAGAACCGGCTCGAGTGTGAGTGGCTGCCCGAGATGTGTCGCGTGCTGTCGATCGACCCTGCAGAGCTCCCGGTCATTTGGGATGCTGACTTCATGTACGGGTCGAAGGACACGGCCGGCGAAGATAGCTATGTGCTCTGCGAGATCAACATCAGCTCGGTCTATCCGTTTCCGGACGAGGCGCTCAGGCCGCTCGCCGAGGAAACATTGCGGCGTTTGCACGCCCGTCGGTTGTCGCGGTGAGTTCGCCGAACCATTGATCGCCTCCTCCTCGATGAGGGTTCCCAAGCTGAGCGCTGCCCGGAACTTGTAGCCGTACTGGCGGCCGTATCCACGGTCGAGGACCTACGTCATGACGTTCACGCGCGAGAGCGGCGCGTGCGGACGCCGGTCGCGATACCCTGTACGGGACCGTGAGCGTCCTCCGAGATCCGGGCTACCGGCGCCTCTGGGTGTCCGGCCTCTGCAGCAACATGGCGCGATGGATGGATCTCGTCGCCGTCGGCTGGATCACGCTCCAGATGACGGGATCGCCGTTCATGGTCGCGGTCGCGGCGTTCGCCCGATCGGCGCCGATGATGGTGCTCGGCCCGTTCGCCGGCATCGTCGCCGATCGCGTATCGCGCGCGCACCTGCTGCTCGTCACGCAGGCCGGCGGCGCGGTGATCGCGGTGGCCTTCCTTGCCATGTTTGCCTTCGACGCCGCCGGGTACTGGCTGCTCGTCGCGCTCGAAGGCGGATTCGGTATCCTCTGGAGCCTCGACTTCCCCGCGCGGCGGACGGCGATCTTCAGCATGCTCGGCGCTTCGCGGGTGGCGCAGGCGGTGTCGCTCGAGACGGTGTCGGTGCAGATCGCGAAGATGGTGGGCCCGGTCGTCGCCGGCGCGTGCCTGGCGAGCCTCGGGCCCGCCCCGTGCTACGCAGTGATGGTTGCCGCGTTCGCCGTCGGTCTCGCGGCGACGCTTGGTCTCCGCCGGCGGATCGAGGGGGCGCCGTCAGCGCGCCCGGAGCCGATCCTCGCCACGCTCGCGAGCGGCCTGGCCGCCGCGTGGGCGAGCCCGATCGCGCGCGCGGTCTTGCTCATCACGATCGTGATGAACGTGCTGGTCTTCCCGTACCAGCCGCTCCTGTCCGTGTTCGCGCAGGACGTCCTCGCGGGCGGGCCGCGCACGCTCGGCCTGCTCGTCGCCGCCGACGGCGTCGGGGCGCTGATCGGCGCGCTGGCCATCGCCGCGTACCGCGGCAGTCTCCCGTACGGCCGGCTCTTCGCGGCGGCCGTGCTCGTCACCCCGTTCGTCCTCGTCGCCTTCTCGGCGTCACGGTCGCTGGCGGTGAGCGTGGCGCTGATGGTCGCGATGGGCATCGCCGAATCCGGCTTCGCGGCGATGCAGACCACGCTCGCGCTGCTGTCGGCGCCGGCGCACGCGCGCGGCGGTGCGATGGGCATCCTGTCGGCGTGTATCGGCACCCAGCCGCTCGGCACGCTGGCGATCGGTGCGCTCGCGGGCACGCTGGGCGCCCCGCGGGCGTTCGCGCTCAACGCGATCGTGGCGCTCGCCGTCATCGCGCCGGTCGCGATCCCGCTCGCCCGCGCCCGCGGCGAGATGAGACGTTAGAGCGACTTCCGTCGAGGACGTAGTATGATCCCCCGCACACCACCCGGATTGACGACATCAGCGGGAGGCTGCACATGACTCATGGTCGTTCCTCTCTGGTCCTCGCGATTGTCATCGGCATGCTGGCGGCGGTCTCCTCGGCCCCGGTCCTGGCGCAGACGCGGTTCGTGTTCGCGAACGAGAGCCCGTACGACACGATGGACCCGCACGCCGCCTTCGACGTCGGCCGCGTCGCTGTGCGCCTCAACCTGTACGACGGGCTCTATCGCTGGCTCGACAACCCGCCCAAGCTGGAGCCGTGGCTGGCCGAAAGTCACACGGTGTCCGCGGACGGCCTCACGTACACCTTCAAGCTGCGCCGCGGCGCCAAGTTTCACGACGGCGCCGAGGTCACGGCCGAGGACGTGCGGTACAGCGCCGATCGCATTCTGGCCCTGAAGAAGGGCGCTGCGGCCCTCCTGTCGACGATGATCGCGCCCGGCACGACGAAAGCGCTCGATCGCTACACCGTCCAGTTCGCGCTCACCAAGCCCGCCGCGATCTTCCTGGCCGTGGTGCCGGAGGTCCACGTGGTGAACGCGGCGCTACTCAAGAAGCATGAGAAGGACGGAGACTGGGGCGAGGCATGGCTCACGAGCAACGAGGCTGGCTCCGGCTCCTACGCGCTCACGCGCTACGACCCCGCCGTCGGCTTCATCGCCAGGCGCTTCCCGGGGCACTTCATGCCGTGGGGTGCGAAGTACATCGAAGAGATCGAGTTCCGCACGGTCAAGGAAGACAACACGCGCGTGCTCGGGATGATCAAGGGTGACTACCAGGGGACGGGCGGCTACTTGCCCAACGACCAGGTCAAGCGCCTGCGCGAGGCGCCGAACGTGAAGATCATCGAGCAAGAGTCGATGCGGATCAAGATCTTCCAGATCAACAACCAGCGGCCGCCGCTCAACGACGTGCACGTGCGCCGGGCCATCAGCTATGCCTTCGACTACGACGGCTTCAACAAAGACATCCTCGGAGGCTCCGTGGAACGCAACCCGGTGCCGATCCCGAACAACATGTGGGGGGTGCCGCGCGACGTCAAGGGCTACACCTACGACATCGACAAGGCCAAGGCCGAGCTGGCGCTGGCCAAGGTCAAGGTGGATCGTCCCCTCACGATCGGCTACCTCCAGGGTTTCAGCCAGACCGAGCAGGCGGCGACCGTCATGGCGAACGGACTCCGCAAGGCTGGTATCGATACCAAGCTCACCAGCGAGGTCTGGCCGACGATGGTCGAGCGGATGAAGAAGCCGGAGACGTCACCCGACCTCGTCGTCTACTGGATCAGCACCTACTATGCCGATCCCAACAACTGGATCGGCGAGATGTTCCACTCGGGCCAGTGGGGCACGTTCAAGGCGTCTAGCTTCTACAAGAACCCGAAGGTCGACGACCTCCTCGACACCGCGCTGAAATCCACCGACCGCAAGGTCCGCGAGAAGGCTTACCAGGACGCGGCGCGCATCGTGGTGGACGAGGCGGCCGGCGTCTGGGTCTACAACACCAAGTACTTCGGCCCCTGGGCCAAGAGCCTCGAGGGCATCCGCTTCAGTCCCATCGGCAACGGACAGGAGGTCCGCTGGGTTTATTACTCCAAGTAGGTCCTCGCTCGTTGAGCGCGTCGACGCCGCCGGCGCGCGACGCTTGCCTCGATGGGGCTGGCGATGAGGCTTCTCGCACTCGCGCTGCATCGGCTCGCGTGGTTCGTGCCCACGCTGCTCGGCCTGCTCCTCGTCACGTTCGTGATCTCGCGAGTCATTCCCGCCGACCCGGTCGCGCTGGTCGCCGGCGAGACGGCGACGCCAGCCCAGGTCGAAGCGCTGCGGCGTCAGCTCGGCTTCGATCGGCCGCTTCCCGTGCAGTTCGCCGACTACGTCGCGCGGCTGGCGCGCGGGGACATGGGCACGAGCATCTTCACCCGGCGTCCCATCGCGGAAGACCTCGCGCACCGCCTGCCCGCGACCATCGAGCTGACGCTGGCGGCCATGGTGGTCTCCGTGCTCGTCGGTATCCCGCTGGGCGTCCTGTCCGCGCTCTGGCGCAACTCGCTGCTCGATCATGCGCTCCGGGTGGCGACCGTGTCCGGTCTGGCCATCGCGAGCTTCTGGCTCGGGATCATGCTCCAGCTGCTCTTCGCCATGCGGCTGGGCTGGACGCCCCTCAACGGCCGGTTGCAGGGCTTTCCGCCGCGCTCGATCACCGGCTTCTATCTGTTGGACGCCGTCCTCACCGGCGACTGGCCGACCTTCGGCGGAGCGCTGCTCCACCTGGCCCTGCCGGCCGCGACGCTGGCCTTCCCGGCGCTCGCAACGCTCGTGAGGTTCACGCGCGCGGGCGTGCTCGACGTGATGCAGTCGAACTTCGTCCTCTACGAGCGGGCGATGGGGCTGCCGCGCTTCGTCATCGTCTGGAAGTACATTCTCCGGTCCGCGCTCACCTCGACGGTGACGCAGGTCGGCCTCCTCTTCGGCATCCTGCTGGCGGGCGCGGTGGTGACCGAGGCGGTGTTCGACTGGCCGGGAATCGGCACCTACGCGGTGAACTCCATCCTCCGCTCCGATTACAACGCGGTGATGGGCTTCACGGTGTGGGCCGGCGCCATCTTCATCGTCGTCAACCTCCTCGTCGATGTGACCCACACGCTGGTCGACCCCCGCGAGCGCGTGTCATGAGCTCATCGAAGGGGGCCTCGACCGCGGTGTGGTTCGTTCTGAGGCGGTTGACACGCGATCGCTCGGCGCTGCTGGGCTTTGCCCTCATCGTGGCACTGCTCCTGGCGGCGCTGCTGGCGCCCGTGCTCTCCACGCATCCCGACGACGTCTTCGAGCTACACCCGTCCGAGCGGCTCCGGGCGCCCAGCCGCGCGCACTGGCTCGGCACCGACCGGATGGGGGCCGACGTCTACAGTCGCCTCTTGTTCGGCGCGCGAATCACCATTCTGATCGGCGTGATCGCCGTGGGCGCCTCGCTGATCGTCGGCGTGCCAGTCGGCCTGGTGGCCGGCTACTACCACGGCTGGGTCAGTGATCTGCTGATGCGCGTGTCCGACGTCTTCCTGGCGGTGCCCCAGGTAGTGCTCGCCATCGCCATCGCGCAGACCCTCGGCCCCTCGCTGCCGAACGTCATCCTCGCGCTCTCGGCCACCTACTGGCCGTGGTTCGCGCGTGTGGCGTACGCGGAGACGCGGTCGATCCAGAAGGAGGTCTTCGTCGAGAGCACCGCGGCCCTGGGCGCCTCGCCGTGGCGGCTGACGGCACTGCACGTGCTGCCGAACATCGCCTCGCCGATCATCGTCCGCGCCTCGATCGGCATGGGCTTCACAATCCTTACCGCCGCCGCGCTCGGCTTCCTCGGCCTGGGCCCGCCGCCGCCCACACCCGAATGGGGACGCACGATCGCCGAGTCGCGCGAGTTCCTGCCCGATGCGTGGTGGTATGCGACGGCGCCGGGCCTCGCGATCTTCCTCACCGTCATGGGCTTCAACCTGCTCGGCGACGGGCTGCGCGATGTCCTGGACCCGCGGCTGCGGCGGACCCACACGGCGCGCGATGAGTGAGCCACTATTGTCCGTCCGAGGGCTCCACGTCGATTTCGTCACCGACCGCGGCGTGGCGCTGGTGCTCGACGGCGTCAACCTGGACATCGGCCCGGGGGAGGTGGTGGGGCTCGTCGGCGAGAGCGGCTGTGGCAAGACGACGCTCGCCCGCGCAATCCTCGGAATCCTCCCGCCCGGCGCCGCCCGCATCCGCGGCGGCGAAGTCCGCTACAGAGGCCAGGACCTGTTACGCGCGGACCCGATCGCCGTGAACGACCGCGTGCGCGGGCGGGGGATCACGTTCATTCCCCAGGACCCGTTCACGTCGTTCAGCCCCGTGTTCCCCGTTCAGACCCAGATCATGGACCTCATGAAGTGGAAGTCGCCACGCGCAGGCAACGGGGATGGCGCGCCGTCGCCGTTCCGACGCTACCCGCGCGAGCGGTACCGGGCCGACCGCGAGGCGGTGCTCGATACGCTCCGGGCAGTGCAGATCCCCGAGCCGGCACGCGCGCTGCGACGTCTCCCGCACGAGTTCTCCGGTGGTCAGCGGCAACGGCTCATGATTGCGATGGCGCTGCTCCCACGGCCCGATCTGATCATCGCCGACGAGCCGACGACGGCGCTCGACGTGACGATCCAGGCCCAGATTCTCCGACTCCTGCGCACACTGGTGAAGGAGCGCGGGGTGTCCGTGCTGTTCACCACGCACGATCTGGGGACCGCCCACGAGATCTGCGACCGCATCGTTGTGATGTATGCCGGCCAGGAGGTGGAAGCGGCGCCGACCGCCGCGTTTTTCTCGCACCCAGCGCACCCGTACACGCGCCGGCTTCTCGCCAGCGTGCCGACTCCCGACGGCGAGATTCGCGACATTCCCGGCGAGGTTCCGAGTCTTGTCGAACCGCCCGCCGGCTGCCGGTTCCACCCGCGCTGCGACTACGCGAGCGCGGAATGTCGGAGCGCGCGGCCTGCCCCCCGCATGCGCGCGGCCGCGCATGCCGTGAGCTGCTACCACCCGGTGGACGCGCCCCCGGGAAGCGACGCATGAGTGCCCCGTCGTCGGCGCCGCTCCTCGAGATCGTCGATCTCGTCCGCTACTTTCCGCTCCGCAACGCGTTTGGCCGACGCACCGCGTGGCTGCGGGCCGTCGACGGTGTGTCGCTCTCCGTGCAGCCGGGGGAGACGCTCGGCCTCGTCGGGGAGAGCGGTTGTGGAAAGTCGACGCTCGGCAAGACCGCGATCGGCATCTACACGCCGACGGCGGGGGACATCTGGTTCGCTGGCCGCGAGATCGGCCGCCTGCCGCCGCGTGAGCGCCGCCGGGTCGCCAGGGATCTCCAGTACGTGTACCAGGATCCGGGGGCCTCGCTGGACCCCCGGTGGAAGATCGTCCACTCGCTGCACGAGCCGTTGAAGATCCACACACGGCTCTCGCGTACCGAGCGTGCACGGGAGGTGGGAGCAATCCTCTCGGCGGTCGGGCTTCCCGACGCGCACCTCGACCTCTATCCGCACGAGCTGAGCGGCGGTCAGCAGCGCCGGGTAGGGCTCGCCCGCATCCTGACACTGCGTCCCCGTCTCGTAATCCTCGACGAGCCGACCTCGGGGCTCGACGTCTCCGTTCAGGCGAGCGTGCTGAAGCTTTTCCGGAGCCTCCAGGAGACCTTCGCGCTCACCTACGTGTTCATCTCGCACGACCTCTCCGTGATCCGCGCGACGTGCGCGCGGATCGCGGTGATGTACCTCGGCAAGATCGTCGAGCATGGCGACAAGACGGCAATCTTCGAGGAGCCCCGCCATCCCTACACGCAGTCGCTGCTCGCGGCGGTGCCCCGCATCGGCGGCCGCCGCGTCACGCTCGACTTCGCCCTGCAAGGCGAGCCGCCGGACCCGCGCGCGGTGCCGAGCGGCTGCCGCTTTCGCACGCGTTGTCCGCTCGCCCAGGATGTCTGCGCTGCGGAGGAGCCGGCGCTCCGCGAGCTCGATGGTCGCCGAGTCGCCTGTCACTTCGCCTGAGGGAGACGACGTGGCCGGAGGCTGTGGTACCGTGAGCGAGCCCAGGAGGACAGTGTGCAGATTGGTGTCGACATCGGCGGCACCTTCACCGACATCGTAGCGCTCGATCGCGGCGGCCAGCTCGCTCTCACGAAGGTGCCGAGCACGCCGAAGGACCTGCTCGAGGGTATCGGCGCCGCCGTGCGCAGCGTTCTCGCCATCGCCGGCGCCGAGGCGGGCGACGTCGAGCGCTTCATCCACGGCACCACCGTCGCCACCAACGCCATCCTCGAGCAGAAGGGCGCCGTGACGGCGGTCCTCGCGACCGCGGGCTTCGAGGACGTGCTCGAGCTCGGCCGGATGAAGCGCTCGCGCATGTACGACCTCGCGATGGACCCGGAGACCCCGACCTTCCTGGCACCACGCCGGCGGCGCCTCGGCATCCGCGAGCGGCTGGACGCGAAGGGCCGCGTCCTCGTCCCGCTGAACGAGGAGGACGTGCGCGAGTCGGTGCAGGCGCTCCGCGGGCAGGGGGTCTCGGCGATCGCCGTGTGCTACCTGTTCTCGTTCGTCAATCCCGTCCACGAGCAGCGGACGCGCGAGATCGTGGCGGCGCTGGCGCCGGAGATGAGCGTGTCGCTCTCGTCGGAGGTGGATCCGACCTTTCGCGAATACGAGCGTCTCTGCGTGACGGCCTTCGACGCCTATCTCGGCCCGGTGGTGAAGCGCTATCTGGCCGGGCTCTCCGACACGCTGCGCGGCCTCGGGGTGACGGCGCCGCCGCTCATCATGCGGTCGCGCGGCGGCATCGTGTCCGCGGCGCTGGCCGCGCGGCAGCCGGTGACGCTGTTCCTCTCCGGTCCCGCGGGCGGCGTGATCGGCGCCCGCTTCGCCGCCGAGCGCTCGGGCGTCCGCAACTTCGTCTCTCTCGACATGGGCGGCACCAGCAACGACGTCGGCGTGGTGCGCGACGGGGCGCCGCTCCTCGTCAGCGAGGGATCGATCGGTTCCTATCCCGTGCGCACGCCGATGGTCGACGTGAACACCATTGGCGCCGGCGGCGGCAGCGTCGCCTGGATCGACGCCGCGGGCGGGCTGCGCGTGGGGCCGCGCAGCGCTGGCGCCGAGCCCGGCCCGGCCTGCTACGGTCGCGGCGGTGACGAGGCGACCGTGACGGACGCCAGCGTGGTCCTGGGGTACCTGAACCCGGCCCGCTTCGCGGGCGGCGCGATGACGCTCGACGTGGTGGCGGCCGAGCGCGCTGTCGCCGCGATCGGCCAGCGGCTCGGCCTGGATCGCGCGGCCGCCGCCGCGGGCATCCACCGCGTGGTGAACGCCCGCATGGCTGACCAGATCCGTCTGGTCACCATCAAGCGCGGCTACGACCCCCGTCAGTTCTCGCTGCTGGTGCTGGGCGGCGCAGGGCCCGTGCACGGCGCCGCGCTCGCCACCGAGATGGGGATGGTCGAGGTGTTGGTGCCCGAGGCGCCGGGTGTGCTCGCGGCCTTCGGTCTCCTCGCCGCGGCGATCGAGCACCACCACGCGCGGACCTTGCAGGCCCGCACCGACGCCGCAGACCTGCGCGACGTCAACGGCTGTCTGGCGGACCTCGACAGCGCCGGCCGCGCGCGCATGCGCGAGGAAGGCGCGCCGGAGCGTGAGGTGCGCGTGGCCTACGCGGCCGACATGCGCTACGTCGGGCAGGCGTACGAGCTGGAGGTGCCGATCGCCGCGCCGCTCACGGGCGAGCGCGTGGGGGAGATCGTTGCCGCGTTCCACGCCACGCACGAGCGGGTCTACGGCTACGCGCGCCCGCAACAGCTCGTGGAGTTCGTGAATTTCCGGGCGGTGCACACGTATCCCCTGCCGCGGCCGGCGGTGAGGCCGGCGGCGCGGGCGAGCGGGGCGCTGGCCGACGCCCGCATCGGCGAGCGCCGCGCATACTTCGGCGGCTACGTGCCGACCACACTCTACGAGCGAGCGCGGCTGCCACTCGGCGCCCGCCTGGCCGGCCCGGCCATCGTCGAGCAGGACGACACGACCACCGTGATCCCGCCCGGCGTGACCGCCCTGGTCGACGAGGTCGGCAATTTACGTCTGCGGAGAGATGGATGATGGTCGATCCGGTCCTTCTCGAGGTACTGCGTAACCGCCTTGATGCGATCGCCGACGAGATGGAGCTCACGCTCCTCAAGAGCGCGGCGTCACCGATCGTGAAGGAGGGCCTCGACGCGTCGGCGGCGCTCTTCAACACCAGGGGCGAGACGATCGCCCAGGCCGCGGCCATCCCCATCCACCTCGGCGCGTTGCAGTTCGCGGCACAGCGCATCGTGCGTGCCTTTCCGCCGGAGCACATGCGGGAAGGCGACGCGTTCCTGCTGAACGACCCCTACGACGGCGGCACGCACCTGCCGGATATCACGCTCGCGGTGCCGGTCTTCGCCGACGGCCGCGCGGTGGCCATGGCGTGCACGATGTGTCACCACCAGGATGTCGGCGGCCGCACTCCGGGCAGCGTACCGACGGATGCCACCGAGCTCTACCAGGAGGGCGTCATCATCCCGCCCACCCAGCTCTTCCGCTCGGGCAAGCTGGACGACAACGTCTTCCGCCTCATCTCGCGCAACGTACGCTTACCGGAGGTGTTCACCGGTGACCTCATGGCGCAGATGGCGGCCGGGCGGCTCGGCGGGCTCCGGCTTCGCGAGCTGGTCGCCGCCCACGGTACCTCGACCGTGACCGCGTACATCGACGAGCTGCTCGACCGGGCCGAGCGCCTCACGCGCCGCCAGATCGAGGCCATCCCGGACGGCGACTACGGGTTCGAGGACTGGCTGGACGACGATGGCGTGAGCATCGGCCAGCCCGTGAAGATCGCGGTGACGCTACGGGTGCGTGGCTCGTCGATGACATTCGACTTCACGGGGAGCGACCCGCAAGTGCGGGGTCCCTTCAACTCGGTACCCGCCTCGACGATGTCGGCGGTGTACTACGCGGTGCGCGCCATCTCCGACGCCTCCATTCCGAACAACGGCGGCTGCTTCCGCGCGGTGGACGCGGTGCTGCCGGAGGGGACGATCGTGAACCCGAGACCGCCGGCGCCGGTGAGCTGCCGGACGGCCACCATCAAGCGCATCGCCGACACGATCCTCGGCGCGCTGGTGGGTGCCCTCCCCGGCAAGATGCCGGCAGCGAGCTCCGGCACGCTGCTGGTGATGGCGTTCGGCGGCCACGACCCCGAGTCCGGCCGCCCGTTCGTGGCCAGCGAGCTGGCCGCTGGTGGCATGGGCGGGCGCCCGGACAAGGACGGCATCGACGTCATCGAGACCGACGTCTCGAACTGCATGAACATCCCCATCGAGTCGGTCGAGATGAACTTCCCGCTGCGCATTGCGCGGGCGCGGCTGTGGCGCGACTCCGGCGGAGCCGGACGTTTTCGCGGCGGCCTGGGCCTGGAGAAGGTGTTCGAGGCGACGACGACCGACGTGATGGTCTCGCACCGCGGCGAGCGCTTCGGGTCGTCTCCCTGGGGCCTCGAGGGCGGCGCGCCGGGTGTCCGCGCGCATGCGTACATCGTACGGGCGAACGGCGCGCGCGAGACGCTGCCCTCCAAGAAGATGATCGTTCTCCACCCCGGTGACCAGCTCTGGGAGTACGTCGCGGGCGGCGCCGGCTACGGCGACCCGCTCGATCGTGACCCCGCGGCCGTCTGGGCCGACGTGCTCGACGGCAAGGTCTCGCCGGCGCTGGCGCTCGAGGCATTCGGCGTGGTGTTGACGGCGGACGGCGCCACGGTGGACGACGTGAAGACGAAGGAGGCGCGCGCGCGGCGACGCGGGGAAGGGCGCCGCTCCAACCTGGCGGCCGACTGACATGGCGCGCTGGCTCGCGCGCAATGCGCCGGCGATCGTCCTGTTCGCGGCATTGCTGGGCGCCTGGCAGCTCGCGGTGAGCGTGTTCGCTGTGCGCGAGTACATCTTGCCGAGCCCGCTGGTGGTGCTGCGCGCGCTCGGCGGGAGCGAGATTCCATGGGCTGGTCACGTCTGGATCACCACACTCGAAATCGTCGGCGCGTTCATCGTGGCGGGCGTAGCCGGCGTGGCGCTCGGGATTGCCATCGCGTGGTCGCCGGTGCTGGCTAACGCGCTGGTGCCCTTCCTGGTGTTCGTGAATACGCTGCCCAAGGTAGCGGTGGCGCCGCTCTTTCTCTTGTGGCTGGGCTACGGCGTGGTCCCCAACATGCTGATCGGAGCCCTGATCGGCTTCTTTCCCGTTGTCATCAACACCGCGGTCGGCGTGACCCAGGTGGACGAGGAGATGCTCGACCTCGGACGCGTCTTCAACGCGCCGAAGTGGCGCGTGTTCGCCAAGATCCGCATCCCCAATGCGTATCCGTATATTCTGAGCGCGCTCAAGGTCACGGCCACCGCGGCGGTGGTGGGCGCCATCGTCGGCGAGTTCGTCGCCTCCCAGAAGGGGCTGGGCTACGTCATCATCACCACGCAGGGCAGCATGAACACCCCGGTCGCGTTCGCCGCGCTGGTGTGGATCTCCGTAATCGGGCTCGCCGTGTACGGCGCGGTCGTGCTCGCGGCGCGCCGCATCGCGCCGTGGGCCGAAACATCGAAGTAAGAGGAGACGCGTCCATGAAACGCGCACTGTCGATCGTCGCGCTCGGACTCGCGCTGCTCCTTGCCGGCGGGCCGCGGGTGCCCGAGGCGCAGTCGCCGCAGAAGGTGACCTTCGCGCTCAACTGGTTCGCGGTGGGCGACCACGCCGCGTACTGGGTCGCGCTGGACCGCGGCTACTACAAAGCCAAGGGCCTCGACGTCGAGATGCAGAACTCCAAGGGCTCGGGAGACTCGATCGCCAAGGTCGATACCGGCCGCGCCGACGTCGGGCTGGCCGACAGCGCGGTGGTGATCGCCGCGGTCGGTCGCGGGGCGAAAACCAAGGTTGTCGGCATGGTCTTCGACAAGACGCCGCTCAACGTGTGGAGCTGGAAGGACGCGCCCATCACCCGGCCCAAGGACCTCGAAGGCAAGACGGTCGGGGCGCCTCCGGGCGACGGCCAGCGGCAGGTGTTCCCGGCCTTCGCCCGACTTCACGGACTCGATCAGAGCAAGGTCACGTGGGTCAATATCGAGCCCGCCGCCAAGGTCCCGGCGCTTGCCGAGCGGCGGGTGAACGCCGTGGCCGACTACACGACGGGCATGCCCTTCTACGAAAAGGCGATGGGCAAGGGCAACGCCGTGATGATGCCGTGGAGCGACCATGGGTTCGACATGTACTCGATGTCGATCATCGCCAGCGAGAAGACCATGAAGGAACGAGCCGGGATGCTCCGCGCGTTCCTCGAGGCTTCGTACATGGGCTGGCGCGACGTGATGGAGAACCCGAAGTCGGCGCTCGAGATCTTCAAGAAGCGCGTGCCCGAGATCGATCTGAGCATCATCGAGCCGAACATGATGATGGGGCTCGAGCTGATGAAGACCGAGCGGTACGCGAAGAACGGTATCGGCTGGATGGACGACAAGAAGATGTGCGCGTCCGTCGAGCTCGTGAACGCCTACATGGGTGTGCCCAAGCCCGTGGACTGCAAGGACGTCTACACCAACGAGTTCCTGACCAAGATCGAGCTTCCGAAGTCGATGCGCTGAGCGCCTCCGGGCGGACCGAGTCTCGCGTGGGCGACCTCATCGCGCTCGACCGCTTGGGGATGGTCTATTCGACCGACGGCGGCGCGGTGGAGGCGCTGCGGGAGATCTCGTTCGGCGTCGGCGCCGGTGAGCTCGCGGCGCTGGTCGGGCCCTCAGGCTGTGGCAAGTCCACGCTGCTCAGGATCATCGCCGGACTGCGGCCCGCGACCAGCGGCACCGTAGGGGTGGGAGGCCGCCCCGTCGACGGTCCTCTGCACGCCGTCGGGATGGTCTTCCAGGCGCCGGTCCTCCTGAAGTGGCGGCGCGTGCTCGACAACGTCTTACTGCCCGCCGAGCTGGCGGGCCTCGATTCGCGCCGCTACGAGCCCCGCGCGCGCGAGCTCTTGAGTCTCGTCGGCCTCGACGGGTTCGCCGACAAGTACCCGCGCGAGCTGTCGGGGGGCATGCAGCAGCGCGCCGCGCTCTGCCGGGCGCTCCTGCTCGATCCACCATTGCTGCTCATGGACGAGCCCTTCGGAGCGCTCGACGCGATGACGCGCGACGAGCTCAATCTGGAGCTCCTGCGCGTGTGGGGCGAGGGGAACGAACGTCGAAAGACGATCGTCTTCGTCACCCATTCGATCCCCGAAGCGGTCTTCCTTGCGGATCGAGTCGTGGTGCTCACGCCGCGGCCGGGGCGGGTGGCGAGTATCGTGCCGGTGCCTCTGCCGCGCCCACGCACGATCGCGTCGCGCGCGAGCGCCGACTTCGGGGCCGTGACGCTCCAGATCCACGAGGCTCTCACTCGGTACCTCAGGGAGTGAGCTCGCGCTGGCGCGCCGCCTTGCTCATGGCCTCACCCACCGCCGTAGTGGACGAAGCGTCGCCCGCTCTCTCCATGTTCCTCAGCGCGACCCACAACAGTCCGACAGCGAGCGCCATGAAGATCGCCGCCCCTACCCACCGCGCGACCCACCGTCGAATCTTTGACCGCCAGGTCATGGTCCACCACCTCGTTCTCGCCGGATTCCCGTGCTGGCCGCGCCGCCGCAGGTGCCTCGGGCGGGCGCTCGGCCACCCACGCGGGATGACCACGCGCCGGCGTCGCTGGCGCATCGCGGTGTCTCGCCGAAGTAGTGGATGTACCCGTCGACCTGGCGCGGTCGATCCCCAAGCAACGCCGTCACGTACAGGATCGATCTCGCGAGATGGCGCTCGGCATCGACTCTCCGTGGGGTCATCGCCATGACGTCGTCCTCCCAGCTCTTCCGATGCCGATGGCCTGGTGGATGTTGCTCGGTCATATCGTTTCGGCAAGAACGCGAAACACTGGTGGGTCTCTCGCCCCGGCGTTCCCCGCCGCCGGGAGTGGGTGGACCCTACCAACGTCGGGTAGACGCTTCCCGCCCGCCAAACTAGCCTGGCCGAAGAGCGCGTACCGCGGGTGACGTCCTCCGCCAGGAGATGGCAATGAAATCGGCTCCGTCAGTAGCCCAGGAACCAGCCGGCCGCGGTCCCGAGGCCACGTGGCAATCCGAAGCCAAGCTTCGGCAGGTCATCGATACGATCCCGGCTATCGTCTGGAGCAATCTGTCCGATGGCGCAAACGACTTTTCGAACCAACGATGGCGCGACTACACCGGCATCAGTTCGGACGAAGCGCGAGGCTGGGGTTGGCAGGCGGCTGTTCACGCCGACGACTTGCCGAAGCTGATGGAAACCTGGCTGGAGATGGTGGAGACGGGAAAGCCATGGGAGTTCGAGGCGCGCCTTCGTCGCCACGACGGGGCGTTCCGTTGGTTTCTGTGTCGCGCCCACCCGCTGCGAGACGAGTCGGGCGAGGTTCTCTGGTGGTTCGGAACAGCGACCGACATTGATGCATTGAAGAAAACCGAAGAAAGATTACGCCAGGACGAGAGCGAACGGGAGCGCCTGGAAGACGAACTGAGGCATGAACGCGACCGACTGCGCTTGCTGCTGGAGATTACGAACAGCATGACCTCGAACCTGGATCTTCGGCATTTGGTCGAGACGCTTTCGACGAATCTCCTGGGCGTGACACGATGTGACTTTTGCGCGTTGCTTCTTCCCGATGCCGACGGTAACGGATTACGCGTGACGACTTTGTACAACCCGGAAGCGCGAGGTTTCCTCTGCGACGGGACGATCATACCCGTCCATGGTTCGGTCTGCGGCAAAGCTTTCTGGACCGGCAAAACTCAACACTTCAATCACTTCGAGGAAGTACGCAACGACCCGGACAGCTTCGGCAACAGCGTGGGCCGCCTCTTCTACCAACGTGTCATGGCGGAGGGCTTGATATCTGGCTGCGACCTGCCGCTAGTCGGTAGAAGCGGCGTCGTCGGCGTTTTGGCCGCTCTGAAGCGGTCGGAGAGAGCTTTTTCCAAGGATGATGTCGCCTTTCTGGAACAGGTGGCGGCCCAGGTAGCCATTGCTGTCGAGAACGCGCTGGACTACGAAAAGGCGATAAAGGACCGGGACAAAGAGACAAGACAACGACTCTATCTCGAGGAGGAAATCCGGGCCGAGTTCGGGGAAATCGTCGGAGACAGCCCCGCGTTGAAGACAGCATTGAACCTAGTCTCGGTGGTGGCACCGACAGACTCCAGCGTGCTGATCCTAGGCGAGACCGGAACGGGTAAAGAACTCATCGCGCGCGCAATCCACAATCTGGGCAGTCGCCGGGAACGAGCCTTTGTCAAATTGAATTGCGCCGCGATCCCGCTTGGACTTCTGGAGAGTGAGTTGTTCGGTCATGAGAAAGGCGCATTCACCGGGGCGATCACGCACAAAACGGGGCGCTTTGAGCTGGCAGACAAGGGCACGCTGTTTCTGGACGAAGTCGGCGACATCCCTCTGGAGCTTCAAGCCAAGTTGCTACGCGTCCTGCAAGAGCAGGAATTCGAGAGGCTCGGGAGCATCAAAACGCATAAGGTCGACGTGCGTCTGATCGCGGCCACGCATCGCGATTTGGTCGCCATGGTGAAGGAGGGGACATTTCGCGAGGACCTCTATTATCGATTGAAAGTATTCCCGGTCCACGTGCCGGCTTTACGCCAGCGCACGGAAGACATTCCGAAACTGGTCTGGCATTTCACGGCGCTGTACGGGCGGCGAATGAACAAGAGAATCGACGAAGTCCCTTCGGAGACTATGGATGCGCTGGTGCGATACCGTTGGCCGGGAAACGTTCGGGAACTGCAAAATTTTGTCGAGCGGGCAGTAATTCTGTCTCCTCGCTGCGTATTGCGCGCCCCAACGTCCGAGCTGGAGCCGTTTGGTTCTCCGAGGCAATTTAATGCGCCACTGAGCGGTCTTGCGCAGGTGGAACGGGACCATATTCTCCAGGCACTTGAAGCAAGTGAGTGGGTTATCGGCGGTCGGAATGGTGCGGCCGCGCGGCTTGGAATGAAGCGGACCTCGTTGGTCTACAGGCTGAAGAAGCTTCATATCACTCGCCGGCCGTCCTCCCCCAGGTAAGAAGACAGGCAAGAGTCCCGCAGGCCATGACTGATCGTCCGTCATGATCCCGCGACAGTTCTCGCGACGAGAACCCGTCAGTGGCGGAGATTCGACACGCTTTCGTCTGTTCCGGCCCGGTGCGGCTGCTGCGCTCGGGTGAGCATCTTCAACGAGATGCCTCCAGTCGGTTCGACCGATTCCTTGGTGGCGCGCCGCTTGCCTTCTGAAGGAGCCCACAATGCGGATGCTCGTCGAAGGCACATGGGCCTGGCGGAATGTACGGGCGAAGTGTGCACCCTACGTGGCGGTCCCCCTTCGATTGATCGTTGGTTATGGATTTCTCGAACACGGCCTTGCGAAATGGCACAAGGGACCCGAAGCGTTTGCGGCGATCCTCCAGGCTATCGGCGTTCCAGCGCCACAATGGATGGCCTGGTTGACGATCGCCACTGAAATTCTGGGTGGCATTGCCTTCCTGATCGGAGGCTTCGTCTCGATCGTCAGCGTCCCGAGCATCATCCTGCTCGTGGTGGCAATCCTCACGGTTCATCTGCCGTATGGTTTCAGCTCGATCAAGCTGCTGGGCGTCAGCGATGGTAGGGCACAGTTCGGAGCACCCGGATACGAATGCGATCTTCTCTACATCGCATCGATCGTCACGCTGGTGCTGATTGGTCCAGGTCCCTGGTCAGTCGACAGCTATCGTGAGGGGCAGCGGTGAGGCTGTCGGCGTAGCCACTCCGCCGACAGCCTTTCGCTGGACTCGGCGCTCGCGTGGCAACAACGGCGACCAAAACCCGCCATTGTCGGGCATTCGTCACGAGTTCGTCCCTTCGGACTCGAGATTTCGAGCTTTCTGCCCAAGGCATCTTGCTGGAAAGCCAGAGCAATGATCGCCGCAGCCGTGACTCGGACTGGGTGGCCTCTGTTGGCGTGTCGTTTGCCGTAGAACGGCATCGCGGAAGAGCGTAAGGCCGCGCTCCTGGGAGAAATCGGCATGCGGGGACTTTTTGTAGATCACGGGCGGCCGGACAGAGTCGGCATGGACCGTCGAAGGACGAGCGCCATCGGTACTTCGTTCACCGGCTTCGAGACCGCCGCCCATGTCGGAACCGACCGTGACGGGGAGCTCGTGGATGCATTGCGGCGGCGCGACCCCACCGCTGCCGAACGGCTCATCGCGAGATACGGCGACCGCGCATATCGCCTGGCGGCCCGGATCACCGGCAACACGGCGGATGCCGAGGAAGTCATCCAAGACGCAATCTTGAGCGTGGTCCGGAAGATCGATACGTTCAGGCGGGACTCGTCCCTCGGATCCTGGATCTATCGGATCACGGCCAACGCCGCGTACGAGAAGCTGCGCGGTCGCCGGCGCCGACGTGACGAGATCTCGCTCGACGAGGTCCTCCCGCTGTTCGACGAAAATGGAAGATACGCGGATGCGATCTGCGATTGGTCAGCGAGCATCCACGACCCCGCCGTGCAATCTGAGCTTCGGGCCGCGTTGA
>DASRIY010000159.1:0-2276 GCA_035649755.1 Candidatus Methylomirabilota bacterium
GGTGCCGTTCCTGCTCTGGCGCATGGACGAGCACTGGGAGTGGCTCGGCGACGTCTACGCGAAAGAGCTGACGATGGCGCCCAGCGAGTACTTCAAGCGGCAGTGCTTCGTGTCGGTCGAGTGCGACGAGGAGCCGGTGAAGCACGTCATCGATGCGATCGGCGACGACCGCATCGTCTTCTCGACCGACTTCCCGCACGGCGACTCGAAGTTTCCCCAGGCGGTGGAGTCGTTCTTGAAGCTGCCGATCTCCGAGGAGAGCAAGCGTAAGATCCTGTGGGACAACTGTGCCGCCTACTACGGGCTTCGTCCCTGAGCACGAGGATGTGCGCGCTGCAGGCCGTCGCGGGGCTGGGGCCCCGCCGGCCGAGACGCGCCTATTGAGGAGGGTGCGATGACCGAGCACAAGCTCATCTCGGCCGATTCTCACATCATCGAGCCGCCCGATCTCTATACGAACCGCATCGAGCCGCGGTACCGCGACCGCGCGCCGCGGATGGAGCGGGTGGAGACGCCGACCGGCCGCAAGTACGACGCGTGGTTCATCGACGGCCGGCAGGCCGGTACGCTGGGCGCGGTCATGCAGGCGGGTCAGCGGTTCGAGGATCCGTCCAACATCGACTTCCTGGGCATCTGGGAAGACGTGCGCCTCGGCGCCTACGAGCCGCAGGCGATGGTCAAAGAGAACGAGATGGACGGGGTCTGGGGCGCGTGTCTGCAGCCCAGCCAGGGCCTTTTCTGGTACCGCATCCCGGACAGCGGGCTGCTCACCGCGATCTGCCGCGTCTACAACGACTGGATCGCCGAGTTCTGCAAGCCGTTCCCGGATCGCCTCAAGGGCATCGCCATGCTCAACGTGGACGACGTCGAGGACGCGAGCCTGGAGCTGGAGCGCTGCGCGAAGCTCGGCCTGGTCGGGGCGTTCATCCCCGTCTCACCGCTGGCCGACCGGCCGTATCGCCACCCGATCTACGACCGGCTCTGGTGGACCGCGCAGGACGTCGGGATGCCGCTGCTCTTGCACATCGGCACGCCGCGCGGCGGCATTCCCGGCTGCGAGTTCACGATGGACCTGGGCGAGCTCACCGGCGCCGGCCGGTCCACCACGGACTACTGGGTGCGCTACTCGCTGTCGGCGATGATCTTCGCCGGCGTTTTCGATCGGACCCCGAAGCTGCGGATCGGCTCGGTCGAGCACGAGGCGGCGTGGATTCCTCACTGGCTCAAGCAGATGGACTTCACCTATCGCGAGCGGCCGGTGTTCACCCGCGGATGGAAATCGCGCGACGGCATGCTGCCGAGCGACTACTGGCAGCGCAACATGTTCGTGGAGTTCATGGAGGACGATCTCGGCATCCAGCTCCGCGACGCGATCGGCGTCGACAACATGCTCTGGGGGAGCGACTTCCCGCACGCCGAATCGACCTGGCCGAAGTCCCGCGACTTCCTGCAGCGCATCTTCGCCGGCGTCCCCGAGGGCGATCTCCGAAAAATCACCTCGGAGAACGCCGCGCGGATGTTCGGCTTCAAGCTGAACTAGGCCGGTCGCCCGAGCGCCCGCGGCATGCTCGAAGGCTTCGTTCCGGTCGCCGCCGCCTCCGAGGTGCCGCCGGGCGCTATGAAACGCGTCGTGGTCGGCGGCGAGCGCACGCTCGTCGTGAACGTCAACGGCGACTTCTTCGCCTTGCGAGACGTCTGCGGCCACGCCGGCGCCCCGCTGTCGACCGGCGACCTCACCGGCTACGTGATCGAGTGCCCGCTGCACTACGCCTGCTTCGACGTTCGCACCGGCAAGCTCCTCAGCGGACCCGTCTCGGGGGACGTCGCCACGTATCAGGTGCGGGTCGAAGGGGACACGGTGTACGTCAAGCGGTAGATCAGTTGACAGACCACGGCGCCGGGTGAACGCTAGCTCACACGATGCCAAAATTCTCCGTCACGCTTCCGGCGCTCCTTGTCCTCGTTGCGGCCACCGGCCTCGGTGCCGACGTCGGCGGTGACGCGCTCGGCCGCGGCCTCCAGGCCGTCCGGAGCATGGCCGGCTGCTATCTGGTCGACTACAGCTACGTCGAGGTCGAGAGCCTCAAGCCCGGGTACACGACGGACGTGCGCGTCTACGACGTGAACCGGGACAAGTCGGCGAAGGAGTGGATCACTGCCGAGACGCTCTCGCCGCGCCGCGTGCGCCTGCAGCGCATCCTGTTCCTCACCGATCTCCGCGGAGCCGTCCGCGAGGGCAGCGTGATCAAGCATCAGTCCGAAGACTGGGAGTACGA
>DASRIY010000160.1:0-4678 GCA_035649755.1 Candidatus Methylomirabilota bacterium
CTGATGGCCGAGTAGTAACCGGGATAGGGATGCTTCGTCTCCGGGTTCATCGCCCGGTCGAAGACGAACTTCACGTCGGCGGCGCGGAGCTCGCGGCCGTTGTGAAACCGCACACCGCGCTTGAGGAAGAAGGTGTAGTTCCGATCGTCAGACGTGTGCCAGCGATCGGCCAGCCACGGGACGATCTTGCCGTGGCGGTCCACCTTCACCAGGCACTCCTGCACGTTGTAGAAGATCACCCCCGCGGTCGCGGAGGCGGGCGTCGCCGTCAGATCGAGGCCGGGCGGCTCCGTGGTGACCTGGAGGACGAGATTCTGCGAGGGCGCCGCCGCGGGCGCGGCGACGAGAGCGAGCACCAGCGCCGCCAGCGCGAGGCCGGCAGCGGATCTAGCTCTTGGGCGCGGACTTGAAATACTCAACGGTGCGCCGGAAGCCCTCGTCGAAGTCGACCAGCGGCGCGTAGCCCAGGAGCCGCTTGGCCTTCGAGACGTCCGCGAGCGTGTGGGGTACGTCGCCGGCGCGCCCCGGCGTGTGCCGCCGCTCCAGCGGCCGGCCCGTGAGGGCCTCGAGCCGCGCGATGATCTCGAGCAGGCTCACGCGGCTCCCGCAGCCCACGTTGAAGGCCTCGCCGCCGGCTCCGGGCGCCCGGGCGGCCAGCAGGTTCGCCTCGACCACGTTGTCGATATAGGTGAAGTCCCGCGACTGCGTGCCGTCGCCGTGCACCTCGAGCGGGCGGCCGCGAAGCGCCCACAGGATGAAGCGGGGAATCACCGCGGCGTACTCCGACTTGGGATCCTGGCGCGGGCCGAACACGTTGAAGTAGCGCAGCCCGACCGTCTCGACCCCGTAGAGCCGGGTCCAGATGGCCGCGTACTGTTCGCCCGCCGCCTTCGAGGCCGCATACGGCGAGAGGGGCGACACCGGCTGGTCCTCGCGCTTTGGCAGATCGGGGCGGTCGCCGTAAACCGACGACGACGACGCGTAGACGACGCGCGGGACGCGGCAGCGGCGCGCCGCCTCGAGCACGTTGAGCGTGCCGCTCACGTTGTTCTCGTTGGCGCCCAGCGGGTCCTTCACCGAGCGCGGCACCGACCGCATCGCCGCCTGGTGGAAGATGACGCGGGCCCCGCGGGCCGCCCGGAGCACCGTCGGCAGGTTGCGGATGTCGCCGCGGACCACCTCGAGCTGGCGGCGGTACCGCGCCGCGAAGGGAAGGTTGGCGCGCGCGCCGCTCGAGAAGTTGTCGAGCACGCGCACGCGCGTCTCGTCCATGAGGAGCCGCTCCACGAGATGCGAGCCGATGAACCCGGCGCCGCCCGTCACGAGCGCGAGATCAGGCACGCGCCGATTGTATCACCGGCGACTGGGCCGCCATGGGCGGTCCGTTTGCTTGACACTTCGGAAACCGCCACGCTAGGGTGGGCGACGCTTAGATGACTCCGCGCGCTTGCCGCCTCCTGTCGGTAGTCGTTCCCGTCCTCAACGAGGAGGACAACATTCCCGAGCTGATCCGCCGGCTCAAGGCGGCGCTCGACGGCGGCTTGCCGTTCGAGATCGTCTTCGTCGACGACGGGAGCACGGACCGGACGTGGCGGCTCCTGACGTCCCTGCACGCCGAAGATCCCCGGATCAAGTCGATCCGCCTGGCGCGCACGTTCGGCCATCAGGCGGCCATCTCGGCCGGACTCCGGGCCGCCACCGGCGACGCCGTCGTCGTGATGGACGGCGACCTGCAGGACGCGCCCGAAGTGGTGCCGGAATTCGTGAAGCGCTGGCTCGACGGTGACGACGTGGTGTACGCGATCCGCCAGTCGCGGCAGGCCTCGTGGCCCAAGCGCCTCGCCTATCACGTCTTCTATCGCGTGCTCGCGCGCATCAGCGCGGTCGACCTCCCGCTCGACAGCGGCGACTTCTCGCTCATGGACCGCCGCGTCGTCGACGTGCTGAACGCCATGCCCGAGCGGACGCGCTTCGTGCGTGGGATGCGCGGCTGGGCCGGGTTCCGTCAGAGCGGCGTGCCGTGCGACCGCGGGGACCGCTTCGCCGGGCGGACCAAGCACACCTACTCCACGCTCGTGCGCCTGGCCCTCGACGGCTTCTTCGGCTTCTCGAACAAGCCCCTGCAGCTCGCGTGGGCACTCGGCCTGGCGGTGTCCGGCGTGTCGTTCGTCCTGGCGCTGGCGCTCGTCGTCCTGAGCCTCGTCGGCGCCGTCCCGCTCCACGGCGCAACGGCGCTGCTCCTGGCGGTCCTGTTCGTGGGCGGGGTCCAGCTGATCGGCCTGGGGATTCTCGGTGAGTACGTCGGCCGCATCTATGACGAGGTCCGCGCGCGCCCGCCGTTCGTCGTCTCAGCCGTCGTCGGCGAGACGCGGCTGCCGCCGACCGCGGAAGATCCGCAGATCTGAATCGGCGCGCGCGAGCGCTTCGTCTCCGTTTACAGTGGCGGGCCGAGCCCGTATAGTAGCGTTCTCGATTTCGTCGACCCCCTGTACCGAGGAGAGCATCGATGCCGTCCCCAGCATTCGTCGCGGGCGATTTCAGAGTCTTCGACGTGAGCGGCTTCAAGCCGCGCATGAGCGAGATCCGCGTCCGCGTCCGGCCGAAGCTCGACGCGATGGGCGAGACCCTGGCGCCCGCGGTCGCCCGCTCGATCGGCGGCGAGGTGTTCGTCCACGTGGCCAAGCACATCCGACGCACGGTGAATCCGCCGGACGACACGTGGGTCGCGTTCGGACCCGACGCGCGCGGCTACAAGAAGCACGGCCACTTCAAGGTGGCGGTCTCGCGGCTCGGCGTGCGGTTCCTCTTCGAGATCGGTCCCGAGCACGCGGAGAAGCGGCGCTGGGCGTCGGCCTGGAAGAAGAACGCGCCGAAGGTGGGTCCCGTCCTGCGGCGCATGCGCCACCTCGGGTGGTTCAAGAACGAGCATGACGACGAGCCGACGGCGCCCCTGGCCGATCTCACACCGGAGAGTCTCGCCGAGCTCGCCGACGAGCTCACGCGCACGCGCGACGGCCAGTTCGTCGTCGGCCGGGCGGTGCCGGCCGACGAGGCGGCTCGCTGGACCGCGGCGCAGTACCGGTCCGCCGCGCTCGACACGTTCCGCGCCCTGGCGCCGCTCTACCGGCTCAGGTAGGCGTGGAGACGCGCGCCGTCATCTTCGACATGGACGGCGTGCTGGTCGATTCGGGAGCGCATCATCGCCAGGCCTGGCGCGTCCTCCTCGACGAGCTGGGCGTCGCGCCGCGGCAGCCTGACTTCTGGCGTCTCACCATCGGCCGGCCGAGCGTCGAGGCGGTGCCGCTGCTCCTGGATCGTGCGACTCCCCTGCCCGAGGCCCGCCGGCTCGCCGAGCGCAAGCAGCACCACTACCGGCTGCTCTCGCGCGAGGGCTCGCCGCCGGTTCGCGGCGTCGTCGCGTTCGTCGGCGGCCTCGTCGCGCAGGGCGTGCCCCGGGCGGTGGCCACCTCGGCCTCCCGCGCCGACGCCGAGCCGATGCTGGATCGGATCGGCCTTCGCGAGTGCTTCGACGTGGTCGTCACCGCCGAGGACGTCTGCCGGGGCAAGCCGGACCCCGAGGTCTACCTGCGCGCGGCGCGCGGCCTGGGCCAGGAGCCGGCACACTGTCTCGTGTTCGAGGACGCGCCGGTCGGCGTACACGCGGCGCGGGGCGCCGGCATGCGGGTCATCGGCGTGAGCACCGCCCACACCCAGTCCGAGCTCTGCGCAGCCGGCGCCGAGCGCGCGATCGATCACTTCGAGGAGCTCACATGGCCGGCGTAAGCGCGCCCGAGTTCTGGACCGATCTCTACGCGCGCGGCGGCGACGGCTGGGATCTGCGCCAGCCCTCACCGCCGCTGGTCGAGTTCCTCGACCACACGCCGCTCGCGCCCGGCCGCGTCGCGGTGCCGGGCTGCGGGCGCGGCCACGACGCGCGCCATCTCACGCGCCGCGGCCACGCGGTGGTCGGCTTCGATTTCTCGCCGGCCGCGATCGCCGAGGCGCGCGCGCTGGCTGGCTCCGACGGCGTGGCCGCCGAGTTCGTCGAGCGCGACATCTTCTCGCTCCCGCTCGACTACGAGCGCGCGTTCGACGGCGTGTGGGAATACACGTGCTTCTGCGCCATCGATCCCAAGCGCCGGGCCGAGTACGTCCGTGTGATGGGCGCGATTCTCCGGCCGGGCGGCTGGCTGCTCGCGTGCTTCTTTCCGATGCGTCGCCGGGCCGCCGGCCCGCCGTTTGCCGTGTCCGAAGGCGAGGTGCGTCGGCTCTTCGCGCGGGGATTCCGGCTGGAGCGTGCCTACCGGCCGCGGTCCGTGCGGCTCCGGCAGGGTCAGGAGTGGATGGCGCTGTTTCGCCGCACCGGCGCGCCGGCGTGAGCCGCGGCCGTCGGCGGGTGTGCTAACGTACGAGCGAAAACGGGGCGGCGATGGCGGATAAAGAGCCCTCGAAGGAAGCCAAGGAGCTGGCGGCGCAGGTCGAGCGCGACGGCGGCCGGGTGCTGGCGCTCTACCAGGAGCCGGTCGGCGAGCACTGGCAGATCTTCTGTCTCCTGCCGCGCGACAAGTGCGAGGCGAGCCCGTATCAGCGCGATCTCTCGCCCACCCACGTCAAGCGCCTCACCGAGTCGATCAAGCGGCTCGACCGCTTCGTGGACCCGATCGTGGTCATCTCGCCC
>DASRIY010000161.1:0-2067 GCA_035649755.1 Candidatus Methylomirabilota bacterium
GACCGTCTTGTAGTGGCCGGGCGCGGTGATCTCGAGGATCTCGACGTCCTCCGACCAGCCGGTCACCGTGTGCGGCAGCCCCGGCGGGATGATGTGGCAGTCGCCGGCCTTCAGCTTGTGCTCGCCGTGGCCGTGGTAGTGGAAGCTCATCCAGCCCTTGAGGACGTAGACGAAGAGGAAGTCGAGCTCGGTGTGCTTGTGCTCCGCGATCGGCGGCTTCGAGCCCGGGACGCCCTTGATCACGTGCGCGTCGTACGCGCCGCCCGTGGCCTCCTCGACGCCGAGCTGGCGGTAAAGGAACTGCGGCCGAGGCGCGCCGTTGTTGGCCTGGATCGGCGCGAACTTCGTGTCCTCGACGTGCTTGACGAGCAGCGACTGCTTGAATTCGGTCTTCTGCATAGCGGCCCTCCGTAGCATGTTGTCGCGACCGCCGTATCTTACTCCTGCATCGGGCGCCGCGATGGAGTAGCGCCGGCGGTATCATTCGGCCGGAGGCCGTAGCGCAGTGAAACAGCCCAACTTCCTCGTGATCTTGATCGACGATCTGCGCCACGACGAGCTCGGCGTCGGCGGCCACCCGTACATGAAGACGCCGAACGCCGACCGCATCGCCCATGAGGGCGCCCTGTTCGAGCGAGCCTTTCACACGACCCCCATCTGCTCGCCGAACCGGGCCTCGGTGATGACCGGCCAGTACGCGAGCCGGCACGGCATCATCGACAACGTCGCGCGCGACGCCGCGAGCCACCGGCTGCCGAACTATCATCTGGCGCTGCAACAGCTCGGATACGAGACCGCCCACGTGGGCAAGTGGCACATGGGCAACGACGGCCGGCCGCGCCCAGGCTACCACCACTGGGTGAGCTTCGACGGGCATGGCCGGCTGAACGATCCCACGCTGAACGTGAACGGCACCTACGAGAAGCACCAGGGCTACATGACCGATCTGCTCAACCGGTTCGCCGTGGACTTCGTTTCACGCAAGCACGACCGCCCCTGGTCGCTGTTCTTCGCCCACAAGGCCGTGCATCCCGACGCGTTCCAGCACCCGGACGGCACGCTGGACCTCGCCCAGCACGGAGGCTACCGGGTCGCCGAACGTCACGAGGGCCTTTACCAGGGTTGCGTGTTCCCGAAGAAGCCGAACATGCTGTCGCCCGCCGAGGTCGTGAAGAGCAAGCCCGCGTGGGCCGAGGCGATGGCGCTGAAGCAATCAGAGGCCGCGAAGGCGGTCCTCGAGGCGATCCAGCCGGGGTCGCAAGAGGAGATCCGGCTGCGCGCCTGCATGATGGCGGCCGTGGACGAGGGCGTCGGCGCCCTCTTCGAGGCGCTGGAGCGCTCGGGCGCGCTCGACGACACGGTGATCATCTTCTTCGGCGACAACGGGTACTTCTTCGGTGAGCACGGGCTCGGGCCCGAGCGCCGTTTCGCCTACGAGGACGGCATCCGCTCACCGTTCCTCGTTCGCTATCCGCGGCGGATCAAGGCCGGCACTCGTTTGCGCGAGCTGGTCATCTGCCAGGACATCGCGCCGACCCTGATCGAGCTGGCGCGCGGCCGGCCGGGGCAGCAGATCCAGGGCCGCTCGCTGCTGCCGCTCTTTTCCGGGCGGAAGACTGCATGGCGGAAGTCGTTCCTCATCGAGTACTGGGCCGAGAACGCCATGCCCTGGCTCGTGGGTATGACCTACAAGGCGGTACGGACCGACCGCCACAAGTACATTCACTGGGTCAACAAGAGCCGCGACCACGAGCTGGACGAGCTCTACGATCTCGACACCGATCCGTTCGAGCTTCGCAATTTGATCCGGAGCCGAGCGCACGCCGCTGTGCGCGAGAAGCTCCGCAAGGAGCTCGCGCGGCTGGTCGTGGAGGCTCTGGGCATCTAGGGCGGCCCCGGCGATCAAGGCCGCCGGGATGCCGCCGAAGACGTACGACAGCAGCACGACGTTGCTGAAGCCCGTTGGCGGTCGCTCGAGCCAGATCACCATCGCGCCGATCGCGGGCCCCACCGCGCCGAAGACCGCGGTCGTCACGGCGATCGTTCGAAAAGTCCTCATCGCTGACG
>DASRIY010000162.1:0-7126 GCA_035649755.1 Candidatus Methylomirabilota bacterium
GCGCGAACACGCCGAGGCCCACGTCAACGCCAGGGCAATCGGTGCAGCGGCCGCGTTCTGGAAGGCTCAGTATGACGCCCTCGTGGCCGAGCGGGCCGAGACCCAGGCGGCGATCCGAGCGATCGTGGAGAAGCACGCCGCGGCGATCGCCCAAGCGAGGAGTAACCTAGATTCCGTGCCGTTCCCCCGTCGTCTCGTTCGTTGGCCTAGACGGTGGCTGGACGGCCTGCGACGCATTGCCGTCGTGGCAAGAGACTAAGTGGTGGTGCTTGATGCGTATTGGCCCTCGCACGGGCATAGGCTCCGCGCGTCGGCGGAAATCGAGCCGAGGGAATTCGCGCACAAGTGGTCCCAGGGTGTCGAAGGAAGGCTCGCGCGTCGTCGCAGGACAGGAATCACTCGAACTCAACAAGTTCCCGATGCGATGACGATGATGTGTGACGTGGTACGCCCGAGATGGAGCGCCGAACCGCGTAAGATTTCGAGTCGGACGCCTTCGACCAGACTCGGCCACCCTTCCGCACCAAGTATCGCGCTAGTTTACTTCCGCGTCTCGCTCCTTACGTCCAAGAACCCTCGCTGCCGACTCGAAGCTCTGCCGAAGTTCGAGCCGTTTGCGGCTGTCCACTACGGGCGTCGCTACGATCTTCTCGACGGCAGCCGCAAGCTGGCCCGGCGACAGGTGCGCGTATCGCTGCACCATGCTCAGAGTCCGCCAGCCGCCTAGCTCTTGGACCGCTCGCAAGTCTACCCCGGAGGCCACCTGGACGGGAAGCGAAGGTATGTCTGAGAGCGTGCCAGGTGACGCCATCGAGACGTGCAGCTTCCTCCTCCCGGTTAGCCGAGCGGGGTGGCCTGCGCGGCTTGGACGGCCCGCACGAACTCCCGGCTCACGGTGCGGTAGGCTCCGCGGCAGACCAGCTCGTTCGGATCGGTCGGGTGGAGGCGCCGCGTCCCCAAATCCGTGAGAGCAGCGCGAGCGGTGGTGTTGAGCGGCACACGCCGGGCCTGACCATTCTTGCTGAGACGCACCTGGTAAGCAGGTCCACGTCAGCCCACCGGAGCCGCGCCTGCTCGGACCATCGGAGGCCCGTGCTGACAGTCAGCGTGACCGGCAGGCGCCGCCTCTGTCGATGATGGCTGGCGGAGAGTCTAGCCGAACGTCGGGACGCGCGCCGGACTCGTTGACAGACCACACGGACGGCGGTTGACTGACACTTGACGGGAGGTCCGGCGCCACCTCCAGGTCAGGGTGTTAACCCTATTGGAGTCAATCATGGAGGCACCACCGGGTGGGAGTGGCGCGTCGTCGCTGGTTCGCTGGTGATGACGCGCCTGGTCTAGCGTCGCTATCCCGAGTCCCGGCGCACGCCGGGACGCGCAGCCATGACGCTGCGCAAACCTACACGTCGCTCGGGGGTGAAGTACCGGTCTTGCCCCCGAGCGCCCTTGAGCTTCCGCAGAAAGCCACGAGCCAGCCGATAGTCATCAACAACTTATTGCCGCAGCGGCCCTGCGGTACAGGAGAATTCAGTGAAGAAACTCGTGCTCGCAGCTCTCGTCGCACTGCTTGGCTTCGCCCCGGCGGTCGCGCTAGCTCAGACGCAAGCGGAAGAGAAGATGCTAGTTGGTCAGGTTCAACACGTTGACGAAACTGGAACCAAGATTACCCTCACAGACGGCACCAAGCTACTGACACCGCCAGGATCGGTAGTCCAGCCCGGAGCGCTCCAACAGGGCACCATGGTGGTCGCCGGGTATCGGGAGGAAAATGGCGACAAGATCTTGACTAAACTCCTGAAGCCGGCGAAGCCCGCCCCTTCAACGCCCAGCGAATCGCCGAAGCGGTGATCGAGATCGCGAACACGACCCAAAGTGAAGGCCGGCAACCTGGGTGGACCTTGGAGCCACCCCTTGAGGAGCTGCAGGCGCTGTCGGCAGGAAGAATCTACGCTCGGCGGCAATCCTTACTCGGTAGTCGCTGCCACCTGTCGCATGCGCCGCATCGTGGTCGGGCGGATATCCGCACGAAAAGACTGCCGACCCATCGAGCGGGCACCACGGGGCACAGTGATTGCTTGCGTGATCCGCGTCTCGCGCGAGCATCTTCTCCGGAGGCCAGGCTACGGGGGAGCCAGTGCGGCCTGAACTGCGGCAACCAACCAATCCGAACTCGATGAGACTCGATGAGAACTGACGCAGGAATCTGCGGCACGGGAGGGGCTCAGTGAACAGGGTAGTGATGCTCGTCGGTATGGTCCTCGTGTGTGTGCTCGCGCCGCTGTACGCGCTGGCTCAGACGCAACCCGAGGAGAAGATGCTCGTTGGTCGGGTGCAGAGTGTCGACGACTCCGGAACGGAGCTCACGCTTGCCGATGGCACGAAGCTACTGACGCCGCCAGGAGCACAGTTCAATCCCGGCGTTCTCGAAAAGGGCATGATCGTGATCGCGATGTACCGCGAGCAAGGCGACGGCCGCAAGGTCCTGACCCGACTATCCCGCGGTCAGAGCGAGCCGGCCCCCGAAACGCCCAAACGACCCGAATAGGGACGCAACGCAGGACGCATCGTCGATCGGATGCTGCGTCCTGCGCGCCCTCCAACTCGGAGCCTCCATGAAACTTCGCGAGGTCACCAGAACATCCGGAATGGCGATCATGCACATATGGCCGCCGCAGCTGCTGGTCCAGATCGGCCCCATGACGGTGCCGCCTGGTGAGGGCGTGCTCAAGAGCGTGAAGCGGTTCGGCAACCGCCTGTCGCTGACCGTCGAGCACGACGGGCAAAAAGCGTGGGGCGGCGTGGACGTGCAAGGGGACCAGCGACCGTCGGTCGACGCCGTCGAGAAAGTGCTCAAGGCCAGCGTCGGCAAGCCAATCAAGGAGATCGGCGACCTCGACGTTGCGTGAGCCACTGCCGCAGTGTCCGCGCTGTCTGCAAGTGATCGCGTGCGACGATGCCGTCCGCGTCCGCGGCGGTCGGGTCGTGCATCTCGACTGCCAGAGACCTCGTCACCTGAGCCGTGAGGAGCGGCTGCTGCTCTTCCGGTACTGCCGGGGTCACGCCGTGGCAAAGTGCCCCTCGTGCGCCCAGAGCTTCATTCAGCGGCATGAGCTTGCCTCGGGGCTTCTGGACAATCGTACGTACGTCTGCCGCCGGTGTAGTACCGACCTGACCGAGAGTATTCGCCACCACCTGTACGGCTGCGCAATGCTTCCGGCTGAACTACGCGAGCGGGCGCAACAGGTTCGCGACGCCGCACGCAGGCTCGTCAAGGAGAGCCATCAGCTGAGTGACTGTGCGGAGGTCCTGATGCGCGAGACCGAGGCGGCAGTTGCCGCGCTCCGCGAGACAATGCAACTGACCGCTCAGCGCGACTCAGGCGGGAGCAGCCGGGAGAGCGCCAAGTCTAGCCGACCTCCTGCCGCGCTATCATAGGCGGTCGTCACGGTCATCGCGACAAAGAGGTCACTCATGTCCCTCGGCAAGCCCAGGAGGGACAGCGCGCAGTTCGAGGCCGACAGCCGGGAAATGCCTCCAGGAGTCAAGCCCCACGCCGCGCTTGCTCATCGAGCCCGCAATCGTGTAGACATCAATGCCACCATGGTCCAGGGCTGATCGAGGCCCCTCGGGAGAGGACATCATGCGCATCGTCGTCCACGGGCAGCAGGCATTCGGCAAGAGCGTGCTGGAAGCGCTCCTCGAGCGCGGGGAAAACGTCGTCGGCGTCTACTGCGCCCCCGATCCGGCGCAGGGCGGACGGGTCGATCCACTGAAGGAGGCCGCGCTCGCGCGCGGTCTGCCGATCCATCAGCCGAAGTCGTTCCGTAACAAGCCCGAGGTGTGGGAGGAATTCGGGCGACTCAAGGCGGACCTGTGCGTGATGGCCTACGTCACGCTCATCGTGCCCGAGGAAGTGCTGAACATGCCGACGCGCGGCACGATCCAGTACCATCCCTCGCTGCTCCCGCTCCATCGCGGACCGAGCTCGATCAACTGGCCGATCATCCAGGGCGACACGCGCACCGGGCTCACCATCTTCTGGCCCGACCAGGGGCTCGATACCGGACCGATCCTGCTGCAGAAAGAAGTCGAGATCCGCGACACCGACACGCTCGGCAGCCTCTACTTCGACCGGCTCTTCCCGCTCGGCGTGGCGGCGCTGCTCGAGGGCGTCGATCTCGTGCGCGCGGGCAAGGCGCCGAAGATCGTCCAGGACGAGGCGAAGGCGACGTACGAGGGCTGGTGCAAGAAGGAGCACGTGCAGGTCGACTGGCAGAAGCCGCTGCAGACCACGTGGAATCTCATTCGCGGGGCCGATCCCCAGCCCGGCGCCTGGACCACGTTCGGCGGCGCGACCGTGCAGCTCCTCGACGCCAAGAAGCTCGAGGGCGGCGCTGCCGGCCAGCCCGGACAGGTTCTCGCGGTCGACGACACAGGCATGACCGTCGCCGCGCCGGGCGGGCGGGTCCTCGTGACCCGCGTGCGCGCCGACGGCGGTCAGAAGGTGGCCGCCGGGGCATACGCCAAGAGCGCGGGGCTCGCCGCGGGCGCCCGGCTGGGCACCGCATGACGCCATCGAGCACGCCACACGGTCTCGCGCGCGGGCTCACCAACTACGGCGACCCGGACTTCGCGCTCTACCTGCGCCGCTCGTTCGCGACGTCGATGGGCTACTCGAAGGCGATGCTGGCGCGGCCCGTGGTCGGCATCGCCCAGTCGGCCAGCGGCTTCAACAACTGTCACCGGCACTTCCCGGAGCTGATCGAGGCGGTGAAGCGCGGCGTGCTCGCGGCCGGCGGGCTGCCGATCGATTTCCCGACAATCTCCCTCGGCGAGGTATTCCTGAACCCGACGAGCATGATGTTCAGGAACCTCATGGCCATCGACGTCGAGGAGATGATCCGCGCGCAGCCGATGGACTCGGTGGTCCTGGTGGGCGGCTGCGACAAGACGGTGCCGGCCCAGCTCATGGGCGCGGCCTCGGCCGACGTGCCCGCCGTACAGCTCCTGGCGGGACCGATGATGCCGATGGCCTATCGCGGCGAGCGACTCGGCGCGTGCACGGACTGTCGGCGCTTCTGGGCGAAGTACCGCGCCGGCGGCGTCACCGCGGCCGAGATCGAGCGGATCGAGGAGAATCTCGCGACGACCGCGGGCACCTGCGCGGTCATGGGCACCGCGAGCACGATGGCCTCGATCGCCGAGGCGATCGGCATGGCGCTGCCGGGCACGGCGGCGATTCCGGCCGTGCACGCCGATCGGCTGCGCGCGGCGGAGGCGAGCGGGCAGCAGGCGGTGACGCTGGCGGCGACCAGGCTCCGGCCGAGCCAGATCATCACCGAGCGCTCGGTCGAGAACGCGCTGCGCGTGCTGCTCGCCATCGGCGGCTCGACGAACGCCATCATCCATCTCACGGCGGTGGCCGGGCGCGCCGGCGTCGAGATCTCGCTGCGCCGCCTGAACGCGCTGAGCGACGAGACGCCCGTGCTGGTCGATCTGAAGCCGACGGGGCAGCACTACATGTCGGACCTCAACGCGGCTGGCGGCCTCGGCGCCGTGCTGCGCGAGCTGGCGCCCATGCTTCATCTGGACTGCATGACCGTGACGGGCCAGACGCTCGGTCAGCGACTCGCCGCCGAAGAAACGTGGGTCGATCGCGACGTCGTGCGGCCGCTCGCCGATCCCTATCAGAAGGTGGGCGGGCTGGCCGCGCTCTTCGGAAGCCTGGCGCCCGGCGGCGCCATCATCAAGCGCTCGGCGGCCGACCCGGCGCTCTTCGAGCGCGAGGGACGGGCGGTGGTTTTCACCTCGCTCGATGATCTCTCGGCGCGCATCGACACGCCCGATCTCGACGTGAACCCCGACGATTTCCTCGTGCTCCAGAACGCCGGGCCGAAGAGCGGCTACGCGATGCCCGAAGCCGGCTACCTGCCGATCCCCGCGAAGCTGGCGCGAGCCGGCGTCAAGGACATGGTGCGAATCTCGGACGCGCGCATGAGCGGGACGGCCTACGGCACGATCGTGCTCCACGTGTCGCCGGAAGCGGCGGTCGGTGGCCCACTGGCGCTCGTGCGAAACGGTGACCGCATCAGTCTGAGCGTCACCGACCGGCGGCTCGACCTCCTGGTCGACGACGGCGAGCTGGCGCGGCGGCGCGCCGCGATGCCGCGTCCACCGGCGCCGCCGGCCCGCGGCTACGCGAAGCTCTACATGGACCACGTGCTCCAGGCCGAGCACGGCTGCGACTTCGACTTCTTGCGGAAGGTGTGAGCCGCGGGATCAGCCGCGCAGCGCGGCCGTCGAGCGGCGACGCTCGGCCTGTCTGACGCTTCGCCACAGGCGCTCACGCGTCAGCGGCATCTCCGTCACCTCCACCCCTAGCGACGAGAGCGCGTCGGCGATCGCGTTGGCGATGGCCGCCGGCGCCGGGAGCGTGCCGCCTTCCCCCGAGCCCTTCACGCCCAGCGGATTGAGCGGCGACGGCGTGACGACGTGGTGCACCTCGAGCGCGGGCATGTCGGCCGCGCGGGGCAGCGCGTAGTCCATCAGCGTGCCGGTCAGGAGCTGGCCCGCGCCGTCGTACACCACTTCCTCCAGCAGGGCATTGCCCACGCCGTGCGCCACCCCGCCGTGGACCTGGCCCTCGACGACCAGCGGGTTGATGACGGTGCCGCAGTCGTCGACCGCGACGTAGCGCAGCAGGCGCACCGTCCCCGTCTCCGGGTCCACCTCGACCACCGCGGCGTGGACGCCGCTCGAGTAGGTGGACTGGGTCGCCGGCACGAAGGCCTCGGCCTCCAGCCCGGGCGGCAGCCCGCCGGGCAGCGAGAAGCCGGGCCGGGGCGAGGTCGCGATGGCCGCGATCTGGCCGAGGGTCAGCGCGCGGTCGGGCACGCCGCGCACGGTGATGCGCCCCTCCTCCAGCACCAGGTCCGCCGGCGCCGCCTCGAGCTGGCCCGCCGCCACCGCGAGCGCCTTGGCGCGCACCTCGCCGGCGGCGCGCACCGCCGAGGCGCTCGCCAGCACCGCCACGCGGCTCGCGAACGCGCCCACGCCATGGGAGACGCCCGTCGTGTCGCCGGGCACGACGGTCACCGAGTCCATCGGCACCGACAGCGCGTCG
>DASRIY010000163.1:0-4688 GCA_035649755.1 Candidatus Methylomirabilota bacterium
ACCGAATGTGGCCGCCAGACTGACGACCGTGGGGCCGTGTCAGACTCGGGCCTGCTGTTCTATGTGCACCACCCCCAGGGTGCGCATGAGCTTGGCCGCGAAGTAGCCTTCCTCGCTGCTGAAGGTGGCGCCGCCGGCGAACGCGATGCCTTCGGTCCGGTTGACGGTGTTGCCCTTGGCGTCGACTGTCACGAACGTCGCGTCGCGCGATTCCTTGATCCGCCGGGCGAGCTTGTCGAGCATCTCGTCCCACGAGATCTCCTGCCAGCGATCGCTGCCGGGCGCCCGGTACAAGGGCTTCTCGACCCGGCGGCCGCTGACCGCGAGCTGCATGGCGGTCGCGCCCTTCGGGCAGAGGCGCCCCTCGTTGACGGGGCTGTCGGGGTCGCCCTCGATCTGCAGCAGCTGGGTGTGGCCCTTCGCGTCCTGCTTGGTGTAGGCCACGATCGAGCACCCGACGGCGCAGTAGGGGCAGAGCGAGTGGACTTCCTTGGCGCCGGCGATACGAAGGTCGCGCTGGACCGCGACCGCCTGGGCGAGATCGAAGCCGAGCGCGGTCGTACCAGCCGCGCCGGCACCGGCGACTCCGAGCTTCAGCAAATCGCGTCGGGTCAGCTGCTGCATGCGTGAGCCCTCCCCGGGATCTGCGTCGGGTTCACATCCACGATAGGTCTAGGTCGAATACGGTCCGCGAGCCGGACTGGTGTCATGGCGTTTCCTCGTCGTCGACGCCCGCGCCGGTCACACGATGGGCCCCGGCGTAGATGTTCAGGCCGTCCCGGCGCAGAAAGCCGACCAGCGTCATCCCGCACGCGCGGGCGAGCGCGACGGCCAGGCTCGAAGGCGCGGACACTGAGGCCACGATCGGGATACGGGCGACGAGCGCCTTCTGCACGATCTCGAAGCCGGCGCGGCCGCTGACCATGAGAACGTGGTCATCGAGCGGAAAGTTGCGCGAGAGGAGCATGTGACCGACGATTTTGTCGACCGCGTTGTGGCGGCCTACGTCTTCGCGGAGAACGCACAGCCGGCCGGTGCTGTCGAAGAGTCCGGCCGCGTGGAGGCCCCCGGTCTTCTCGAACGTGCGCTGGGCCGCGCTCAGCGCGGGCGGGAGCCGGTAGAAGAAGTCGATCGGCACCCGCAGAGAGGAGTCGATCGGCGCCGTATCCCCCAGAATCCCCTCGACCGTCGATCGTCCGCAGAGCCCGCACGCCGACGAGGTGATGACGCGGCGGCCGGCAAGCTCGCGCGACACGCGGTTCACCCGCTTCAAGAGGACATTGATGACGTTCTTGAGCTCGGGTTCGTCGCGCGGCCCCGGATAGTGGGCGATCAGCTCGATGTCGTCGGGGCCCTCGACGATGCGCTCAGCAGCCAGGAGGCCCGCCACGAGCTCCTCGTCATGGCCGGGTGTCCGCATCGTGATCGACAGGCTCCGGCCGGCGAGCCGGATCTCGAGCGGCTCTTCGACGGTGACCTGGTCCTCGAACGCGCAGGCCCGGTCGCCGCGGATCTTGACCACCGGTTGGGCGACAGAGGTCGCGCCGCTCGGCGACTCAGCCACTGATTCGAGCACCAGACGTCCGTGCTCCATCGTCGCCCTCCCGCGCGGCTTTCCGACCTGGGGTGAGTACGTTCAGGTGGTCATAGTTCTAATGTTGATCCGAGCATAAATCAAGCCAAAAAATTAGGGGGTTGCGGCGTGTAGAAAATTCTCACACGGCTCTCACAGCGCTCTCATCCCCGCGCCATACCGTCGTCCGTGGCGGCGTGCGTCTGGTGGTGGGTGAATCGAGAGGAGACGACGGATGGAAGACCTTACGCGGTTCGCGTTGTTTTTGCTCAGCGCTCCGGTCGTGATCGTCACCGGAGGCGTCGTGCTTGGACTGATCGGTCGGTACGTGACCGGCCGGCGCTAGCGGCCGCGCGCGGGCGGCTGGCGGACCTCGACCGCCGAGCCCTGAACAAGGCGCGGCTGTCCGTCCGTGACGACCTTCTCGCCTGCCTTGAGGCCCTTCGTGATGATCGCGTCGTTGCCTTGGTTCCGCGCGACGACGACGGGGCGCGTCTCGACCGTCGAGTCGGGCTTGACGACGAAGACGTAGGCGCCCTGCTGGCCGGTCTGCACCGCCGCCGCGGGCGCGACGATCACGTCGGGCTCGATGGCCAGCGTCATCGCGACGTTCACGAACTGCCCGGGCCAGAGGCGCCGCTCCTCGTTGGCGAACTGCGCCTTGAGACGAATGGTGCCCGTCGTCGGGTCGACCGCGTTGTCGATGAAGGTCACGGTGCCCGTGACCGGACGCGTCTCGCCGGTCGGCACGGCCTCGACGCTCAAGGCGCCCTGGGCCATGTAGCGCTTGATGGCCGGCAATTGCTGCTGCGGCACCGTGAACGAGGCGTAGATCGGCTGGACCTGGTTGATCACGAGCAAGGTCGAGTCGTTGGTGCCGCCGGCGCGGACGAGGTTGCCCTCGTGCAGCATGAGGCTCCCCGTGCGGCCGTCGACCGGCGAGCGGATCACCGTGTAGCCGAGCTGCAGCCGCGCGTTGTCCACCGCCGCCTCGTCGGCCCGCACGACCTGCTCGGCGCTCTTGATGGCGGCGTCGTCGACGCGCACGGTCTCCTCGGCACCCACCACGTCGGCCTCGTCGGCGCTCAGCGTGGCGTTGAGCGAGTCGTACGTCGCCTTGATCTGGTCGTACTGCTCGCGCGCGATCAGCTCCTTGCCGAGCAGATCGCGGTAGCGGCGCTCCTGCGTCTCGGCGTTCTTGGCCTGGGCGCGGTCGCGCTCGAGGGCCGCCTTGGCCTGGCTGACGCGCGCCCGGTCGCGCTCGAGCACCGCCTTCGCCTGCTGCACGTTGCCGCGATCGCGCGCCAGCGTGGCCTGCGCCTGGGCCAGCGCGGCCTCGTAGACGCGCGGATCGATCGTGAAGAGGAGATCGCCCTTCTTCACGTCCTGGCCTTCCTTGATGTGTACGCGCATCAGCTCGCCGCCCACCTGGGCTCGGACCGAGACGACCGAGTACGCCTCGACCGAGCCGATGGCCTGCACGAGCAGCGGGACCGCCTTCTGCTCGACCGCCGCCACCGCCACTGGAATGGCGGCCCGGCGCGGCGGCGTCTTCGACTCCACCTTGCCCTCGGAGCACGCCGCCATCGACGCGACCAGCGCGATGAACAAAACCAGACCGAGACGATGCCTCATCCGCGCGCCTCCGCGGAACGCGTGGAGAGAGCCCCGGCGCGTCGACGGCTGAGCACCGAGCGCACGCGCTCGAGATAGAGATAGACGACCGGCGTGGTGTAGAGCGTCAGGAGCTGCGAGACGATGAGCCCACCCACGATCGTGATGCCGAGCGGCCGGCGGAGCTCGGCGCCGGTGCCGGTGCCGAGAGCCAGTGGCAGACCGCCGAGCAGCGCCGCCATGGTGGTCATCATAATCGGGCGGAACCGGAGCAGGCACGCCTGGTAGATGGCCTCGGCCGGCGGCTTGTTGTCACGGCGCTGCGTGTCGAGCGCGAAGTCGATCATCATGATGGCGTTCTTCTTCACGAGCCCGATCAGCAGCACGATCCCGATGAGCCCGATGATGTCGAGATCGTTTCCCACCAGCAGCAGCGCCAGGATGGCGCCGACGCCCGCCGAGGGTAGCGTCGAGAGAATCGTGAGCGGGTGCACGTAACTCTCGTAGAGCACGCCGAGCACGATGTAGACGGCGAGCAGCGCGGCCAGGATCAGGAGTGGCTGGGTCCGGAGCGAGGCCTGGAAGGCCTGGGCGGTGCCCTGGAAGCTCGCGCGGATCGACGCCGGCGCGCCGATCTGTCGTTCGGCCTCCTGCACGGCGGCGACGGCGTCGCCGAGGGCCACCCCCGGCGCGAGATTGAACGAGAGCGTCACCGAGGGGAAGAAGCCCTGATGATTCACGGCCAGGGGCGTCGTGCTCGGACCGAAGCGCGTGATGGCGGAGAGCGGCACCTGAGCACCCGTCGAGGACTTCACGTAGATCGTCCGGAGCGCGTCGGGATTCTGCTGGAACTGGGGCGCCACCTCCAGGACGACGTGGTACTGGTTGAGCTGCGTGAAGATCGTCGAGACCTGGCGCTGGCCGAACGAGTTGTACAGCACATCATCGATCGCCTGCGCGGTGATGCCGAGCCTCGACGCCGCGTCGCGATCGATCACGAGCGCCGCCTGGAGGCCCCGGTTCTGCTGGTCGGTCGCCACGTCGCGCAGGCCCGGCAAGGTGCGGAGCTTCGCCAGCATCTGCGGGGCGAAGGCATTGAGCTCGGCCAGGTTCGTGCTCTGCAGCGTGTACTGGAACTGCGCGTTGCTGGAGCGCCCGCCGATCCGGAGATCCTGCACGGCCTGAAGGAACAGCGTGGCGCCCGGCACGTGAGAGAGCTTGCCGCGGAGCCGATCCAGCACGCGATCGGCCGAAAGGTGGCCGCGCTCGGCGAGCGGCTTCAGCGCCACGAACATCCGGCCGGTATTGGTGGTGCTGCCGCCTCCCCCGCCGCCGCCGGTGAAGGCCACGACGTTGGCGACGGCCGGATCGGCCATCACCACGTTGACGAACTCGCTCATCTTGTCGCGCATGGCCGGGAACGAGATGTCCTGCTCGGCCTGGATGCTCCCGGTGAGCCGGCCCGCGTCCTGCTGCGGGAAAAAGCCCTTGGGTACCACGA